>JBPCRS010000145.1:0-3438 GCA_050996575.1 Solirubrobacterales bacterium
GTGCTCCAACTGCGCTTCGTCGAGGACCTGACCCAGACGCAGATCGCCGAGCGGATCGGTGTTTCGCAGATGCACGTCTAGCGAATCTTGCGAACGACGATGCAGCGCCTGCGCAAGCAGGTGCCCGAGGGCGACCGGGACTGAGCCTGAGGAGCTAGTGGGCCTCCCAGGAACGTTGCACCCGAAACGACGGCCGCCGCTCGCCGCCGTGGCTCCGTCCTCAGTCGCCCACATGGCGCTGCCATGCGGGCTCCCTGCGTCCTTGCCAGCCGGCGCCTGCGTCTCGCCGTTTCAGGCACAACGTTTCTGGAAGACCCACTAGCTCCCGGCGGCGGGACGCTGATACGGGTCGTCGACCTCGATCAGCAGCCGCTCGGTGCCATCGCCGGCGGGTTCGACCTCGATCCTCGAGGCGAGCTTGCCCAATGAGCCGCCGAGGGCATCGGGAAGCTCCATCTCCTTGAGCAGGCGATTGGCGGCCCCGGCGACGAGCGGGCCGACTCGAATCTCGAGGCTACCCTCGCGGTCGCGGATCTCGATGTCCATCCGGCCCGCGGCGAACTCGCCCGGCGGCGTTGCCGAGACGGCGTCTCCGAGGAGCTGCGTGTCTGCGAGTCGGTCGATCGAGAGGTCGGCGCGGCTGGCGAGCATGCCGATCACCCGCGAGACCACCGGTCCCACGGCTGCCTCACCGTCGAAGGAGAGCAGCGCCGCGTCGCCCGGGCTTTCGGCCACATCATCCCGCGCGTCCCCGTTCTGCACAGCGATGATCCGCTTGCGCGCGCGAACCTCGGTTCCCTGTCCGGGCCCGCCACGAATCTCGAAGCCGTCCGACAGCGCCGCGATCAGCGGCAGGCCGAGCCGCAGGTCCCCGCGCTCAGGGTCGGCCGGCCACGGCCGGAACCCCGCGCCGCGATCGCGGATCGCAACCTCGAGGCTGTCACCCGTGCGCGAGGCAGTCAGCTCGAGCGGGCCCTCACCCTCCTCGTAGGCATGGACGACGACGTTCATTGCGGCCTCTGTGATGATTGTCTGCAGATCGCCGACGCTTGAATCCTCGAGGCCTACGGCCTCGCCGATCCCGGAGATGGCGCGGCGGAGAACAGCGACGTTCTCGGGCCTCGAGGCAACGATGACCCGCAGTTCAAGGGCCTCGCTCACTGTGCGTCCTTTGCTCCGGCCCGCGCCGCCTCGACCGCGACGTCGAGGTCCGGGTGAACTGGAAGGTTGGTATCGAGGCCGGTGACCTCGAGCACGCGCCGCACAGCCGGCTCACCGCCGTCAAGCGCTGCCGCGAAACCGACGCCCTTCTCGTCGGCAAGGCGGCGCGCCTCGAGCACGACGCCGATGATCGATGAGTCGATGAAGCCGGCTGCCGAGAGGTCGACGACGAGCGAGCAGCGCTCGCCAAGAGCCGACTCCATCCGCTCGCGCAGAAGCGGAGCGGTAGTCAGATCGTGCTCGCCGGTCAGTGAGATGACAACCATCCCCTGCTCGCGAGTTGTGAGCGCGACCTCGCCGAGGGCGACGGGCTCGTGATCGTTGTCGGTGACGTCGCCGGCTTGCACGGCGGCGAGGATACTCCGGGCGCGGGAAAGGCCGCCCGTCTGAGCGGTTCCTCACGCATACACTCGCAGCGTGGTCAGTGGTTCGGGAGATCGCTGATGGGATCGGCCTCCGAGAGTTGGTCGACGCAACAGCTCGGCGCATTCCTGTCGTTCGTCGGGTCGATTTCCGGCGACGAAGGGGCGATCGCGCACGCGGTCGAGCGGGCGGCCGAGATCCTCGACGCCGAGGTTGCGGCGCTGGTCGAGGGCGAGGAGGTGCTCGCGGCCGTTGGCTTCCCCGTTGGCGAGTTGCCGGCGCGAGCCCTGACCGCGGCCTCGCGACTCCGATCGGCGACGATCGAGGTGCCCGGCATCGGCGAGTGCGCCGCGATCACCGTGCCGCTCGAGCAGGGTGGCGTCCATCGGTTCCTCATCGCTCGCTCGAGCCCCGAAGCATTCGACACCGACGAGATCGACATGATCCGCGGGATCGCCCGTGTGCTCGCGGTCGGCCTAAAGACGCTCGAGTTGCTCGATGCCGAGCGCGCTCTGCGCCTGCGAAGCGAGCGCCAGGGCGCCGAGAACACCCTCCTGTTGAGCGCCCTGCGCGAGCGCCAGGGCCTGCTCGAGCGGCTTTCAGAGCTGCAGCGCGCGATCGTCAACCGGACGGCGCTGCAAGAGGTGCTCGAGCTCGTCGCCGACGGGGTTCGTGAGACTCTCGCGGCCGACTTCGTCGCGATCCGCCTGCGCGGTCCCGAGGATGGCGCCCTGGCGCGCCTCGTCACGTCGATCGGCGCTTCGCAGCCAGAGCTCGAACGCTGGCGAGTGGCGCGCCCGGTCGACCTCTTCTCGCGGGTGGCGCTCGAGGATGGCGGGATCGTCGAGGCCGCGCTCGCCGACCCCGAGCAGGCGCGGGCGGAGTTCGCCGCCGACGGCGTGCGCGCGGCGCTGGCCGCCCCGCTGCACGAGCGTGGGCGGGTTGCCGGCGCGATCGCCGTCGGCACGAGTTCGGAGGACCGCGTGTTCGGCCCGCGCGAGGAGGACCTACTCGTCGCCTTCGCCGAGCACGCCAGCCTCACTCTCAACGACGCGCGCGCGTCCGAGGAAGCGACGCACGAGGCGTTCCACGATTCGCTGACGACGCTGCCAAACCGGGCGCTGTTCATCGACCGGCTCGAGCACGCGCTCACCCGGCTCGCCCGCGGTGGCGCCCCGGTCGCGGTCCTCTTCTGCGACCTCGACGGGTTCAAGACTGTCAACGACAGCCTCGGACACGCGGCCGGCGACCAACTGTTGAGGTCGGTCGGCGCACGTCTCGCCGCCGCGATTCGTCCCTCCGACACCGTCGCCCGCTTCGGTGGTGACGAGTTCGCGATCCTGCTCGAGGAGCTCGGCGCGCCGGCCGATGCGGTGCGCGCGGCGTCGCGGGTGCTCGAAGCGCTGCGAGCATCGTTCGATATCGCCGGCCGCGACATTCACGTCGGCGTCTCGATCGGTATCGCGACCGCCGGCGGCGCCGACGACGCCGACGCGCTGCTTCGCAACGCCGACCTCGCGATGTACCGGGCGAAGGCGCGCGGTCGAGGTCGCTACGAGGTCTTCGAGCAGGAGATGCACGCGGAGATCGTCCGCCGGATGGAGCTCGAGTCCGATCTCAAGCGAGCGATCGACGGCGACGAGCTGGTCGTCCACTACCAGCCGATCTTCGACCTGCCGAGCGGTGAGGTCGCCGGACTCGAGGCGCTGGTCCGCTGGAACCACCCGACCGGGCTGATCATGCCCTCGGCGTTCATCTCGATCGCCGAGGAAAGCGGCCAGATCAGGGCGCTCGGTCGTTTCGTCCTGCGCGAGGCAACCCGGCAGCTGGCGCTTTGGCGCGCCAAGTACCCCG
>JBPCRS010000164.1:0-10682 GCA_050996575.1 Solirubrobacterales bacterium
GCGGCGCGGAGCGGATCTTCGGCTCGGCGGAGCCTCCCGGCGCTCGCCGTCTGCAGTTCCTCGCCGTTCACACCGCGGCAGCGGCAATTACGTCAACCCGACGGCGAATCGGTGGATTGAGGCTTAGGGACCTTGAGGTTGCTTGCTCTCGTGGGGCGCATCGCAGATTGTCTCTGCGCGCCTTGTAGAGGTGTCAGCTCATATGCTTCAATTGACATATGAGTGTTTTGGTTCCTTCTCCGTTTCGGATCGACCCGGCGCCGGCGGCAGTCGACTTGGTCGCCAAGTACTTCCGGACCCTCGGAGATCCGACCCGGATTCGCCTGCTGGAGATCTTGGACGAAGACGAGGTCTCGGTCGGCGAGCTGGTGAAGCGGCTCGGTTTGCCTCAGCCGCAGGTCTCCAAGCATCTCGGCTGTCTGCGGTGGTGCGGATTCGTTGTCACCCGGAGGGAGCACCGAACCGTCTACTACCGCGTTGCGGATTCACGAGTCTCGGAGGTCCTGGCGCTCGGACGGGGACTCCTCGCCGATAACGCCGAGCACGTCGCTGCCTGCGCGACCGTTGACGGAGGACGCTGCTGATGCGAGAAGCGTTGGCCGCCGTCGGAGTCGGCGCACTGGCCGTGACATGTTGCGTCTTGCTGCCGATCATCGTCGTTTCGTTGGGGAGCGCGGCGCTCGCTCCGCTGATCGGTGCAGGCGCTGCTGCGGTCGCGCTGGTCTTGTTAGTGGCAATCGTGATCGTGCGCCGACGGCAGACCTGCCGAGTTCAGCCGGGAGGCGGGCGATGAAGATCGAGCTCCTCTACTTCGACGGCTGCCCGAGCTATGAGTCGTTGCTTCCCCGGCTCCGCGAACTGCTCACTTCCGCCGGCGTCGATGATGAAATCGAGCTTCAGCGGGTCGAAACAGTCGAAGCCGCCGAGCGCGAGCGCTTCCTCGGCTCGCCGACGTTACGCATCGATGGTCGAGACGTTGATCCCTCCGCTGGAGATCGACGCGACTACGGCCTGAAGTGTCGCTTGTATCGCACCGACGAGAAGACATCTGGTGTGCCGCCGCAGGAGTGGATCTCAGCGGCAATCAGCTCATCGGCAAGGACCAGCGCATGAGCGAAACGTACGACGCGGTCGTGATTGGTGCCGGGCCGGCTGGAGAGGTTGCCGTCTCTCGCCTCGTCAAGCAGGGACTTCGGACCGCGCTCGTGGAGCGGGAGCTGGTCGGGGGCGAATGTGCCTACTGGGCCTGCATTCCGTCCAAGACCCTGCTTCGCCCGCCCGAGGCCAGGGCCGAGGCTCGTCGAGCTCCGGGCCTGCTTGAACCCGAGCAGCGCTGGAACGAGGTCGTCAAGTACCGCAACTACATGATCAGGGATCTCGACGACAGTTCCGCTGTCGAAGGCTACGAGAAGAGCGGTGTGACGGTGTTGAAGGGGGAGGCACGGATAACGGCGCCAGGGGTCATCGAAGTCGAAGGGCGAACGGTGAAGAGCAACCGGATCGTGATCGCTACGGGAAGTGACGCGACGATCCCGCCAATCGAGGGTCTCGAGTCCGTCGACCATTGGACGAACAGGGAGGCGACGACGCTATCCGAGATTCCGCAGGACGTCATCGTTCTAGGCGGGGGGCCGGTCGGGATCGAGTTGGGTCAGATGCTGCGCCGCTATGGGGCCGCGGTGACGATCGTCCAGGCTTCCGAACGCTTGATCGATCGTGAAGACCCGGCCGTCGGCGAGCTGATCGCGCGAGCGCTCCTCGAAGACGGGGTCGATCTTCGGCTTGGACGACGTGCGCTCAGCGCGACGATGCAGGATGGTCGGCCCGCGCTCAAGCTCGACAGCAGGGACTCAATCGCCGCGGAGCGGTTGATTGTGGCTACCGGCCGCCGCCCATGTGCTCGCGGTCTCGGCCTTGACTCAATCGGAATCAAGCTTGGTGATCGGGATGAGATACCGATCGACGAGCGATGCCGTGCGGCCGACGGCGTCTGGGCGATCGGCGACGTAACCGGGGTCTCGATGTTTACCCACGTTGGCAAGTACCAGGCGCGGGTGGCGTGCGCGGACGTGGCCGGCGCCGAGGTCCGCGCTGACTATCGGGCGATCCCACGCGTCGTCTTCTCGGATCCCGAAATCGCCGCCGTCGGTTTGACGAGCGAACAGGCGAGCGAGCAGAGGATCGACTTGGTCGAGGGCCGAGCGGACCTGATGGGGGTCGCCCGAACGGAAACCTATGGCAAGAGCGTCGGCGGCGAGCTCGGCGTTCTCGCGGATCGAGGGCGGGGAATCCTCGTCGGCGCGTGGGCCGTTGGCCCTCTGGCCAGCGAGTGGATCCATCAGGCCGTGCTAGCCGTGAAGACAGAGACGCCGATCGAGGTTCTGCGCGACACCGTCGCGCAGTTCCCGACCTTCAGCGAGGCGTATCTGAACGCGCTTGAGGATCTCGACGTCTGATCAAGCCCCTGCCTCCCAGGTGGGTTCCGCGAAATCAGATCTCTCGGTTGATGATCCCTCGCAGGCGCAGAATCCCCTGAACGGCCATCGGGTTCGAGAGCCATCCCATCAGGGACCTTTCGGTTGCTTGTTTGGCCCCAGCAGTGATACTGAGTAGGCGATGTCGGAGCAGAACGTCGAGCTTGTGCGGGAAGGCATCGCGGCACTCAACGAGGCCTACAGGACCGGGGACGTTCAGCCTTGGCGGCGCAACGTCGAAGCTGCCTGATCATTGCGATCACATTTGGGGGGCGGGCTCGGCACACGGGTATCGAGGTCGAACTCCACCCGATCCACGTATTCCGCCTGCGTGATGGAAGGGTCCTGCGGTGGCAGGTCTTCCAGGACCGGGACCAAGCCCTCGAAGCCGCCGGGCTGCCGGAGTAGCTCAGAGAGCCATACCATCAGGGACCTTCCGGTTAATGCCCGCTCAGGCGGGAATGGCTCTCGGAGGGCAAGCGCAAGTCTGCCGCGATGGAGGTCGCGAAAATGCTCGAAGGGTTGGTAGCGGGTTAGCCGCCTGGCGAAGAAGGTCGCATGGCTCGTCGTGCTCTGGACGGTGGCGCTGGCGGTGACGGTCGCGATCGTCGCCTTCACGGGTGGCTGCGGGGACGTCCGGCCGGCCGACTTCCACGTCTGCGAGCTGGGTCGTGACTCGACGATCTCCGGTCTCGCGATGCTCTGGTTCATCGGCGTCGTTCCGGCTGCGGTCTTCCTCCTCCTCGCCCGGGGCAGGCGCGAGCGCTGCAGGATCTGCGGCGACGAGCTTGGCTCCCGGGAGCGGCGAATCTGTCGCGCCTGCGGCACCCACCTGGTTGATTCCGCCAATCGCAGCATTTAGTATCCGCGCCAGCCGGAATGGTTCCGGCCGTCTTCCGAAACGCCAGACGGGTTAGGAGCCCAGGGGGCCAGAGGGAGGCAGGGAAGGCCGCGGTTCGATGGTCGCGGCAGTACAGAAGGGAATGATGTGAAAAAGGTTCTGATTGTGCTCGTGCTGGCCGCGACGGCTTCGGTGTCGTTCGCCGCCACGGCACAGGCAGGCAAGGTCCTGTCCGGGAATCGGGCCTCCGCCCTCACCAACCTGGTTGCGGAGCGCGACTGTGACCGCGATCCGGGTTGCGAGCGTTATGGGGTCGACAACTGCCGCCGCCAGGCGATCCGGCGCATCACTTGCGTCGCGATCACCCAGGGCACCGACAGCTTTGGTGCCGCGGTGCAGTGCGAGCGGAACGTTCTCGTACGGCTGGTCACCAGCACGGGGAACGTCAAGTACGTCACGGGCAACCGGGAGTGCTTCTTCATCTAATCCGTTGCTTGCAGGTCGTAGCGCGAGGGCGGGCCTCCGGACCCGCCCTCGTTCGTTCCGGGCCCTCGCGGCGATCGCTAACCTCGGCGGCGATGCGCAGGGCCGTCGCCAGCACCGCCTTCGTTGCAATGCTCGCGCTGCTCGCCGCGGCGCCGGCGTCGGGCGCAGACGTGCTCTCGATCGGCAAGGCATCGAAGGAGACCAAGGAGCTCGCCGAGCGCGACTGCCGTCGCGACTCGGACTGTAAGGTCGCCGACGCGGCGAACTGCCGCCGGCTCGCTTCCCGCCGGGTGAGCTGCGTCGCCTCGAACGTCGGCACCGACAAGAAGGGCGACTACCAATGCGACCGTCTCGTCATCGTCCGGCTGAGCGACGACGGCGATCTCAAGCGCGCCGCCGGTGATCCGAGCTGCTACCGGATCTGACGCCGGCGGGCCGCCGGCGGGCAGCCCTTACTTCACCTTGTTCAGGCAGGCGACGCCGAAGATGATTAGATCGGGCTCGGTCTCGGAGCTGTTGAAGACTCCGATAACCCAGTTTCGCTTCGACGGCGTTGACGTCGCGCCCTCCCCGGGCACCGGCGCAGCGATCTCGGGCGCGTTCAGGTCGAGGAAAATGCCGATGTTTCGTGAGACGAAGTAGCCGTTGATCGCCTTGTAGTCCTTCGGACAGGGAAGCGTCGCCGCCTCCTCGGTCAGCGGTTGGATCTCGAGCGGCTCCGGTGTCTGAAAGAACTCGAGCTTCTGCTCCTTGCTCGCCCGCAGCGCGCCGGCGGGCGCCTCGGCCGGCTCGAGCGCGAGCTCGCCAAGGTCTCGCGTCGCGTCGATGACGATGTCCCGCGGTTCGTCGCCGCCCGCCAGCGCGGCGGCGCCGAGAGCGCCGAGCGCGGCCGCCGCGAATAGCGCCGCCACTGCGACCAAGCTTCGTTTCATCTCCCGCATCTTCATCTTTCGTCTGGCTTCGATCTCACATTGTCGCGCTTCGTGTCGTTAACTGGTCCAGTGGTCGCAAGGGCACAGCTTCCCCCGTTTCAATCGGTGCTTGACGAGCACGCGGCTACGGTCAACCGATTCCTGCGCGGAACGGTCGGGCCCGATGACGCCGACGACTGCTTTCAGGAGACTTTCATCTCGGCGCTGCGCGCCTATCCGCGGCTCGAACACGGCCGCGAGCTGCGCGCCTGGCTGTTGACGATCGCTCGTCGCAAGGCGCTCGACAGCCACCGTGCGCGGGCACGGCGTCCACGCCCCCTCGCCGAGTTACCGGAGCGCGCCGCCACCGGCGCCGAGCTCAACGGCGGCGCCGATCGCGATGCGCTGTGGGGGGTCGTCGCCGAGCTGCCCGAGGGGCAGCGCGCTGCGGTCGCGCTGCGCTACGCGGGCGGGCTTCGCTACCGCGAGGTCGGTGAGGCGCTCGGTTGCACCGAGGATGCCGCCCGCCGCCGAGTCCACGATGGCCTGCGCGCGCTGCGGCGCCGCTCAGCCGAGATAGAGGAGCTGGTCCGATGACCGAACTCGCCGAGCTGAAGTCCCGCGTCGTTGCCCGAGCGGACGACGATGGCCTGCTCGACGTCGCCTACACCCGCACCGACTCGCCCCTCGGCGAGCTGCTGCTGGCGGCGACGCCGCGCGGGCTCGTCACGGTCGGCTTTCCGAGCCAGGACGCCGATCTGGTTCTCGGCCGCCTCGCAGCCGAGGTCTCGCCGCGGGTGCTCGAGCGCCCGGCTCGGCTCGACGAGGCGCGTCGCGAGCTCGATCAATACTTCGAGGGCCGCCGCCGTCGCTTCGATGTCGAGGTCGACTTCTCGCTTTCGCATGGCTTCCGCCGCCAGGTCCTCGTCGAGACGGCGCGAATCCCGTTCGGCGAAACCTCGACATATGCCCAGGTTGCCGCCTCCGCCGGCAGCCCACGGGCGCACCGGGCGGCGGGCTCGGCGCTCGGCTCGAACCCGGTGCCGATCGTCGTCCCCTGCCACCGCGTGCTGCGCAGCGGCGGCGCACTCGGCGGCTACGCCGGTGGACTCGAGGTCAAGCAGCGCTTGCTCGACCTCGAGGGCGTCGGCCAACGCGGTTAGTTGGCTGCCTTGTTGTAGACCAGCCCGGTCTTGCCGCCGAAGTAGGGGCCGTAGCCGACGTCGGGGATGTCCTTGTAGCCGAAGCTGGTCACCGAGTTGAGCGCGCCGTTGACGAACCATCCGCCGCCGCTCGCGCCCGGACCCATGTCGCAGCCCATCGCGATCGGCAGCGGGCCGTTCGGGATCGGCCGCGGGTCGCGGCCGGCGAAGGGTCCGACGCAGTTCCACATGATCTGTCCCTCCTCGATGTTCGAGGGGTAGCCGACAGATGTGTAGGTCTGCTCGACCGGCAGGTTGAGCGCGAGCGGCGCGCCGCCGACCGCGTCTTCGAGATTGACTCCGTTTTGGGGCGACACCTCGACCGCCGAGTAGTCGAAGTTGAAGTTGCTGTTCCTCTTCCATGCCTTGAGCACGACGATCCGCTCGAACACCCAGGTGCCGAACGGCCGATTCTGTTCCTCGTAGGAGGGAATGAAGACGATTTTCGAGGCGATGCTGCCGCCGGGTTCGGCGACGCAGTGCCCCGCGCTGAAGATCAGGTTGCGGTTCGGCGCGTCGACCGAGGTCGCCGAGCACTCATACGGTCCGACGCCGCGAATCTTCCCGTAGAGCTTGCCGTTGACCGTGTTCGGGGGGAGCCCGGAATCGGCGACCGGGCCGCTGGTGAACGGCGCCTCGACGCCGAACGGGTCTTTGGCGACTCCGCGCACCGTGATCTTGCCGTCGTCTTCGCGCGTGGCCTCGAGCGGGCGCGCGGCGGCGATCCGATTCGCGGTCCAGTAGTCGGCGACGTTCGACTTCTCGGCCTTACGCTGCTTCACTGCGACGTCGCTCGCCAGCGCCGGCGCCGCAAGCGCCGAGGTGGCGAGCAGCGAGCAGAGCGCCGACAGGCCGATGCGCCTGCCCACCGAACCAATAATTGCGCTCCCGCTCATCCGTACCGACCTTCTCTGAAAACGTTGATTCCCCGGCTGGGGCCGATGATAGCCAGGGCTGATTTTGTCGCGGCTCTCGGATCCCTAACACGCCGCGGGCGGCAGGAGCGCGGTCGCCGGGCTTGAACCTGAGTATCCGGATAGCCGGAGCAACCGCTCGGCTGATGCCGATGATCGTCGACTGCGCTCACTACAGCGAGGGAGTACGCCAGCACGAGGGCCCGCTCGAGCTCGAGCGGGCGGTCAGCCTCTGCAAGGGCGGCGACGAGTTCGTCTGGCTCGGCCTGCACGAGCCGTCGACGGCCGAGCTCGAACGTGTGGGGGAGATGTTCGGTCTGCACGAGCTCGCGCTCGAGGATGCCCACAACGCCCATCAGCGGCCGAAGCTCGAGGACTACGACGAGTCCTATTTCATCGTCCTGCGGACCGCGCGCTACGACGACGCGAAGGAGGAGGTCGAGTTCGGCGAGATCCACCTCTTCCTCGGCGACGGCTACGCGATCGTCGTCCGCCACGGCGAGGCGAGCGGGCTGAAGAAAGCGAGGCGAAAGCTCGAGCAGCGTCCGGAGCTGCTCAAGGAGGGGCCGGGCGCGGTCGCCTGGGCGGTCGTCGACCAGGTCGTCGACGACTACATGCCGGTGGTCGACGGGATCGAGAACGACATCGGCGAGGTCGAGGAGGACATCTTCACCGGTAGCGGCGAGTCGACGCAGCGGATCTATTTCCTCAAACGCGAGGTGATCACCTTTCATCACGCCGTCGGACCGTTGCTCGTCCCGCTCGAGTTGCTCGAGCGCGGGGCCGTCCCGGCGATGGGGGAGGGGGTACGGCGATATATGCGCGACGTCGCCGACCATGCCCGGCGGGTGAACGAGCAGGTCAACGGCCAACGTGAGCTACTCACCTCGGTGCTCGAGGCCAACCTGGCGCTGCTCAGCGTCCGTCAGAACGAGGTCGTTCGCGAGATCTCGGCCTGGGCGGCGATCATCGCCGTCCCGACCTTCATCGCCTCGGTGTACGGGATGAACTTCGAGTACATGCCCGAGCTCGGCTCGCGGATCGGCTATCCACTCGTGCTCGGGATCATGTTGATCGCCGTCTTCGGCCTGCACCGCTTCTTCAAGCGGGTCAACTGGCTTTCGTAGGCCGGCGCCGTCGGTCGGGACGGCTCGATCACTTCTCTACGCTGCTCCTCGGTGTCCTCGATCATCGATGTCCTTGCGCCTCTCGCGCTGATCGCCGTCGGCATCGCCTACGCGCGACGCTGCGCGACGCTGCGCGAGCGTGGTCGACCGGTGGCGGTCTGGCGCCAGGCCTGCTTCGGCGCCGGTGTCGCCCTGCTAGTGCTCGCCGACCTGCCGCCGCTGGCGCCGCTCGCCGAGGAGCTCGTCGTCGCCCACATGGCCCAGCACCTGGTGATCGCCGACATCTCCGCCCTGCTGCTCACCCTCGGCCTGACCGGGCCGCTCCTGCAGCCGATCCTCGCTCTGCGCGGGTTGCGCTGGCTTCGCGCCTTCGGCAACCCGTTGATCGCGCTGCCGCTGTGGGCGCTCAACCTCTACCTCTGGCACCTCGCCTCGCTTTACGAGGGCGTGCTTTCGAGCGCGCCGCTTCACCTGCTCCAGCACGCAGCCTTCCTCTCCTTCGGCCTGGCGATGTGGATGCCGCTGTTCGGGCCGCTGCCGAAGCCGAGCTGGTTCGGCAACGCGGCAATGGCGGTCTACGTCGTCATCGTCCGCCTCACCGGCGCCGTGCTCGGGAACGTGCTCGCCTGGAGCGGCGCGCCGCTTTATGACCGCTACGCGGCGGGCGAGGCCGCGCACGGGATCTCGCCGCTCTCCGACCAGGGAGCGGCCGGAATGCTGATGATGATCGAGTCCGGCTTGATCACCCTCGGCGTACTCGCCTGGATCTTCTTTCGCTGGGCGCGCGAGGACACCGAGCGCCAGCGTCTCCTCGACCTCGCCGACAGCCACGGCGTCGCGCTCGATGAGGCGCGCGCCGGGCGGGCCGCGGCAGCGGGCCAGGGCGCGCAGCTCGAAAGGCGCTTGCGCAACCCGTGAAGTCGAACCGCTTCCTCTACCTGCTCGTCTTCGCGGTCGGGATGGGCAGCCTCGGCGCGGAGATCGCCGCGGCGCGCCTGCTGGCGCCGTTCTTCGGCGCCTCGACGATCGTCTGGGCGAACACGATCGGGGTCGTCCTCGTCGCGCTTTCGATCGGCTATTGGCTCGGCGGCCGCTTCGCCGACCGCCACCCGCACCGCGAGGGGCTTTGCCGGCTCGCGCTCGCCGCCTCGGTTCTGATCGCGCTGATCCCGTTCATCGCCCAGCCCTTCTTCGAGGTCTCGGTTGACGCCCTCGACGAAATCTCGGCGGGCGCCTTTATCGGCTCGCTGTTCGCCGTTCTCATCCTGATCGGGGTGCCGCTGGTGATGCTCGGCGCATGTTCTCCCTGGGCGATTCGGCTTGCCGTTCCCGACGTCGAACACGCGGGAGAGACCGCCGGCCGCCTCTACGCGATCTCGACCGCCGGATCGCTGCTCGGGACGATGCTCTCGGCGCTCGTCCTGATCCCGTTCGTCGGCACCCAGCGCACCTTCATCACCTTCGCGCTCGTGATCGCCCTCGTCGCCGCCGCCGGCCTCGGCTGGCGCTGGTTCGCGCTGCCCGCAGCGCTGGCGGTCGTTATCGCGCTCCCGGTCGGCACGGTCAAGGGCTCGGAGGAGGGAGAGGTGATTTTCGAGACCGACACCGAGCATCAATACGTTCGCGTCGTCGAGCAGGAAGACGGCGACCGCCTGCTCGAGCTCAACGAGGGCCAGGCCGTGCACTCGTTTTATCCAGGTGACGGGTCGTATCTGACCGACGATGTCTGGGACGGATACTCGGTGTTGCCGTTCACCGCGCTCGACGAGCCTCCCGAGCGGATCGCGATTCTCGGCAACGCCGCCGGCACGACCGCCCGCGCTTATGGCGAGTTCTTCCCCGAAACGGTTGTTCACGGGGTCGAGATCGACGCCGAGCTGACCGAGGTCGGCGAACGCTACTTCGACCTCTCGAACCCCAACTTCGAGGCCTTCCACGAGGACGCGCGGCCGTGGCTGCGCCGCTCCGAGGGTGACTACGACGTGATCATGGTCGACGCTTATCGCCAGCCATACATCCCGTTCTATTTGGCGACCGAGGAGTTCTTCGAGCTTGTCCGCGAGAAGTTGGCGCCGGGCGGGGTCGTGATCGTCAACGCCGGCCACCCCGAGGGCAACGACGACCTCGAGAAGGTGCTCGCGCGGACAATGAGCGAGGTCTTCCCGACGGTCCTCCGCGACCCGCTCGAGCCGACCAACACCCTGCTGATCGGCTCCGAGGCGCCGGCCTCGGCCGCCAACCTTCGCGACGAGCTTCCCGAGCTGCCGCGAGAGCTACAGGCGGTCGCCGCCGAGCGGATCACCGAGATCGGCCCGCGCCTGCCCGGCGGCGAGGTCTACACCGACGACCGCGCCCCGGTCGAGTGGCTGATCGACCGCTCGATCCTCGGCTATGCCGCCGACGAGGGCTGAGTCCCTTAACGCCCCTTGGTGTCGGGTGGTTTGCGACGCAGCGATCGGCCGGCGAGGACGGCGAGATCGATGACGAAAGCGGCACCGCGGCCGAGCGGCCCGGTGACGAGCCAGGCGCGAAATTGGTCGGCGGTGGTGAGCGGCGGCACTCGGGCTAACGTACCGCGGCGATGAAGACCGAAGTCACCGAGCTGCCCGACTCGAAGGTGCGGATCGACGCCAGCGTCGACCCTGCCGACGTCGAGCGCCAGCTCGAGCGCGCGGCGAAGCAGCTTGGCGGCGAGATGCGGGTCCCCGGTTTTCGCAAGGGCAAGGT
>JBPCRS010000009.1:0-9148 GCA_050996575.1 Solirubrobacterales bacterium
GCGGCGCGCCGGTCGAGCGAGTACTTCTTCGCCAGCGTCGCCGGCTTCATCGAGACCGCCTCGCGGGAGAATGCGCCGATCGCCTTGCCGAGCTCGGCGGGGCGGCCGATGCCGTCGCCGCGCCAGAACGGGATCGCACCGGGGACTCCTGGCGCCGGCGTGACGATCACCCGGTCGCGGGTGATCTGCTCGATCCGCCAGGTCGTCGCGCCGAGCAGGAAGGTCTGTCCCGGACGAGCCTCGTAGACCATCTCCTCGTCGAGCTCGCCGACCCGGCGACCGTCGGGGAGGTGGACGCCGAAGAGGCCGCGGTCGGGGATCGTGCCGGCGTTGGTCACGACCAGCTGGCGCGCTCCCTTGCGACCGCGCACCGTTCCCGCGATGCGGTCCCAGGCGAGCCGCGGGCGAAGCTCGGCGAAGCGCTCCGACGGGTAGCGCCCGTCGAGCATGTCGAGCACGTTCTCGAGCTGGTCCGAGGAGAGCTCGAAGAACGGGTCGGTAGCGGTGACCAGCTTTTCGAGCTCGGAGACCTCCCACTCTTCGTCGGCGCAGATCGAGACGAGGTGCTGCGCGAGCACGTCGAGCGGGTCGCGCGGGATCACCGTCTCCTCGATCTTGCCCTCGCGCATCCGCTGGGCGACGACCGTGCACTCGAGCAGGTCGGCGCGGAACTTGGGGAAGATCCGCCCGCGCGAGACCTCGCCGATCCCGTGGCCGGCACGGCCGATCCGCTGCAGGCCGCGGGTCACCGACTTTGGCGACTCGACCTGGATCACGAGGTCGACGGCGCCCATGTCGATCCCGAGCTCGAGCGAGGAGGTCGCGACGAGGCAGGGAAGCTGCCCCGACTTGAGTAGCTCCTCGACGACTATCCGCTCCTCATGGGCGAGCGAGCCGTGGTGGGCCCTGGCGACCTCGACCGCCGCCCCGGCGCCATCGTCAGCGGCGTCGAGGTCCTCGTTCGCGAGCTCGTTCAGTCGCTTGGCCAGTCGTTCTGCGCCGCGGCGGTTGTTGACGAAGACGATCGTCGAGGTGTGCTCCCGGACCAACTCGAGCAACTCGGGATAGATCGCCGGCCAGATCGAGCGCGGATTGGTCGCGCCATCGAAGTTCGGCTCGCCGTCCGCGGGCGACGCCTCGAGGCCGGCTCCCGGATCGGACATGTCGTCGACCGGGACCTGAATCTTCAGGTCGAGCTGCTTGCGGATGCCGACGTCGACGATCTCGACGTCGCGACGCGGGCCGACGAGAAATTTGCCGATCACGTCGAGCGGCCGCTGGGTCGCCGACAGCCCGATCCGCTGCGGGTCCTTGCCCCCCTCGGCGATTACCCGGTGGGCAAGGCGCTCCAGGGTCAGCGCGAGGTGGGCGCCGCGCTTCGACTGAGCGACAGCGTGGATCTCGTCGACGATCACCGCCTCGACCCCGGTGAGGATCTCGCGTGCCTGCGAGCTCAGCATCAGGTAGAGCGACTCCGGCGTCGTGATCAGGATGTCGGGTGGCTTTCGCCGCATCGCCTGGCGATCGCGCTGCGGCGTGTCCCCGGTGCGCAGACCGACGGAAACGGGCGCGCCGATGCCGGCGAGCGGCGCGCGCAGGTTGCGCTCGATGTCGTAGGAGAGGGCCTTGAGCGGGGAGACGTAAACCAAGCGGACGCCGGGATTCACCTCCGCCGCCGCTGAATCACTGTCCCCCTCGGCTCCCTTCTCGCGGGCGAGGCGATCGATCCCCCAGAGGAACGCGGCGAGCGTCTTCCCCGACCCGGTCGGGGCGCAGATCAGCGCATTGTTGCCCGAGGAGATCGCCGGCCAGCCCATCGCCTGGGCGGGGGTGGCGGCCTCGAACGAGTTCTCGAACCAGGCGCGGGTCGCCGCGCTGAACGGCGCCAGCGGGTCACCCTTCGCACTCTTCTTCGCTTCGGAGGCCAACCCATAGATCTTACGGATCGGCCAGCCGGGCCTATGGCGGGTCTACCAGGGCAGCTCGGCGGCGATCTCCGACAGCTTCGGCGCGGTCGTGTCGCGTTCGGAGACCTGCGGCTCGTCTCCGTCCGGGAGCGGCCACTCGACCCCGACCTCGGGGTCGTTCCAGGCGATCCCAGACTCCGTTACCGGGTCGTAGTAGGAGGTGAGCTTGTAGGCGACGTCGGCCTCCTCGGAGAGAACGAGGAAGCCGTGGGCGAAGCCGACCGGGACGAAGAGCTGGCGGTGGTTTCGATCGGAGAGCTCGTGGCCCTCCCAGCGGCCGAAGCTCTCCGAGTCACGGCGCAGGTCGACGGCGACGTCGAAGATCGCCCCGCGCGAGCAGCGAACGAGCTTTGCCTGGCCCGGCTTCGTCTGGAAGTGGAGGCCGCGCAAAGTCCCGCGCCCCGACCGCGAGTGGTTGTCCTGGACGAACGCTTCGACGACGATGCCGAGCTCACGCCAGCTGTCGGCTCGGTAGGTCTCGATCAGGAACCCGCGCTCATCGCCGTGCGCCTCCGGCTCGATCAGGACGAGCCCGTCGAGTTCGGTTTCAACCTGCTGCATCAGTCGGCGAGCGCCCGGCCGTACTGGCGCTCGTAGTACTCACGGTAATCGCCCGAGCGGATCTGCGCCCACCACGGCTCGTTCGAGCGATACCACTCGACCGTCCGCTCGATGCCGGTCTCGAACGAGACATCGGCGCTCCAGCCGAGCGCGGTGGTGCGATCGGCCGAAAGCGAGTAGCGACGATCGTGTCCGGGGCGGTCGTCGACATATGTGATCAGCGACTCGTCGCGACCGGAGAGCTCGAGGCTGCGCTTGCCGACCTCGATATTCGGCAGCTCGTCGGGTCCGCCGACGTTGTAGACCTCGCCGGATTCGCCGCGCTCGAGCACGGTCGAGATCGCCGTGCAGAAGTCGGAGACGTGGAGCCAGTTGCGGACCTGCATGCCGTCGCCGTAGACGGGCAGCGAATCGCCGGCGAGGGCGTTGAGGATGCAGAGCGGGATCAGCTTCTCGGGGTACTGGCGCGGGCCGTAGTTGTTCGAGGCGCGGCAGATCAACGCGTCGGCGCCATAGGTGTGGTTGTAGGCGCGGACGAGGAGGTCGCCACCGGCCTTCGACGCCGAGTACGGAGATGAGGGCTCGATCGGCGAGGCCTCGGTGAAGGTGCCGTCCTCGATCGAGCCGTAGACCTCGTCGGTTGAGATCTGCAGGTGGCGGATGCCGGCGCCGCGCGCCGCCTCGAGCAGAACGTAGGTGCCGAAGACGTCGGTGGTGATGAACTCGCCCGGAGACTCGATCGAGCGGTCGACGTGCGACTCGGCGGCGAAGTTGACCAGCGCGCCGCAATCTTCGATCGCATCGCCGACAGCGGCGGCGTCGGCGACATCGCCCTCGGCGAACTCGAGCCGCTCGCTGGGCAGCCCCGCGAGGTTCTCGCGGCGGCCGGCGTAGGTGAGCTTGTCGAGCACGCGGACGCTGTCGTCGGGAAACGACTCGAGCCGGTGGCGGACGAAGGCCGAGCCGATAAAACCGGCGCCGCCGGTGACGAGCAGCTTCATGCCGCCACCGCCCGCGCGCCCAGGTACTCGGCGAGGCTTTCGCGCCAGGGCGGCAGCTCGATCGGATCGCCGCGCTCGGAGCGCAGAACCGAATAGGCCGGCCGGCGCGCGGGCCTCGCGAGCATCTCCGTCGTCCCCGCCATCACCCGCGTCCTCGACCCGGACTGATCGAAGATCTCCTGGGCGAACTCGAACCACGAGCACTCGCCGCCGCCGGCGACGTGACGGACGCCGAAGTCCTCGCCCTCGACCAGCGCGGCAAGAGCGGCGGCGAGGTGGACCGTATAGGTCGGACAGCCGACCTGGTCGGAGACGACGAGCACCTCGGGTTCGGAGTCGCCGAGGGCGAGCATCGTCTCGACGAAGTTACGGCCATTGCGACCGAACAACCAGGAGGAGCGAACGACGAACGAGCGCGGATTGGCGACCGCGACCGAGGTCTCGCCGCCGAGCTTCGATCGTCCGTAGGCCTGCAGAGGGTTGGTCGGGTCGGACTCGACGTATGGTGCCCCGCGTTTGCCGTCGAATACATAGTCGGTCGAGATGAAGGCGAACTTGGCGCCGGCGCCGTGGGCGGCGGCGGCGAGCATTGCAGCGGCCTCGTCGTTGAGTTTGCTCGCCTCGGCCTCGACGGCCTCGGCGCCGTCGACATCGGTCCAGGCAGCGCAGTTGATCACCGTATCGGGACGATGAGCCGAGATCGCGCGCTCGACCGCGGCTCGGTCGAGGATGTCGAGGTCGCGGCGGGTCAATGCGACGACATCGTGCCCGCGTTGATCGAGAGCCGGGACCAGATCCGACCCGAGCATTCCGGCCGCCCCGGTGACGAGGACCTTCACGGGATCGTGATTTCGGCGTTGTCACCGACGATCATCCGCAGCGTCTTCGGCAGGCCGACGGCACTCGTCAAGTGGACGTTTCGACCGAGCAGGCTCGCCTCCATCCGCGCCGGCAGGTCGACGATCCGCGATCCCTCGAGCAGGATCGAGTGCTCGACCTCGGAGCCGCGGACGACGACGCCGTCGGCGATCGCCGTGTACGGGCCGATGTAGGCGTCGGTGATCTGGGCGCCGGCGCCGATCACCGCCGGGCCGCGCACCACCGCTCGCTCGAGCCGCGCGCCAGCCTCGATCACCACCCTCCCCTCGACCTTCGAGCCCTGATCGAGCTCGCCCTCGATCCGGCGCTCGATGTCCTCGAGCACGAGCCGGTTGGCGTCGAGCATGTCCTCGAGCCGGCCGGTGTCCTTCCACCATCCGGCGACCGTGCGCGATTCGACCCGGCGGCCGTCGTCGATCAGCCGCTGGATCGTGTCGGTGATCTCGAGCTCGCCGCGAGCCGAGGGCTCGATCGATCGCGCCGCCTCGAAGACGCCAGGGGTGAACATGTAGACGCCGACCAGGGCGAGATCGCTCGGCGGATCCTTCGGCTTCTCGACCAGCCGGACAACGCGTTCGTCGGCGAGCTCAGCGACGCCGTAGTGGCTCGGGTCGGGAACCTTGGTCAGCAGGATCAGAGCGTCGGGTTCATTCGCGCGAAACTGCTCGGCGAGCTCGGTGATCCCCTCGCGCAGGAGGTTGTCGCCGAGGTACATCACGAACGGGCCACCGGCGAGGTACTCCTCCGCGGTCAGCATCGCGTGGGCGAGGCCGAGCGGCTCGTCCTGGGTGATGTAGTTGATCCGGGCACCGAAGCGCGAGCCGTCGCCGGTGACGTCGCGGATCTCGTCGCCGGTCTGCGGCGAGACGATGATCGCGATCTCCTCGACCCCGGCCTCGACCAGCGCCTCGATCCCGTAGAAGAGCACGGGCTTGTTCGCCACCGGAACGAGCTGCTTCGCGGAGGTATGGGTTATCGGGCGCAGGCGCGTACCCGCGCCCCCCGAGAGGATCAGGCCCTTGAGGCGGTCCATTCGGCGCCGGAGGGTACCTACAAAGGGCGCTACGGCTTCGCGTTGAACCCGAACCGCGGCGCGCTGCAGTCGGTCGAGGTGCCGTCGTCGAAGTCGATCGCCAGCTCGGTCCGTTTCGAGAAGCCCACTGTCCTGCCCTTCTTGAACTCGCCGTCGAGCAGCATCTCGCCGGATGCATTGCCGGGCGCGGCGCCGGTGAGTGAGACCGAGAGCGCGAACCGGTACTTGTATGTGCCGCTGCGCGGGATCGGCAGCGATTCGACCGCGACAGTCGAGCGCAGGGTCCGGCCGCTGTCGCAGGGCGCGGAGAAGTCGATGACGACGTCCTGCTTGCGACCGCTCTTCGAGGTCGAGAGCGCAATGTTGCAAATCTCGTCGCTGTTGGTTCCGCAGATCGCGCCCTGAGTCGTGGCCCCCTCGTAGGTTCTCTTCGGCTTGACGTTCTTCGCCGGCTCGGCGAGCGCGGCCGGAACGAGCGCGACGGCGATGGCGATCAGGAGGGTTAGCGCCGTCGCAAGGCGGCGCATCAGTAGGTCCCGCCGAGCTTGCGGTGGTCCCAGGTCACGGTCCTCACCGAAGCAAAGCGGATCGCCACGCGCTTCGGCGCCTGTGCCTCGAGGCCGGAGGCGGCATCGCCTTCGATCGAGTCGATCCCATCCGTGTAGCGGATCGTCAACTCCTTTGCGAAATCGAGCACTCGGCCGACATCGCGGATCAGCTCGGCCTCGGCCTCGATCTGCACACCGCGAAGCTCCTGGTACTCGACCCCCGCCTCGACCAGCAGCGTCGCCCGCGGGTCCCGCTCGAGGTTTCTCACCTTCTGGGACTTCGCGTAGGTCCAGACCCAGATCTCCCCCTCGCGAACTACGTACCAGAGCGGCATCATGTGCGGCCAGCCGCGCGGGCCGTGGCTGGCGACGTTGACGATGCGCTCTTCGTCGAAGAGCTTGCGCTGCTCGTCGATGCTGAGCTTGATCTCGTCGCGGCGGCTCATCGAGGCTCCAGGTTCAGAGTCTGCCAGGGTCCCTCGCCCGCCATCGGCTGCAGCTCGCCCTCCGCCCAGCGCTCCTGAAGGTCGTCGTAGTGCGGGCTGCCGGGCTGGCCCGACTGCCCGGTGAATGCCTGCCAGCGAGCGCCGGCAGGGTTGGCCATGTCGATCACCATCCGCCAGCTCGGCGCCCAGACCGCGGTGAACGGCTCGTTCGGGTCGAAGGCGATCTGGCTGACCGTCTCCTGCGCGCCGCCGGTCTCGACGCTGCGGTTGAAGATCCTGTCGAAGAGCGGGTTGGCCTCGCCGAGCGGGTGCGGAAACTTCATCCGATGGACGCGGCCCCAGCGCCAGGCCTCGGGTTCGGCGCCGTATCGATCGGCTAGATAGTCGAGCGCGCCGCGCAGCGAGTCGAGCGCAAGCTCGTCCCAGGAGCGGCCGATCAGCTCGTCGTCGCCCTCCTCCCAGAGCTTCATCAGGTGGGTCTGCCAGCGCCAGGGCGAGGTCACGTGATTCGTGAACCCGGTGGTCGAGCGGTCGAGCCAGCGCTCGGAGAGGTCGCGGTCGCGGATCACGTGGCGGGCGACCTCGCGGGCGAGCCGGATCGTGAACGCCTGGTAGATCGTCGCCGCGACCGAATCACGGGACATCCGTCCGTCCCAGCTGCGCAGGCGCTCGATCGCGCTCACCTCGCGCTGGTCGCGGGCGTGCAGTCGCGAGAGCCGGTGGGCGACCTCGAGACCGGGGATCGAGAGGTCGTCTAGTTGCATCCGGGCGAAGCCGTCGAGGTCGTGCTCGGCGGTGCGCTCGATCAGCTCCTCGATCCTCCGCGCCCGGTAGCCGTCGAGATAATCGCTGGTGATGTGGTGCGGGTAGTCCTCGGGCTCGATCCTGTTGTTGGCGGTGACGAGGAAGCCGGATTCGGGGTCGACGGTTTCGGGCAGCTCGTCGTAGGGCACGTAGCCGTCCCACTCGAACTCGTCGACCCAGCCCGGCTTTGGCAGGTCGGGGCAATCGCCGCGGCGAACCGGGATCCGGCCGATCAGCTTGTAGCCGATCCCGCCACCGCGATCGGCCCATACGAAGTTGGCGGCCGGAAGCGTGTGCGGCTCGAGCGCGGCGACGAGCTCGGGGCCGTCGGTCGGATCGAGAATCGAGGTCTGGGCCGCGGTCACGCACGGCATCTCGAGCGCGGCGAAGCGCAGCGCGAGCGGCTCCGAGGCGTCGCTGCCGAGAACGTCGGAGACGACAGGGCCGTGGCGGGTCAGGCTGACCTCGAGCCGCTCGGGCTCGTCCTGCCCGCGGACCTCGATCAGCTCCTCGACCTGCTCGAGCGGATGCCATTCGCCCCCGTGCTCGTAGCTGTCGCCGATGATCCGCTCGATGAAGAGGTCCTGGACGTCGGCCATCACGTTGGTGAAGGTCCAGGCGACGTCGCCGTTGTGGCCCATGTAGATCCCCGGGATGCCGGGAAGTGACGCCCCGACCGCCTCGCGGTCGCCGACGCGGAGGGCCGCCTGGTACCAGATGCCCGGCATGCTCGGCGGAAGGTGCGGGTCGCCGGCGAGCATCGCCGCTCCCGAGACCGATCGCGCCCCCGAGACCGCCCAGTTGTTCGAGCCGCTCGCCTCGGCGCTGAGGCCGAGCGTTTCTCGGACGCTCGTGATCTGCTCGGCGAGGGCCAGGCCGGGGCCTAGGAATCCGTCTCCCGGCCGCGTCGCGAGCGGATGGCCGAGCGGGTAGCCGGGGTCGAGCTTCGCCGCCAGCTCGGGGCCGAGCTCGCGGGTCAGATCGGCGCGCAGCAGCTCGCGCTCCCAATTGGTCGAGAGGCCGAAGGCGAGCAGCTTCGTCGCCGCCAGCATGTCCGCCGGGCGCCAGGGCTCGAACGGCATCCGCAGGACCTGGAACTCGAACGGCAGGGAACGGGCCGAATTCGCCGCCGCGTTGACCCCCGCACAAAGCGCCTCGAGCTCGGCGCGCAGCGCCGGTTCGAGCTCTCGCTCCTCGCGCTCGGCGATCCGCCGAAAGCCGAGCGTTCGCATCAGCCGGTCGGTGGGCAACGTCACCGGCCCGGCGATCTCGGAGATCCGGCCCGAAGCCGAGCGCCGGTAGAGCTCGAGCTGCCAGAGCCGGTCCTGGCCGTGGCAGAAGCCCTGGCCGAACCAGAGGTCGTGACGGGTCTCGGCCTTGATTTGCGGCACCCCCCAGCGGTCGCGCCTGATCTCTATGGCGCCGTCGAGCCCGTCGAGCGTCAGCGACCCGCTCGTTTGGGGTAGCGGCCGGCGGAGCAACCGATACCAGGCGCCGGCGGCGGTGCTGGCGAGCGCGCCGGCGAGGGCGCCGCCGGCGATCGCCGCGGGTCCGGCGAAAGCCGAGCGACCGCTCACCCGACCAGCTCTCCCTCGGGCATCCGCCCCTCGGCCTCGAGCTTTTGCAGGTGGGCCTCCATGACCACGGCGGCGGCGGCCCGCAGTTCGTCGGGTACGTCATCCCAGGCGGCGTCGAGCAACTTTGCGCGCGAGCGCTCGCCGGACTCGAGCGCGGCGAGCAGCTTGCGCTCGCGGTCGAGCTTGTGCTCGATGTACTCGTCGAGCTTGGCGCGCGAGTCGGTGATCCACGGCCCATGGCCAGGGCAAATCAGCGACGGCGTCAGGTCGCGGACACGATTCAGCGACTCGAGATATGCGGCGAGCGACCCCCCGTCGGGGGGGACGAAGGT
>JBPCRS010000189.1:0-6692 GCA_050996575.1 Solirubrobacterales bacterium
AATCCTCCGCTTCGCGTCCGGTTCGGCTCGATCCCATCTGCATGAACACCTGCGCCAAATCCTCCGCTTCGCGTCCGGTTCGGCTCGATCCCATCTGCATGAACACCTGCGCCAAATCCTCCGCTTCGCGTCCGGTTCGGCTCGATCCCATCTGCATGTGATAGATCGCGAGCAGGTGCTTCACGTCGCCCGGCTGGCCCGCCTCGAACTCTCCGAGGAGGAGGAGGTCGAGCGGATGTCGCGCGAGCTCTCGGGGATCCTCGAGCACGTCGACCGGATCTCCGAGCTCGACCTCGACGAGACCGAGCCGACTTCGCACGTTGTCGCGCTCGAGAACGTGTTGCGGCCCGACGAGCCGCGGCCGAGCCTGTCACGCGAGAAGGCGCTCGAGAGCGCTCCGGACCCGGACGAGGGCGCCTTCCGCGTTCCTTCGCCGCAGGTATGAGCGAGATCCTCGAGCTGACCGCGAGCCAGGCGCTCGAGCGGGTCCACGCCGGCGAGCTCTCCGGCGAGGAGTGCTTCGACGCCTGGGCCGAGGCCGCCGCCGACGACGAGCTCAACGCCTACCTCTGGCGCGCCGAGCCGGGCGAGGGCGGTGGCGACCGGGGGGACAGTCCCCTCGGCGGGTTGCCGATCGCGGTCAAGGACATCTTCTGCACCGAGGGGATCGCGACAACAGCCGGATCGCTGATCCTCGAGGGCTACCGCCCGCCCTACACCTCGACCGCCGTCCGCCGCCTGACCGAAGCGGGGGCGCGGGTGCTCGGCAAGACCAACATGGACGAGTTTGCGATGGGCTCCTCGAACGAGAACTCGGCCTACGGCGACGTTCGCAATCCGTGGGACGCGGGCCGCGTTCCCGGTGGCTCCTCGGGCGGTTCGGCCGCGGCCGTCGCCGGCGGCCTCGCGCCCTGGGCGATCGGCACCGACACCGGCGGCTCGATCCGCCAGCCCGCGGCGCTCTGCGGGATCGTCGGCCTGAAGCCGACCTACGGCTCGATCTCGCGCTACGGGATGATCGCCTTCGCCTCCTCGCTCGACCAGTGCGGGCCGCTCACCCGCGACGTCGCCGACGCCGCGCTTTTGCTGCAGGTTCTCGAGGGCCGCGATGAGCTCGACTCGACCTCGACCGGGATCGAAGGCGGGGTGCAGATGCCGGCTCGCGAGGACCTCGCCGGGCTTCGCTTCCGCGTCCCGCGCGAGCTCACCGGCGAGGGAATCGAAAAGGGCGTCAAGCGCGTATTCGACGAGACCCTGGAGAAGATCATCGGGCTCGGTGGCGAGACCACCGAGATCGCGCTTCCGCACGCCGACCAGGGGATCTCCGCCTACTACGTGATCGCCCCGGCCGAGGCGTCGGCGAACCTCGCCCGCTACGACGGTGTCCGCTACGGCCTTCGGGAGGACGGTGACGACCTCAGCGAGATGTACGAGCGCACCCGGGCCGCGGGCTTCGGCGCCGAGGTCAAGCGGCGGATCATGCTCGGTACCTATGCGCTCTCGTCGGGCTACTACGACGCTTCCTACGGCCAGGCGCAGCGAGTGCGGACGAAGATCGCCGGCGACTTTCGGGACGCTTTCGAGAACGTCGACTTCGTCGTCACGCCGACCTCGCCGTCGGTCGCATTCGGCCTCGGCGAGCGCACCGACGACCCGCTCGCGATGTACCTCTCCGACTACTGCACCGTGCCGATGTCGCTCGCCGGGATCCCGGCGATCTCGATCCCGGCCGGGCTCGCCGAGCCCGAAGGCGGGGGCGGGGCTGAGAATGGGATTGAGCTCCCGGTCGGCTTCCAGATTGCCGCCCCCGCCTTTGCGGAGAGCGCATTGCTCGACGCCGCGCATGCGCTCGAGCTTGCAATCGAGTTCAGCGGGAGCCCCGGTGCTCGGTGAGGACGAGACGAGGTCAGCGGCGGTTGAGGCACTCGATTCGCTTCCCCGGCATTTTCGCGACGAACTCGGTGAGGTCGCGGTGATCGTCGAGGACTCGCATCCGGAGGGGATCATGGGCATCTACGACCCGATCGGCGAGCTCCACAGGATCGTCATCTTCCGCGACGCGAATCCGAACCTCGACGAGGTTCGGAGAACTGTCCTGCACGAGGTCGGGCACTACTTCGGCATGGGCGAGGAGCAGCTCGAGGAGCTCGGCTATGGCTGAGTGGGAATCGGTCATCGGGCTGGAGATACATGTCCAGCTGCGGACCAAGACGAAGATGTTCTGCGGCTGCGAGCTGTCGTTCGGCGACGCGACGAACACGCACACCTGCCCGGTCTGCCTCGGCCACCCCGGGACGCTGCCCGTGGTCAACGAGCAGGCGATCGTCTACGGCCTTCAGATCGCCGCGGCGCTCGGCTGCGAGGTCGCTCCGCGCTCGACCTTTCACCGCAAGAACTACTTCTATCCCGACCTGCCGAAGGGCTACCAGATCAGTCAGTACGACGTTCCTCTGGCCAGCGGAGGCACGCTAGGCGGCGTCCGCATCCACCGCGCCCACCTCGAGGAGGACGCGGCGAAGCTGATCCACGTCGGCGAGTCGGGCCGGATCCACGGCTCCGGGGCCTCGCTCGTCGACTTCAATCGCGGCGGCACGCCGCTCGTCGAGATCGTCACCGAGCCCGATCTGCGTGACGCGGCCTCGGCGCGTCAGTGGGCACATCTGTTGCGGACGACGCTGCGCCAGCTCGGCGTCTCCGACGTCAACATGGAGGAGGGCAGCCTGCGCGTCGACGCCAACGTCTCGATCCGCCGGCCGGGGGACAGCGAGCTCGGAACCAAGGCCGAGCTCAAGAACATGAACAGCTTCCGATTCCTCGAGCACGGGATCGATGCCGAGATCGCTCGCCAGATCGAAATCGTCGAGGGTGGGGGAGGGGTCGATCAGGAGACGCTCCACTACGACCCTCGGAGCGGCTCGCTGACGGCGCTGCGCTCGAAGGAGTACGCGCACGACTACCGCTACTTCCCCGAGCCCGACCTCGTTCCCCTGGCGCCGACCGAGGAGATGCTCAGCGTCGCCGCGGAGTCGCTTCCCGAGCTGCCGGAGGCCCGCCGCGAGCGCTATCGAGACGAGCTCGGGTTGCCCGACGACACCGCGAGCCAGCTCGCCAACGACGCCGAAGCGGCGGATTACTTCGAGCGCGTGCGCGGGCACGCGGCATCGGCCGAAGCGAAGGCTGTGGCGAACTGGGTGACGGGTGATCTGGCGGCCGCGATGCGCGAGGCGGAGCTCGACCAGCGACCGAGCGAGGAAGCGCTCGCGAAGCTGATCGGCATGGTCGCCTCGAAGCAGATCAGCCATGGCGCCGGCCGTCAGGTCTTGGCAACACTGCTGGCCGAAGGCGGCAACCCCGAGCAGATTGCCGAGGCCGCGGGTCTCGCCGGCGGCGCTGAGAAGGGCGAGCTCGAGGCTGCGGTCGCGCGCGCGATCGAGGCCCAGCCCGAGGCAGCCGAGCGGGTTCGTGAAGGCAACATGAAGGCGATCGGCCCGCTCGTCGGCGCGGTTATGAAGGAAACGCGAGGCGCCGCCGACGGGGAAGAGGTCACACGGCTGATCCGCAGCGCTCTCGGCCTCTGATCTGTCGCCTTGTGTCCTTTGACACTTTGTAACAACATGTTACAAAGTGTGGGACACTAGGTCGATGGCCTGGAACGTTGTCATCGCCGGAGGCGGGTTCGCGGGGGCGAACGCAGCTCGCAAGCTCGAGCGGATCCTGCCGAAGCAGTCGACCCGGCTGATTCTCGTCAACGACGTCAAATTCCTTCTTTACACGCCGTTCCTACCCGAGGCCGCGGCGGGGACGCTCGAGCCGCGCCACGTGGTCACACCGCTTCGCGACATGCTCGATCGCACCTACCTGCGGCTTGGCGCCGTCACCGGCCACGACCCCGGCGCGCGCACCGTCGAGCTGACCACCCACGAGGGCGAGACCGAGGAGCTTCGCTACGACCAGTTCCTCGTAGCGCTCGGCTCGGTCTCACGCCTGCTGCCGGTGCCGGGTCTCGAGAAGCACGCGATCGGCTTCAAGAGCCTCGCCGACGCGATCTGGTTGCGAAACCACTTGATCGAGACGCTCGAGGCGGCAAACGCGACCGAGGACCCGGCGCGGCGCGAGGAGATGCTCACCTACGTCTTCGTCGGCGGCGGCTACGCCGGCCTCGAGGCGCTCGCGGAGCTTCAGGACTTCGCCGCCGACGCGATTCAGCGCTACCCGAGGGCGCGCCTGCACGGGATGCGCTGGATCCTTGTCGAGGCCGCCGACCGCGTCCTCCCCGAGACCCCCGCCGACCTCGCCGCCTACGCCGTCCGTGAGTTGCGCGGCCGCGGCATCGACATCCGCCTCGGCACGCGACTCGAGGAGGTCACCGATCACGAGGCAAGCCTCTCGACCGGTGAGCAAATCCCGACCCGGACGGTCGTCTGGACGACCGGTGTCGCGCCGCACCCGAGCCTGCGCAGCCTCAACCTGCCGCTTGACGAGCGCGGCCGGACGCCCACCGACGACCACCTCCGTGTCCGCGGGCTCGACTCGGTCTGGGCGATCGGCGACTGCGCTGCCGTCCCCGACCCCGACGGCGGCAGCTGCCCGCCGACGGCGCAGCACGCGATCCGCCAGGGCAAGGTCGCGGCGATCAACATCGCCGCCGAGCTCGGCAACGGCGAGGCTCGGCCGTTCGACTACAAGAGCAAGGGCTCGTTCGTCAACCTCGGCCGCTACAAGGCGGTCGGCAAGCTCGGCCGGTTCAAGGTCTCGGGATTCCTCGCCTGGTGGCTGGCGCGGAGCTACCACATGAGCCAGATTCCGGGCCCGGTGAGGAAGATCCGCGCCGTGCTCGACTGGACCGTCGGCCTACCGTTCAGGCGCGACGTCTCCGAGGTCGGCTCGATCGGACACCCGCGGCCGCTGCGCAGCGAG
The DNA here is from genome assembly GCA_050996575.1 of Solirubrobacterales bacterium. Classification (GTDB taxonomy): domain Bacteria; phylum Actinomycetota; class Thermoleophilia; order Solirubrobacterales; family 70-9; genus DASUSH01. The sequence goes on from JBPCRS010000189.1 coordinate 4,918, forward strand.
GCCTACGAGCGCGGCGGCAGCCACCGCCCCGTCCGATAATGAACCCGTGGAGTATCTGGTCATAGCGGCTTCGTTCGGGCTCGCGACCGGGATCATCGGCCGCGCCAAGGGGAGCTCGTTCTTCATTTGGCTCGCGGTCGGCACGGTGCTGCCGCTGCTTGGCCTCGTCGCCGTTGTCCTCTATCGCAACGAGAAGACCGAGCCCGAGCACCGTTGCCCGCGCTGCGGCAAGGTCCACAAGCCCTACGTCCAGGTCTGCAACGCCTGCGGCGAGGACCTGTATCTGCCCGATCCCGAGGAGGTCCGCCAGCCCTCGCTGTAAGCGAGGCCTCAGGCCGGCGGGACCCAGCCGCCGAGCGCGCGCTCGAGCTCTGCGGCGACCGCGATCGAGACATGGTCGCGGCCGGGGCCCGCGGCGACTTGGACCCCGAGAGGCAGACCGCGTGTGCCGAGCCCAAGCGGTACCTCGGTGACCGGGACGGCGGCGAGGTTGAAGACCACGACCGGCGCAATCGAGAACGGCCTGAAGAGGATGGCGTTGTGGCGCGGAGCGACCCGCGGGTATGGCGGGTGCAGGAGAACGCCGTCGCCGATCGTCTCGACGATCTCGCGGGCGAAGGCGTGGCCGGCGGCGAGCGCCCGCCGGGTCAGCCCCTTGGGCTCGAGCTGCGCGAGGCGCTCGAGCGCGCCCAGCATCAACGTCGGCGCCGTGTGCGGGCCACCGCGGCGGAAGAGATTGCGCAGGGTGAGCGGCTCGCAGCCGGCGTCGGCGAGCATCTTCTCGATCGATTCCTCGCCATCGTTGAGGGCGGTCACGAAGAGGGCGTAGGCGCGGCGCATCGAGCGGATCGGGACACGGCGCAGGAGAGCGCCGGCGCGCTCGAGCGCGGCTCCGGCGCTGTCGCGTGCCTCGCCGACCTCGCGCGAGACCGGCAGGTATGAGGTCTCCTCGCCGATCAGGACCTCGAGGCCATCGATCGAGACCGACGCCGGGTCGCTGAGCTCGACCTCACGGACGTAGTCGTCGCGAGGGTCGGGGCCGGCGAGCAGCTCGAGCAGCGGCATCAGGTCCTCGGCGCGGCGGGTCATCGGCCCGGTGCAGAGCAGCCGTTCGGCGGCCGAGCCGTCTCCCGGCGGATAGGAGAGCGCGTTCGGGACGACGCCGGGCGTCGGCTTGTGGCCGAAGATCCCGCAGAAGGCGGCGGGAGTTCGGATCGAGCCGCCGACGTCGGAGCCGAGGCCGAGCGGTGAGCCGCCCGAGCCGATCGCGGCGCCTTCACCGCCAGAAGATCCTCCCGCTGTGCGCGCCGGGTCGTAGGGGTTGCGGGTCAGCCCGTAGACGCGGTTGCCGCTCTCGGGCCACATGCAAAGCTCGGATGTGTTCGTCAGCCCGAGCGGTATCGCGCCGGCGCCGATCAGCCGCTCGGCGACCGGCGCAGTATCCGTGGCGCGATGGTCGCGGCGCTGGATCAGCCCGGCGCAGTTCGGCATTCCCTCGACCGCGATCGCCTCCTTGATCGTGCAGGGAACACCGAGGTAGGGCGGCAGCTCCTCGTCCTCGCCGGCGGCGGCGATCCGCGCGTCGGCGGCGTCAGCCTCCTCGAGCGCCTGCTCGAAGCGCGGCACCGCGATCGGGTTGATTCGCGGCCCGACCGCGCGCAACCGGGCGATGTGCGCCTCGACGACCTCGCGCGAGCTCAGCTCGCCGGCGCGGATTGCTGCGGCGAGCTGGAGGCCCGAGCGCTGGGTGAGGGGAAGGGAGGTCTGCGCCGGGG
>JBPCRS010000103.1:0-8033 GCA_050996575.1 Solirubrobacterales bacterium
CAGCTCGAGGAACTCGTCGAGCTCGCCGCTCACCCGCGCGCTCGGCGACCGGCGTCGCGAAGGCGTCGCGCGCGCCGCGAGATCGCGAGCCCGGCGCGGATCCGCTCCTCCGCAGTTCGCTCGGTCAGGTCACGAAGAAGCGTCTCGTCGCTGACGTTGCTTTGCGCCGCAGATCCGGCGCTCTTCGAGTGCGTCTTGCCAGCGTCCATTCTCACGGTGGATTCTGTCACGCAAGCACGCTGCGGATAGGCCCGCCACTCTCAGCCGAGCAGCGCGCTTAGGTCGCGCTCGAAGCCCGGGTAGCTGACGGCCGACGCGTCCATGCCGTGGACCTCGACGCCGTCGCGGGAGGCGAGGCCGGCGATCGCTCCGAGCATCGCGATCCGGTGGTCGCCGCCCGAGTCGATCGTCCCGCCGGCGAGCCCGCCGGTCCCGCGGACGACGAAGCCGTCCTCGAGCTCCTCGGCGTCGCCGCCGAGCGCGTTCAGGGTCGAGACGGTGGCGGCGATCCGGTTCGATTCCTTGTGGCGAAGCTCGGCGGCGTCGATTACCCGTGTCTCGCCGTCGGCGAAGCAGCCGAGCAACCCGACGAGCGGCAGCTCGTCGATCGCGAGCGGGATCTCACCTCCGCGGACGAGAGTGCCGTGGATCGGCCCGTGCATCGCCACGACCTCGCCGATCGGCTCGCCGCCGCTTTCGGCGGCGGGAAGCGCCTCGACCGCGGCGTGCATTCGCTCAAGGATCGGCAGCAGGCCCGTCCGAGTCGGGTTCAGGCCGACGCCGCTCAACCGAACCTCGCTGTTCGGGACGATCGTCGCGGCGACCACCCAGAAGGCGGCGGATGAGAAGTCGCCGGGAACGGTGAGGTCGCCGGGCTCGAGCCGCTCGGCGGGCTCGATCGTTACCGCCGTCTCGGCCCGGTGGAGGCGGGCGCCGGCGGCGCTGAGCATCCGCTCTGTGTGGTCGCGGCTCGGCGAGGGCTCGATCACCGTCGTCTCGGCCTCGGCGAGCAGCCCGGCTAACAGCAGGCAGGACTTCACCTGCGCGCTGGCGACGGGCAGCCGGTGCTCGATTCCGCGGAGTGCGGCTCCGCCGACTCGAAGCGGCGGCAGTCGCTCGTCGCGACAGATGACATCCGCGCCCATCGCGGTCAGCGGCGTGGCGATCCGGTCGACCGGGCGGCGACGGATCGATTCGTCGCCGTCGAGCGTCCACTCGCCCCCATCCTGGCCGGCAAGCCAGCCGGGGAGGATGCGAAGCAGGGTTCCGGCGTTGCCGACGTCGATCGGCGCCGAGCGCGGGCCGCGCAGGCCGATCCCGGTGATCTCGACTCGGTCGCCGGTCGACTCGACGCCGGCCCCGAGCGCGGTGACCGCCTCGAGAGTGCTGGTCGTGTCAGCCGAGTCGAGGTAGCGCTCGATTCGCGTCGTCCCCTCCCCGATCGCTCCGAGGATCGCCGCCCGGTGCGAGATCGATTTGTCGGAAGGGGTCCGCAGCTCCCCGCGCAGCGAGCCGGAGGGATCGAAGCGGGTCACGTCTCGGCGGCGAGGGTGGCCGTGTGGCCGAGCTCGCGGACGATCCCGGCCGCGCGCTCGGCCTCCTCCGCGCCGGCGATCCAGAGCGAGACCGCGCCGGTCGACATATCGGCTGCGGGGTCGAGCGCCATGTCGACGATGTTGACGCCGGCGCCGCCGAGCGCAAGGGCAATCTCGGCAACGGTGCCGGGGCGATTGTCGACTACGACACGGAGCAGGGTCACCGGACCGCAGGCGACACCGGCGTCCAGCAGCCGCCGGCGGTCCTCGCGGGCGCCGCGGTGCCAGGCTTCGATCGCCTCGCCATCGGCGCCGCGCAACAGCGCGGCCGCCTCACGTAGGCGCTCGACGACCGAGTCGATCTCCCCCGCCACCGCGTCGCGGTTGGCGAGCAGGATGTCCCTCCACATCGCCGGGTTGGCGCCGGCGACCCGGGTCGTGTCGCGAAAGCTGGGCCCGACCTCCGGGATCCGCTCGCCGTCCGTTGCGAGGCCCTCGGCGGCCTGCGACACGAGGACGTCAGCGAGCACGTGGGGCAGGTGGCTGATGGTCGCCATCAGGCGGTCGTGCGTCTCGGCGTCGATCGCCTGCGGTCGCGCGCCGAGGTCGGCGATCGTCCGCTGCAGCCGGTCGTAGTGAAGACCGCCCGAACCCTCGGTCGGCGTCAGGTACCAGCGGGCGCCCTCGAACAGGTCAGCTCGGGCGTTCTCGACGCCGGCCGTCTCGGCGCCGGCGATCGGGTGGCCGCAGATAAAGCGCTCGGCACCCTCGGTCGCGGAGAGGCCCTCGACCAGGTCGCGCTTGGTCGAGCCGACGTCGGTGACGACGGTCTCGGCCGCACTCGCCGCAAGCGCCGCCGCCGCGAGTCGCGGCAGGGCGCCGACTGGCGCGGCACAGAACACCACGTCCGCGCCGGCGCAGGCCTCGGCAACTGAGGTCGCGGCGCGGTCGAGCACGCCGAGCTCGACGCCGAGCTCCGCCCTCTGTGGCTCGGGATCGAAGCCGGCGACCTCGGCCTCGAGCCGCGCACGAGCCGCCAACCCGACCGAGCCACCGATCAGGCCGACGCCAAGGACCGCGACTCTCAAGTCGCCGAATCCTCCGCTTCGCGTCCGATTCGGCTCGATCTCATCTGCATGAGATCAAACGGGCGACAGCTGCTTGCCGGCGACCTCGGCGACCCGCCGGAGCTGGTCGGCGTAGTCGGCGAAGCGTTCGGTCGCGATCGCCTGCGGGCCGTCGCAGATCGCCTCGTCTGGCTCGTTGTGGACCTCGACGATGATCCCGTCGGCGCCCGCCGCGGCAGCGGCAAGCGACATCGGCTGAACCCAGTCGCGCCGTCCGGCGGCATGGCTCGGGTCGATGATCACCGGCAGGTGGCTGAGCTCGTGCAGCACGGGCACCGCCATCAGGTCGAGAGTGAACCGGTAGGAGTTCTCGAACGTGCGAATGCCGCGCTCGCAGAGCATCACCGACTCGTTGCCCTCCTTGAGGATGTACTCCGCCGCCATCAAGAGCTCCTCGAGCGTCGCCGAGAGCCCGCGCTTGAGCAGCGCCGGCACGCCCGAGCGGCCGATCTCGGAGAGCAGCGAGTAGTTCTGCATGTTGCGAGCGCCGACCTGGATCACGTCGGCGACCTCGACGACGTCGTCGAGGTCGCGGACGTCCATCAGCTCGGTGACGATCGGCAGGCCGGTCTCCTGCTTCGCCTCGACGAGCAGCTTGAGGCCCTCCTGGCCGAGCCCCTGGAAGCTGTACGGCGAGGTTCGCGGCTTGTAGGCGCCACCGCGGAGCATGGATGCGCCGGCGTCGAGCACGCATCTGGCCACGTCGAGGGTCTGATCACGACCCTCGACCGTGCAGGGGCCGGCGATCAGGGTGAAGTTGTCGCCGCCGATCTTGCGGCCGTCGATCTCCAGAACCGATCGCTCGCCCTTCTTGAACTGCGAAGAGGCGAGCTTGTACGGCTTCTGGATCGGCACCAGATGGTCGACTCCCGGTGCGCCTTCGAGGCCGAGGCTGGAGACATGGTCACGGTCGCCGATCGCGCCGATCACCGTCATCAGCTCGCCGCTCGACACGTGTGCGGAGCAGCCGACCGACTCGACTCGCTCGACGACCGCCTCTATCTGCTCGGCGGTCGCTCCCTCTTTCATCACGATCATCATTCTTTTCGTCCCTTCGTATAAGTCGCTGGAAATCCTACGTTTGTTTGCTGTCCGTGGCGTAAACGGGCGGTGACCCTGAACGGGCCGTTGCCTCGGGCGTCCGGCGGGGTGTTGTCTTCAGCGTCTTGCGGCTTGGGCAGCCGCGGGCCGGACGCCTAGGTAAATCGCCAGGGATAAAACGCAAATCGCGCAGCGGGACGCGCGCTGGAGGCGGCGTCGAGTGAGTTGATCGTGGCTGCACGGTTCATGAAGGTCGAATGATTTAAGCAGGCATCGGGCGAATTGGCAAACGGCGACACCGAACCGGCGCTGCCCAGTCCTGAGCTAGCTCCAACCGTCCCACGCCCTGAGCGAGGGCTCGGGGTCGACCGGGTTGCCACGGCGAAAACCTTGCGGCCAGACCTCGAAATGGAGCTGACAGCCGATTGACGCGGCGTTCCCTGAGCGGCCGACGGCGCCGATCCGCTCGCCCGTGTGGACACGCTCGCCCTCGCGCACCGACGGCGCAGAATTGAGGTGGACGTAGAAGTGGTCGATGCTCGTGCCGCGGCCGTCGATGACGACGTAGTGGCCGAAGAGCCTGCCGTCGTAGCCGGTGCGAGCGACGCGTCCTCCGCGGGCGGCGATCAGCGTCCGTCCACAAGCGGCCCAGACGTCCTTGCCCTCATGCACCCGGCCGCCGTTGCGGGGAACGCCGAAGTCGCCCTCGCCCTCGCGGTAGCTGTGCGGGCCGGGGATCGGGAAGCGGTAGCCGTGAAAGCTGATCGACTCGACCCGCTTCGCCCTCTCCCCCGCCGGCGCGAGCCGGAACGAGTACTTGCCGTCGGGGACGACCCGGCCACGCTCGTTGAGCCCGTTCCAGGTCCGCGTCAGCTTGACCCCGGGCCGCGCTCGCGGCTCGACCCAGCGGCGGACGATCTTGCCATCGCGCCCCTTGACTATCTCCAGCGCCACGTCGAGCGGGCCGGAGGCGCGGAAGCGGTAGTTGAGCGCCGGCTCGCGGCGGGCGTAGTAGAAGGCGTCGGCGGGCTTTGCCCGCGCCCGCTGCAGCTCGAACGTCGCGGCGGGGTCGGGCTCGGAAACTGGGGGGACGGTCCCCTCCGTCCCCTGCGAGGTCGCGGGCGCTGCCACGATCAGGCCGACCGCGCTCGCGGCGATCGCCGCTGCCGCGGCGAGCCTCAAAGGACTTCGCTGAGCGCCTCGAGGAAGCGCTCGTTCTCGGCCCGGTGGCCATGGGTGACGCGGATGTGGCCGGGCCCGCCGAGCGCTGCGCCACCGCGGACGATCACGCCGCGCGACCCGAGGCCATCGATCAGCTCCTGCTCGTCGCGCTCGCCGAGCGAGATCCAGGAGAAGTTGGCTTGGCTCTCAGCCGTCTCGAGGCCGAGCTCGCGGACGCCCTCTTCGACGACGACGCGCTCGACGATCGTCCGCTCGACCCGGTCGGCGAGGTCGTCGGCGTGCAGTAGCGCCTCCGCGGCCGCGGCCTGGGCGAGCGCGTTGAGGCTGAACGGCTGGCGCACCGCATCGACCGCCGAGCGAAACTGCGGCGAGCAGAGCGCGTAGCCGACCCGCAGGCCGGCGAGCGCATATGACTTCGAGAAGGTGCGCAGGCAGACGAGGTTTGGGAACTGCTTGAGCAGGTCGGTGCTCTCGTCGGGGTCGTCGTTGGTCTGGAAGTCGATGTAGGCCTCGTCGAGGATGACGATCACGTGCTTCGGAACGCGCTCGAGAAACGCGCCGACCTCCGCCGCCGGCACGTGGGTACCGGTCGGGTTGTTCGGATTGCAGACGATCAACAGCTGCGTCGCCGCGGTGAGCGCGACGAGCATCGCATCGAGGTCGTGGACGTCGCCCTCGGCGAGCGGAACGCGGATCTCGCGGGCTCCGGTGAGCGCCGCAAGGTGCGGGTACATCGAGAACGCCGGCCAGGCGTAGACGATCTCGGCGCCGGGCTCGCAGAGCGCCTCGGCGGCAGCGAGCAGGATCTCGCAGGAACCGTTGCCGACCGCGATCCGGGCGGGGTCGGTCTCGTGGCGGTCGGCGAGGCGCCGGCGCAGAACCTTGGAAGCGGGATCGGGGTAGCGATTCACCCCAGCGATCTGCTTCGTGACGGCCTCGATCACCGCCGGATTGGGCGGGTAGGGCGACTCGTTCGAGGCGAGCTTGGTGATCTCGGCGACCCCGTAGCGCTCGCTGGCGTCAGCTGAGGGCAAGCCGGCCTCGTAGTTGGGCATGCGCGCGAGTTTCTGGGCGAAGGTGATGCTCACGCCGCTCAGGTTACGAAACGCGCTGCGGCGATCCCGCCGTTACTGCGCCGAGTCGAGATCGGTGCGGAGCTCGCGGGCGGCACCGAGGTAGGCGTGCGCGGGGGTGTGGTCGGCGGCGGCGTAGTAGTGGACGAGCGCCCGGATCACCCGCTCCATCGAGCCCGGGACCGGGATCTCGCGGGTGCACAGGAGCGGCACCCGGTCGAGACCGAGGCGGCGAGCGGCGACGGCCGGAAACTCGGCGTCGAGGTCGTCGGTGCAGGTGAAGATCGCACTCACCATTGCCTCGGGCTCGAGTTCGTTTCGGCTCATCAGCTCGCTGACGATCTCCGTCGTCGCCAAGAGGATCGAGTCGGCATCATTTCGGTCGGCCTGCGCGGCGCCGCGGATCGCGTAGAGACGTTCGTCGGTCAAGACGCCGCATCTTTCCAGAGCCGCTTGAGCTCGGCGGCGGAGAGCCGGCGCGATTCGCCCTCTGCGAGCTGGCCGAGCTGCAGCGAGCCGAAGCGGATGCGGGTCAGCGCCTCGGCCCTGTTGCCAACCGCCTCGACCATCCGCCGCACCTGGCGGTTTCGCCCCTCGTGGATCGTGATCTCCAGCTCGCGCTCGCCGCTTCGGCGAATTCGCGCGGGCGCGGTCGGGCCGTCGTCGAGCGTGACACCCTGGCGCAGCCGGCGAACGTCGACGTCCGAGGGCGGCTTTGCAAGCGAAACCCGGTAGGTCTTCGGCACCTCGTAGCGGGGGTGGGTCAGTTTGTTGGCGAGCGCACCGTCATTGGTCAGCAGGATCAAGCCGGTCGACTCGGCGTCGAGCCGGCCGACCGGATAGAGCCGCGCCGAGGACTTGACGAGCTCAACTACGGCCCGGCGCTTTCCCGGCTCCTTCGCGGTCGAGACGACGCCGGCGGGCTTGTTCAGCGCCCAGACTTCGGTCGGCTCGGGCTCGACCCGAGAGCCGTCAATCTCGACGCCGCTCGAATCGTCCACGTCGCGGGCGGGGTCGGTCACGACCACGCCTGCGATCGACACGCGGCCGGCGAGAATCAGCTTCTCCGAGCCCCGCCGGGAGGCGATCCCGCTGTGGGCGAGGTACTTGCCTAGGCGCAAGGGATGCCGGCTACTCGCCGGCGCGCTGCTCGCCGGCCTTGAGCAGGCGCTCTCGCAGTTCCGTCTCGTCCTCGGGCGTCGGGTCGAAGCGCGAGGGGTCGGGCAGGTTGTCGAGCCCCTCGAGGCCGAAGAGGCGCTCGAACAGCGGCGTCGTCCGGTAGATCGTCGCGCCGAAGCCCGAGCGCCCGGATTCCTCGATCAGCCCGCGCTCGGTCAGCGTCTGCACCGCCGACTCGCCCGAGACGCCGCGGGTGCGGGCGATCTCGGGTCGCGAGATCGGCTGCAGGTAGGCGATGATCGCAAGCGTCTCGGCCTGGGCCTGGGTCAGCGGCGGCGTCTTCGGTTTCGCCAGCAGGCGACGGGCGGCGTCGTCGGCGAGCGGGTCGGCGGCGAGCGTCCAGCCTCCGGAGACGTTGCGCAGGACGAGCCCGCGCTTGCCCTCGGCGAAGGCGCCGTCGAGCAGGTCGAGGGCGCGCTCGATCTCGGCCTCGCCCGCCTCGCAGGCCTCGGCAAGCTCGGCGACCGAGACCGGCTCAGGCGAGAGAAAGAGCAGCGCCTCGACGGTGCGCTCGAGCGTTCCGGCACTCACCGTGCCACCACCTCGATCGCGCCGAAGTTCTCGCTCTGCTCCCAGGTCGCCTCGCCCTTCTTGTGCAACTCGAGCAGAGCGAACAGGGTGACCGCCTGGGTCAGCCGGTCCTCGCGGCCGAAGTGCTCGTCGAAGTCGAAGCGGTCGCGGCGGTCGAGCAGGTCGCGGACGGCGCGCAGGCGGCGCTCGAGCGAGACGGTCGGGCGGATGTGCGAGAGGTCGGGCGCCTCCGGAACCCGGAGCAGGTCGCCGATCGCGACCGCGAGCTGGTCGGGCTCGTAGGTCGGGCGGGCGGCATCGAGGGCAACGCGGCGAAGATCGGGCGGCAGCGGCGCCGCGCGGTAGTGGTAGCGACGGCCTTCGGC
>JBPCRS010000120.1:0-13509 GCA_050996575.1 Solirubrobacterales bacterium
CGGCGTCACTCAACCCTTCGGCCCTGACCTCCCAGATCCGATCCTGCTGGGCCTGTGTCAGGCCCTTGCGTCCCAGCTTCATCTCCGCACCTTCCTTCGTTCGTCAGCCTGTCGGCTGACTCTCGCGGGTGGTGCGGCGGCGGCTTGAGACCGCCGTCGGTATGCGGGACTAACTCGACAATCGGCCTCGAAACGGCTCCGCGGAGTGCGCAGTCGGGACGTTGGACGCATTTCGTCGCTCACAGAGACGCTTTGCGTCCAACGTCCTGTCGCGCGTCACGAAACACGCGCAAATCCCAACGCAGGAGTCACTTCCCTGCCTCGACACCCCGAATCGCCCGCCCTACGAGCCCCGCGACCACAAACCCTTGCGACGCGCAATCGGCGCTTCGGTGAGCCCGTCCCCAGACCTAAAGGGGACTGTCCCCTTTAAGTTGGGCGGGTGTTCGCGGATCAGGCAAGGATCTGGGTCGAAGGTGGCCGTGGCGGCAGCGGTTGCGTCAGTTTTCGCCGTGAGGCGCACGTGCCGCGCGGCGGCCCGGACGGCGGCGACGGCGGACGCGGCGGCGATGTCGTCCTCGTCGCCGACCCCTCGCGGCGCGACCTCGCCTCGCTCAAGCAATCCCCCCACCAACGCGCCCGAAAGGGGGCGCACGGGCAGGGCAAGCAGCGCCACGGCGCCCGTGGCGAGGACCGGATCGTGCTCGTACCACCGGGCACGCAGGTCGAGGGCCTCGAGGGCGAGAGCTATGACCTGATCGAGCCCGGCCAGCGGGCGATCGTTGCCCCCGGCGGCCTCGGTGGGCACGGCAACAAGCGCTTCGCCAACTCGACCCGGCAGGCACCGCGGTTCGCCGAGCACGGCCTCGATGGCGCCTCGGGATGGATCGAGCTCCAGCTCAAGCTGCTCGCTGACGCCGGCCTCGTCGGCCTGCCGAACGCGGGCAAGTCGTCGCTGCTCGGCCGGCTGACCCGGGCGGCGCCGAAGGTCGCCGGCTACCCGTTCACGACGACAGCGCCCGTGCTCGGCACGCTCGAGGCGCCCGACCGCCTGCTCGTCCTCGCCGACATCCCCGGCCTGATCGAGGGCGCCGCTCAGGGGGCTGGGCTCGGCCACGAGTTTCTCGCCCATGTCGAGCGCTGCCGGATGCTGATCCACGTCGTCGCGATCGACTCGGGCGATCCGGTCGAGGAGGCCGACGCCGACGAGCGCTACGCGACCGTGCGGGCCGAGATCGCCGAGTACGGCCACGGGCTCGAGGCCTTGCCCGAGCTCGTCGTCGTCTCGAAGTCCGACCTGGTCCCGCAAGACCTCATCGACGAGGCCGTCACAGCGCTGCGCGAGAATCTCGGCGACGGCGTCGTCGACGTGCTGGCCACCTCGGCTGCGACCGGCGCCGGGCTCGAAGCGCTGGGCTTGGCGATCGCCGTTTCGGTTCCCGATCCGGGCGAGCTGCCCTCGGGCGCTACCGCCGAGCCCGAGTTTGAGACCGAGCACCGTGTTTACCGGCCCAACGGCGAGGGCGGATACACCGTCCTCGCCGAGGACGACGGCGCCTACCGCGTCGAGGGCCGCGGGATCGAGTTGCTCTTCGCCCGCCACGATCTCTCGAACGCCGAGGCGCTCGCCTACGTCGAGCAGCGCCTGCACGAGATCGGCGTCATATCTGCTCTGCGTTCCGCCGGCTTCGAGGCGGGCGACGAGGTCAGGGTGGGGGAGGAGGCGTTCGAACTGCACCCGTGATCTTCGCGGCCGGCGTACGTTGATGGAGTCGAGGGGCGAGGAATTCAAGCGGTGTCAAGGAGAAGGTCGGCTGTGTTGAGCAGTTTTCGCGCGTACGTGCTCGCCGTTTCGACGGCGGCGATTCTGCTCGTCCTGGCGCCTGCCGCCGCGCAGGCCGCCCAGGTCACCGCCGGTGCCGCCAAGGTCGACGCTTCATGGCACGTCGGCGCCTCCGCCGGCCAGTACGCGGGCGACTGCGTTACCGACCCGGTCACCGGGAACAGCACCGGCGCCGATTGCGGCGCCGGGATCGACGCCGCAAACGACAACTACGACCCGACCGCGCACGCCGTGCGCCGCATACCCGCCTACGGGATGCAGTCGCGGCTCGATGTCCGGGCGATCGTCGTCGACGACTGCGACGGGACGCCGTCCGCGCTCGCCAAGATCGACCTCTACATCCCCCAGGACCTGCTCTACCGGCGCGCCGGCCAGCTGATCGAGGCGAGCCAGGACAACTGCGGGGTCACCACCGAGACGCTGACGGTGGCCGCCACCCACAACCACTCCTCGCCGCTCTACTCGTCCTCCTCGTGGGGCGTATGGGCCTTCCAGGACGTCTTCGACGTGCGCTTCTACAACTACCTGGCCGGGCAGATCGCCGAGGCGGTCACCGACGCCTGCCAGTCGATGGTCCCGGTCCGCGTCGGCGCGGCGGTGCGCCAATTCGACAAGACCGCCCGGCACTCGTTCGGGCCGGCGGTTGCCGACGACGGCACCCCGGCGGGCTACCCGCGCTCGGCGACCGATCAGGACATGACCGTGATCCGCTTCGACGACATCACCAATCCGGGCAACCCGAAGCCGCTGGCGAACATCGTCAACTACAGCCTCCACCCCGAGTTCCTGAGCGGCAACGACCTGATCTCCACCGACTACATCGGGCCGCTCGAGCGGATCACCGATCGGGCGACGAAGGCGCTGACGATCTGGACCCAGGGTGCCGTCGGCACCTCCGAGCCGGAGAACTCGACCTTCCACTCGATCCACGAGCGGCTCGAGTTCTCGCACAAGGAGTACGGCCAGGCCGAGTACGCCGCGAGCCTGATGTCCGATGCGATCGTCGGCACCTGGCGCGACGTCGCCGACGGCGGCGCCGAGGTGCCGTTCGATGCCGACTTCGAGGTCGACTCGCAGGACAACTGGTATCCGGGGCCGTTCTCGCACCCCTATCCAGGCGTCTCCAACTGCCGTTCGGATAGAGGGCTCGAGGGCAATCCGCAGCTTCCGGTCGTCGGCTTGCCGACTTGCCAGGGCACCGGCGTCAACGCGCAGCAGCAGTTGATCGCCTTCGGCGACAGCCTCGGCCTGCCGGCGTCGGACGCGAACGTGCCGGGCACCGATCCCGGCCTCAACACCGACGACTTCCAGGCGCTGGGCATCCCCGTGCCAGAGAACTACTCCGCGCCGGGCTACACCGGCCTTCAGGAAGACGTGGACGTTCACCTTCAGGGCCTCCGACTCGGTGAGATCTACCTGCCGATCTGCTCGTGCGAGCAGTGGTTCGATCAATCGGAGAACATCGAGACGCGTACCGACAAGACCGCGAGCAACGAGTGGCTCGGCTACGACTGGAGCGCGCAGTGCGAGCCGAACAACGACGGCACGCACCTGGCGAACGGGCTGGGCACCGGGACGTGGGCGTGCCCCAACCCGGGCAATCCCACCCTGGACCTGCCCCCGGTCACCGACCTCGAGTTCCAGCGGATGAAGGCGCAGGTCCTGAACGATGCGACCGGCTGGAACAACGCCGAGAACGCGGCCACCGCCGAGTCAGAGCCCGCCAACCCGCAGCAGATCAAGGGCAACTACTCCCACGACGACAACGTTACCTCGGCCGCGCTCGGCTACGACCTGACCGTCCCGATCGGGATGGCGAACGACTACAACGGCTACATCGCGACCTACCGCGAGTACCAGCGCGGCGATCACTACCGCAAGTCGCTGACCGCGTGGGGCCCGCACTCGAGCGACTACATGGCCTCGAGGCTGGTGCGGATCGGGCGCGAGATGCGAAGCGAGGATCCGGGCAAGCCCGCCGCGCCAGTCCCCACCGACCAGCAACAGGAGGCCGTGATCGCTGCAAAGGTCACGGCCGACCTCGCGATCAACGAGGCCCGCGCGACCGCGCTCGGTGAGGTCGGCGGCGACGCCACGGCCCTCTACGTCGCCGGGCTGCCCGACGACGGCGGCGAGGCCGAGGCCGTGACCCAGCCGGAGGACGTCGAGCGCTTCGGCGCCTCGCTGTTCACCTGGAACGGTGGCTCGAACTTCACCGACAATCCGGTCGTCCGCGTCGAGCGCAAGCTTGGCGCCGGCTGGGAAGAGGCAGCCGACCAGTCCGGCGAGCTGCCGGTGACGCTTGACTTCCCCTCGGTCGAGGGCGACCAGCCCGCTTACCTTGCCGGCGACCAGGAATGGCTGTGGACCGCACATTTCGAGGCTTTCGTCGCGCCGTTCGATGTCGGCCGGCCTGAGCGGGCGACGCCCGCCGGCACCTATCGCTTCGTCGCCCGCGGCATGCGCCGTGAAGGCGGTCGGCCGGTGCCATACGAGGTGATCTCCAACGAGTTCAAGGTCAAGCCTTGGGATGAGATCACCGCCGACGATTTGCGGGTCGAGCCCAGTGGCAAGGTCAGCTTCGAGGTCGGGCCGCGGAGCACCTACACGGTTCCGGGCTCGCCTGGAGTCCAGGTCCAGGGTGGAGCGACACCAGTGATCGAAGACGAAATCGGCCCGATCGACTATCCAGACTCCTACACCAGTCCGGCGCGCTTCGTCCAGAGGAAGCGGACCGCCTTCCGCGACCCGGCCGCCCCCGGCGACGCGAACAGACTCGAGTGGTATTGCTTCACCTGCAGCTTCCGGCCCTGGCTCGATGCCGGTGACGCAGAAACGGCTGAGGTCACCTTCGTCACCGCGAGCGGCGCGCTCGAAACGGTGCCGGCGACGCTGACCGGCGATCGCTGGGTGACCTCGCGCAAGCTCGGCGAGGGCGAGGCGGCGTTCGTCGATGCGGGTTGCGTGGAGGACCCATACGGAAACTTCAACGGCGCTCGCTCGGCGGTCGTCGGCGACGCCCCGGTGCCGGCGAACTCGAGCGAGTGCGCGAATGTCGTCGACCCGGGTCCGAATCCCGACTCCGACCCGAATCCCAACCCCGATCCTGATCCGACGCCAGGGCAGGCAGCCGGCGGCAGCTCCGGATCGGGCGGCGCCGGAGCGACTGACCTCCCGTTCGCCGGATGCAACGTGATCCTCGGCAAGCGCAAGCCCGATCGCCTGCGCGGTACGCCGGGAGTCGACTGCATCCGCGGCCGCGAGGGCGAAGACCGGATCAAGAGCTTCGCCAGCGGCGACCTGATTGACGGTGACGGAGGCGAGGACCGGGTCAAGGCCGGTTCCGGCGACGATTTGGTCCGCTCCGTCGGCGAGGGCAACGACCGGATCGACTGCGGTCCGGGCGAGGACACGGCCCACGTCGGCCCGAAGGACAAGCTGCGTCGCTGCGAGAACGTCGAAGTCGGAAAGTGAGTGGGCATCTGCGCTTTCGCCTTTCGCGAGCACCTTCGATTCGAGCAGGCCGAGACCGAGTCGGTCAAGCTGGCCTGATCGGCGACGGCTGCGGCAACTCGAGCTGATTCGAAGCGCCCGCCCGGCGGGTATCGCCGTTCCTACACTCGCCGCCCATGACAATCGTCGCCAAGCTGGGCTCCTCGATCGTCGCCGCCGAGACCGGTGAGCTGCGCTCCGACGTGCTCGATTCGGTCTGCTCGCAGGTGGCCGATCTTCACGCCGGCGGCGAGGACGTAGCGATGGTCACCTCGGGCGCGATCGCGCGTGGTCGCCGGGCGATGGGGTTGAGCGAGCGCCCGCAGGCGATCGACGAGCTCCAGGCAGCGTCCGCCGTCGGCCAGGGCTCGCTCTTTCGCGCCTACGAAGAGCGGCTTGCGCGCGCTGACGTCCATGCGGCGCAGGTGCTGCTCACCTCGATCGACATCGCGGCGCGCTCGAACTACCTGAACGCGCGCCGCACCCTGCGCCGTCTGCTCGAGTGGCGTGTGGTGCCCGTCGTCAACGAGAAAGACACGACGGCGACCGACGAGATCACCTTTGGCGACAACGACTTCCTCTCGGCCCAGGTCGCGATCCTGCTCGAGGCGCGGTTGCTCGTTCTGCTCTCCGACGTCGACGGCCTCCACACCGCCGACCCGCGCAACGATCCCGAGGCGCGGCTGGTCGAGCAGGTCGACGACTTCGCCGAGCTCGGCTCGCTTGAAATCGGCGAGGGCACGTCACCGTTCGGCCTCGGCGGGATGTCGAGCAAGGTCGCGGCGGCGGAGATGGCGAGCTCGTCGGGTATTCCGGTCGTGATCTGCGACGGGACGGCGCCGGGGACGCTTGCGTCGGCGGTCGCCGGCGAGCGCGTCGGCACCCGGTTCACGCCGCGGCCCGAGCGCACGCCGAGCTTCAAGCTCTGGCTTCGCTACGCGAAGCCGGCGCGCGGGCGGGTTGTCGTCGATGACGGCGCGGCGCGAGTGCTGCGCGAGCAGGGCTCGAGCCTTCTACCGGTCGGAGTGGTTGCTGTCGACGGCGGCTTCGCTGCCGGCGACGCGGTCGAGGTCGTATGCGACGGCGCCGTCGTCGGCAAGGGGATTGCCAACTACTCAGCCGCCGAGCTCGGCCTGATCAAGGGGATGCGGACCGACCGCGTCCGCGAACAGATGCCGCACGCCTCTGACGAGGTCGTGCATCGCGACAACTTCGTGCTGGCCTAGGCCGAGTCGATCAGATGAGCTTCGGATGAGAGGGGTCTCATCCAGCCCTCACCTCGGACCGGGAGAACTCGTGCATCGCAAGTCAATCCCGGCCGGTCGATCCGGCCTCGAGATCGAAGGAGCACGAGATGAATACGAGAAAGCCAGTGGCCGCCGCTCTGGGCCTGATCGCGGCGGGGTCGTACCTCGCTGCATGTGGAGGTGGCAACGGCTCCGGCGAGTCCACCACCGGCGCGAAAACGGACACGACCGTTTCCGCCGTCAACGTCAGCGCCGAGGCCGACCCGTCCGCGGGCCTGCCGCAGGGCAGCGAGCCGGCGAACCTCGACCCGGCCGAGTTCACGACCAAGATCGACAACCCATACTGGCCGATGGCCCCGGGGAACAAGTGGGTCTACAGCGAGACCGACACCGTCGGCGGCCACGAGAAGGTCGTCGTCGAGGTCACCGACAAGACGAAGATGATCGCCAACGGGATCGAGGCTCGCGTGATCCGCGACACGGTTACCGAGAAGGGCGTCCCAGTCGAGGTCACCGACGACTGGTTTGCGCAGGACTCGGTGGGGAACATCTGGTACCTCGGCGAGTACGTGACCAACTACGAGAACGGCAAGGTCGTCGACCACACCGGCTCGTTCGAGGCCGGTGTCGACGGCGCCGAGGCCGGCGTCACGATGCCCGCGAACCCACAGGCGGGGATGGAGTACCGCCAGGAGTACTACAAGGGCGAGGCCGAGGACCAGGGCGCGGTCGTCACCGTCGGCGAGGAGCAGGTCGAGGTCCCGTTCGGGTTCTACGACAAGGACGTGCTGATGACCCGCGACACCGTTCCGACCGAGCCGAAGGTCGAGGAGCTGAAGTTCTATGCCCCCGGCGTCGGCCCGCTGCTCAGCGTCCACACCGACGGCACCGGCGGTCGCGGCTCACTCGTCAGCTTCACGCAAGGCAAGTAAGCCACGGAACGAGGCCTCCGCCTTCGGGCGGGGGCCGTTTCCGTCGGGCCCGGCGGGGTCGTCGTCTACTTCCGACGCTCGATCAGCTCGACCCGGTGGCCATCGGGGTCGCGGACGAAGCAGATCCGCGACCCGCCCTCGCGGACGCGGTACGGCGGGCGCTCGGGCTCGATGCCCTCGCCGGCGAGGCGCTCGAGCGTGGCGTCGAGGTCATCGGCGGTGATCGCGATGTGTCCGTAGGCGGTGCCGTGATCGTATTCGGCGACACCGTGGTTATAGGTCAGCTCGAGCCGGTCGCCGTCTCCGGGCAGGCCCATGAAGATGTTGATCGCCTCGTCGCGGATCGGCATCCGGCGGCGCTCCTCGAAGCCGAGGGCCTCGTAGAAGGCGACGGATCGGTCGATCTCGCCGATGCGATAACAGGTGTGGATCAGCTCGCTCATCCTGCCGGATGCCCGGTTGGGCGCCGTTACCCTACGGGTATGGCAGTTGCGACGAGGACGACGGGTGAGGTTTGCGCCTCCGCGAAGCGCGCTTCGCGGCTGCTCGCGACCGCCAAAACCGCCACAAAGAACCTCGTGCTCGAGCGCGAGGCCGAGCTGCTCTCCGAGCGCGGCGAGGAGATTCTCGAGGCCAACGGCGCCGACGTCGATGCCGGCCGCGCGGCTGGGCTCGATCCCGCGCTGCTCGACCGGCTGACGCTTACGCCCGATCGGATCGCCGCGATCGCCGAGGGCGTTCGCGCCGTCCGCGATTTGCCCGATCCGGTTGGCGAGGTGATCGAGGAGCGGACTCTTCGCTCGGGTATCGAGATGCGCAAGCTGCGGGTGCCGCTCGGCGTCGTCGCCGTCGTCTACGAGGCGCGCCCGAACGTGACCGTCGACTGCGCGGCGCTGACGCTGAAGAGCGGCAATGCGATCGTCCTGCGCGGCTCGTCGAACGCGGCGCGCTCGAACGCCGTGTTGGCGCAAGCGATGCAGGACGCGGTCGCCGAGGCCGGCCTGCCCGAGGGCTCGGTCGAGCTGCTCGGCGGCGGCGAGCGCTCGGAGATGGCCGAGCTCGCGACCGCGGAGGGACTTGTCGACCTGATCATCCCGCGCGGGGGAGAGGGGCTGAAGGAGGCGTTGAAGGAGGTCGCGACGGTGCCGGTGCTCTACGCCGCGGCGGGAAACTGCCACGTCTATGTCGATGCCGACGCCGACCTCGAGATGGCGCGGGCGATCGCCTTCAACGCCAAGGTCGAGCGGCCCGGGGTATGCAACGCGGCGGAGACGTTGCTCGTTCATGCCGACGTTGCCGAGGATTTCTTGCTCGGGCTGTTCGGCGAGCTGCGCGCTGCCGGCGTTGAGCTGGTCGGTGACGAGCGGGCGCGCTCGTTCGCGGGCGATGCGGAGGTTGGCGAGGCGAGCGAGGAGGACTGGCGGACAGAGTTCCACCGTCTGAAGCTCGCGGTCGGTGTCGTCGACTCGCTCGAGCAGGCGATCGATTGGGTGAACGAGTACTCGACCGGCCATTCCGACGCGATCGTGACCGCGTCGGAGCAAGCAGCGGAGACCTTCACCGGCCTCGTCGATACCGCGTGCGTTTACGTCAATGCCTCGACACGGTTCACCGACGGCTTCGAGTTCGGGATGGGGGCGGAGATCGGCAACTCGACCCAGAAGCTTCACGCCCGCGGCCCGATCGGCCTGCGCGAGCTGACCTCGATGAAGTTCGTGCTCCACGGGTCGGGGCAGATCCGTTCCTAGTGGTCGAGGTTCCATCGTTTCCCGCACGATCGGCGTCCTCGGCTCGGCCTTCAACCCGCCCCACCTGGGCCATCTCGTGCTCGCCCAGGAGGCGGCGGCCCAGCTCGGTCTCGACGAGGTCCTGCTCGTCCCGACGGGCGTCGCCCCGCACAAGGAGATCGCCGACGACCCCGGGGCCGACGTGCGCTTCGAGATGGCCGAGCTCGCGGCGGGGGAGGCGGAGGGGCTCAGCGTCAGCGAGGTCGAGGTGCGCCGCGACGGCCCTTCGTATGCGTTCGAGACGCTCGAGATACTGCGCGAGTCGCACCCCGGTGTGGAGCTGGTCTGGTTGATGGGGGCGGATGCTGCGCTGGGTCTTGAATCGTGGAAACGGCCGGAGCGGATCGTCGAGCTGGCGCGGCTGGGTATCGCCGGACGCGAGGGCGTCGTTCGCTCGGACCTCGACGAGGTGCTGGCGCGGGTCGGGGTCGACCTCGACGGCGACGGTGTGGTCGAGATCGAGATGCCGACGATCGGAATCTCGTCATCGGCGCTGCGCGAGCGGGTGCACTCGGGGCGGACGATCGATCGGTTCGTGCCGGCTCCCGTCGCCGAGCTGATCGCGGAGAGAGGGCTCTATGGAGGCTGAGTCCGTGCCTGAGCTTGGTTCGGAGGAGCTTGCGCGACGCCTGGCGGCGATCGCCGACGAGAAGCAGGGCGAGGAGGTCGTCGTCCTCGACATGCGTGGGCTCGTCGGCTACACGGACTTCCTCGTCCTCTGCACCGCGCGGAACGAGCGCCTGGCGAAGGCGATCTCCGACGAGGCGCGGCTCCAGCTCAAGGCCGAGGGGACGCTGCCGGCGCGCGCCGAGGGTGAGCGCGAATCGAGGTGGCTGCTGCTCGACTACATAGACGCGGTGCTGCATGTATTCGTTCCGGAGACGCGCGAGCTCTACCGGCTCGACCAGCTCTGGGGCGAGGCGCCGAAGCTCGAGCTCTGAGCTTCGAGCCGAGCCGGCAGGATTCGTCCGAGGCCCGGCGTAGTTTGCGTCCATCGCAGCGGGGCTCTTCAAACGGGCGCTATTCGGATACCGGGTGGCCGACGTCGACGCGGCGATCGCGGCGCGCGACGCGGCGGTTGCCGCACGTGCGGCCGAGCTCTCCGGTTGGTCCGAGGCGGTGACGGTTCGCGATGCGATGCTCGGCGAGCGTGACGCGGCGCTGCTGGCCGCGGGCGCGCGAATCGACGAGCTCGACCGGGTCGGCGCGCACCTTTCGCGTCTGGTCGTCCAGCGCGAGCGCGAGCTCGACGGCCTGCGCGAGCAGATCGACGAGGTCTGCGCGCAGGCGCGCGGCTACGCGACACGGGTGCGGATGCAGGCGCTGCGCCAGGCGGCGGCGATGACCGCTCCGGACCGGAATGGCAATTGCAATGGGTCGCGTTCCGTGCCGGCCAACGGGGCGATCGCGGCGTCTGAGCCGGAGGACGGTGCCACCGCTGATCACGAGGCGGCGGCGGAGACCGCGGCCGAGGCGCCCGAGAGCACGTTCGGCGTTCGCCCGGCGGCGCCTCCGGACCTGTTCGAGGGGATCGTCCAGCTCGAGATCGGTCCGCTGTCGGACTTTTCCCAGCTCGTCGGCTTCGAGGACGCCGCGGGGGCGATCGGTGCCGCGAGCGAGATCTCGGTGACCCGCTTCTCGCAGGGCCGCGCGTCGCTGGACGTCCGCCTCTCCGAGCCTGTCGACCTGCTCCGCGAGCTCGAGCAGCGCTCCCCGTTCGAGTTCAAGCTGCGCAGCATGCGCGACGGCCGCCTGATCCTCGACCTCGACGACGAGGCCGAGGCCGTCTAGCCCAGAAGTCACAAACTCGGAACACTTTCGTCACGCTTCTGTAGCTGTTTCCGGCTCTGGAAAGCGGTTTGCCGCCGGTCTGGTCGGGAGAATGTGCGGCATGAAGGAGAACCCGAATCACCTCGGTTGCGTGGCGGAGGCGGCGATCACCCTCGAAGCGATGCGGCTCGGAGTCGAGGTGTACAAGCCTCTTTCCGAGCATGCCCGAGCGGATCTCATTTTCAGTGTCGGCGATCGTCTCCTTCGCGTCCAGTGCAAGTCAGCACGGCGCAAAGGCGATGTTTTGATCACGCGGTTCATCTGCAGTCGACATTCCCCCAACGGGTACGTACGGACTCAATACACGCGGGAGGAGATCGATTGCTTCGTGGTCCACAGTCGAGACCTCGATCGCAACTATCTGATTCCTATCGAAGTGGCCGAAGGCTTGACTGGAATGCATTTACGGTTAGCTCCACCCCGTAATCGCCAAGTCGCGGGAGTACACTTCGCGGCCGATTTCACCCTCTCCGGGGCTGTAGCTCAGCTGGAAGAGCGTCGGTATGGCATACCGAAGGTCAGGGGTTCGAGCCCCCTCAGCTCCACTAAAGAGACCGAGGCGGAAAACATTGGTGCTGACGCCTTCAGTAGTAGGTGCGGCTGGTACATGCAGCGCGCCGCCGCCGGCGAGGACATCCACGTCAGCAAGCGCGGCCGGCCGTACGTCCGCCTGGTCGCCGCTTAATTCTCCGGCGAATCCTCGTAGGCCCGTAGCTACATTGGTTCCATGGCCTCTACGCCGACCCGAAGCGCCGACCCGTGGCACGACACCGACGTAATCGACGAGCGCGCGCCGCGCTTCAACCAGGCGATAACCGGCGCCGTGGCGCTCGCCGGCGTCGTCTTCAGTTGGCCGCTCGCCTGGGCGTTGATGGCGGCGCAGCTCGCGATCGGGTTGATGTTGGGCCGCAGGTTCTGCCTCCCCTGCCTCGCCTATTTCACCATCGTTCAACCGCGCTTCGGAGAAGGGCGGCTCGAGGATTCGCGCCCGCCGCGCTTCGCCAACATGGTCGGCGTCGCCTTCCTCGGCTCGGCTGCCGTCGCGTGGTGGCTCGGTGCCGAGCTCGCCGGGACGATCCTCGGTTCGGTCGTCGCCGCGCTCGCCCTGCTCGCCGCGGCGACCGGCTTCTGCATCGGCTGCTGGGCCTACCGGATCGCCGCCCGATGGCGCGGCGTCTCGCGCGTCGACCGCCACGAGCGGCTCGATCCCGCCGACCTCGTCGGGCTCGACGCCGCCGCCCGTGCGCACGTGGAGTTCGCCCACCCGCTCTGCGCCGAATGCGGCGAGTGGGAGACGCGCCTCGCCGCGCTCCCGGAGCCGTATCTCAGCGTCGATGTCCGCAAGCGCCCCGACCTCGCCCACAAGTACGGGATCGCCGTCGTCCCGACCGTCCTCGCCGTCTCCGCGGACGGAGCGGTGCTGGAGCGACTCGCGCCCTGAACCGTGCCTTTCCGCCGATTTGACAAGGCAAAATCAAAGGGCAAATTCATCTGGCGCCGGTGCGAATCCTGCGGCCGGCGCAATTGGCACCGCGTCGAGCACCAACCGCGCTAGTGCGCCTCGGCCCGGGCCGCATCAAGCGCCGGCCGCGCCCGCTCCGGCAAATGCCTCCGCACCCGCCACGCCGCACCCGAAAAATCCATGTTCGCCACGGTGCAGAAGCCGTCCTCGTCCTCGCGCAGCGCCAGTAGCAGGTGGGCGACCCGGTCGCCCGCGGGCAACCCTCCGGGCTCGGCGATCCGAACGCACCACGAATCGACCCGCCGTCCCCCCGGCCTGACCAGCAGCGCCCCCTTCTCGCCGAGCAGCCAAACACCGAGGCCGCCGCGCTGGAGCGCAAACCCGGTCTCGCTCATCAACTGCCGCTCGCGGTGGCCGAGCAGATCGCCGAGCAACCCGAGCGCTCTCGAGTTGGCGCGCGCATCGACGCCGGGAGACGCCGCCGCGCTCTTCGCGCTGCCGATCGGCACCACCGACCGCCCTGCCCGGCGCCCGTAGAGCATCGGAATCGCCCAGGCGTGCGCCCAGCTCCAGATCGCGACCGGGAAAGTCCACGGCTCGAGCCAGACCAGCACGCCTCCGGCTGCGATGAAGGGCGCCACAACGCAGACCGTCCAGACTGTCCAGAAGCGCTCACGACGACCCAGCTTGGTGCGGTCGAAGCGCTTCCTCCACGGCAAGTCGACGGCCTCGTGTAGCGGCCCGCCGGCCACCGCGCCGCCCTTTGCGAGCGAACCCGCCTCCACGCGGCCTAGATGATTGATTCCCAATCCCCGCGCACGCGGATGACGCACGGATACCGTCGCTGGATCGCGCCCGTCGGGACTCGCACATGCCCACCGGCATGCGCTTCGCCCGCCGGCCACGCCCAGCTCGG
>JBPCRS010000131.1:0-4532 GCA_050996575.1 Solirubrobacterales bacterium
CCTGGAGGAGGGCCTGCGGATGGAAGAGCACCCAGGCGTGGTCTTCCGATCGGGCCCCGCCGGGCGGCGAGCAGCGCTTGCCTCCGGCCCCGACGTGTGGCAGGTGATCACGGTTTTCAGGGAGCTCGACGAGCGGGGTGAGGAAGCGATCGCGCTCACCTCGAGCTTGACCGGCCGCGATGCGGACCAGGTGCGAGTCGCGGTCCGCTACTACGCCGCCTACGACACCGAGATCGACTCGTGGATCGAGGCCAACGAGCGGGCGGCGAGCGAGGCCGAGCTCGCCTGGCGCCGTGAACAGGGCCTCCCAGCTTGAGGCTGCTTCTCGACGAGATGTGGCCGCCGTGGATGGCGGCCCGCCTCCGCGAGCGCGGTCACGACGTCGAGGCCGTGCTGGACCGGCTCGATCTCGCCGGGCATGCCGACCCGGTCGTCTTCGCCGCGGCGTGCCGCGAGCGTCGGGCGATCGTCACCGACGACGTCCGCGACTACCGAACGCTCGCGGCTGAGGTCTTGCGAGGAGGGGACGCCCACTTCGGCCTCGTCCTGACCTCCAACCGCCGCTGGCCCCGACACCGCCGCGAGACCTTCTCAGGCCTCGTCGCGAAGCTCGACGAGCTGCTCGCGGCGGAAGCGGACGTCCAGGCGCTTCGCAATCGCGAGGTCTGGCCGTGACGCGAGGCGGCCGCTCACCCCCCGAGCCAGCGAGCCTGATCCACGAGGGCGGCGTCGTCTGGATGCTCACGGAGCAGCGCTTCGAGCGTGTCGACGTAGCGGCCGATCGTGCCCTTGCTGCGCGGCATGCTTTCGTCCGACGTGAACAGCAACCCGTAGTGCTGACGGCCGGCGGCGGCCCAGCGCCGCGCAAGCGGGACGAAATGGCGGGCGTTGTTGGTCAG
Organism: Solirubrobacterales bacterium; assembly: GCA_050996575.1. Taxonomy (GTDB): domain Bacteria; phylum Actinomycetota; class Thermoleophilia; order Solirubrobacterales; family 70-9; genus DASUSH01. The sequence continues at coordinate 900 of JBPCRS010000131.1, forward strand.
CAGGGCACGCAGCTCGCCGGCCGCTGCCGCGAGGAGATCCTCGTCGGAGCATCCGCTGAGCCCGGCCTCGAGCGCAGCGGTTACGTCGTGGCCCCGGTCCCTGAGGGTGAGCGCGATCTCGAGGCTGTAGTGCTCATCGAGCAGCAGCCTCAAGAAACGGCCTCGCGCCGTCGCTTGGCCCGCTCCTGCTCGCTACGCGCGAACTCGAGGTCCGCCTCGATCTCGCGGTCGATCTCCTCCTTGAACTCGGCGTAGTAGTCGATGCAGGCATTCACGTGGCGGGGTTCGACCCCGAGGTAGCGGGCGGCGTCAGTCGCATCGCCTTCGCTCGCCCTCAGCGTCTGAACCACCTGGGCGACGCGCAGTCGCGTGCCGATCAGCGCCGGACCGCGCTTGCCGTCCGCGCCCGATCTGAAGCCGATCAGCGGATGCTCGTCCGTGCGAAGCGCCTCGTCGAGAAGCCGTCCGGCAAGCCGGTTCCCGCTCTCGCCCCTCGCCGCCGCACGCCGGTCGAGCAACCCGAGCGTCTCCCGTCGGAGTCGAAACGAACGCTGGCTCGTCGGCGCCGATCGGGTCATAGTTAGGCTTCACTGTAGCTCAACTGTGTTCAGTCTGATCCTCGCCCGCCGAGCCGCAGCGCCAGACTTGCGAGGAGGCAGCGTGCGCGGGGGCACGGTATTCCCAATCTGTCATACTTCAACTCCCAGATTGTCGCCCAACGGCTCCCAGATGACACACACCCTACTTACGTGCCGGGCATGATTCCGCGACATCTGCGGCCGGTGGTCGTCGAAGCTCTCTCCGAGAGCCGCGTTGTCTGCCTCCTCGGTGCCCGCCAGTCGGGTAAGAGCACTCTGGTCCGATCGATCGCCCGAGACGAGCACAGAGCGCGATACCTAACCCTCGACGCGCCAGAGGCCCTGGACGCCGCCCGATCAGACCCGACCGGATTCGTCGCCTCAGAAGAGCCGATGGTCATTGACGAGGTGCAGCGCGCCCCCGATCTCCTGCTCGCGATCAAACGCGCGGTGGACGAGGACCCCAGGCGCGGTCGGTTCTTGCTGACGGGCTCGGCGAACATCCTCTCCCTTCCCCAGATCGCTGACGCGTTGCCGGGGCGGGTCGACTATCTGACCCTGTGGCCGTTCTCTCAGGGCGAGCTCCTCGGTCGCGAGGAGACCTTCTTGGAGCGGGTCTTCGCGGGCCGGCCTCCGCAGCCAACGGGCGCCCCGATCGGCCGACCCGGATACGCCGAAAGAATTGCGAGGGGGGGATTTCCCGAGGCCGTCAATGCCACCCCTTCGCGCCGCCTTCGGTTCTTCTCGGGCTACATAGACTCGATCCTCGGACGCGAGGTCGACGGGATCTCCTCGGTGCGCGACGTCGAGGCGGTCGGTCGCTTGCTCCGGCTGGTCGCGGCGCGCACCGCATCGCTGACGAACCTCTCGGCGCTCGGTCGTGACCTCGGCGTTGATCACAAGACCGCCGCGGCCTACCTGCGCGTCCTCGAGCAGCTCTTCCTCGTCTTGCGGCTTCCTGCCTGGCACACGAACCTCGGGCATCGAGTGGCGAAGACGCCGAAGCTCCATCTGGCGGACACGGGCATGCTCATGTCCCTGCTCGGCGCCGATCCGGGTCGACTCGAGAGCGACGGCGGAATTGCGGGCAGCGCATTCGAGACGTTCGTCGTCGACGAGCTCACTCGGCAGGCGAGCTTTTCGCCGCTCGCGCCCTTGGCGAAATTCAACCACTACCGCGATCAACGCGGCAACGAGGTTGATTTGGTCGTCGAGCTGCACTCGGGTGAGGTCGTCGGCGTCGAGGTGAAGGCGTCGGCAACGCCGCGCGCCGCCGACACCAGCGGCTTGAAGCTCCTCCGTGATCGTCTCGGCGAGCGCTTCCGCTGTGGGGTCCTTATCCACACGGGACCGGACACGGTTCCGATCGGAGATCGAATCTGGGCGGTACCGCTTGAGGGCTTGTTGGCCTGAACCTCCCCCGGCGATCCGATCGGATCAGCCGATCAGCCGCGCTTCAGCCGTCGGATCGAGGATCGGGGAAGGCGCTCGCCCTACCCCCACAGGGCGCAGATCGGCGCTGCGGTGATTCGATCGTCCAGCTCGTAGAGGTAGGGGCCGGTGTGAAACACGACCCCGTGGACGAAGCGCTCGCCGTGGCGGTCCCTCAGCCAGGTGAGGTGTCGGGCAGCTTTGCGGTCGGGAGCGGAGTCAGCCTTCACCTCGAAGGCGATCAGGTTCTGCCCTCCGAGCTCGGCGACGATGTCGATCTCGTGGCGCCCGTGCTCCTCGCGCAGGTGGTAGAGGTGGGGCCGCGTTTCGCACACGGCGAGCTCGCCTCGGAGTTGGGCGACGACGAAGGTGTCGAGCAGGCGCCCAAGTAGATCTCCGTCGCGGAGTACGGCGTGTGAATCAAGCCGTAGAACAGAGGCGGCCAACGCGGGCTCGACGAGGTAGCGCTTAGCGCCGAGGGACAGGCGGCGCAACCGGTTGGAGGTCCACGCCGGTAGGGCCTCGACGATGAACAGGTTGGTGAGGAGTCGTTCGTAGGCCATGGCGGTCTTGCGGTTGATGCCGGCCGCCTGTAGCAGCGTGGTGTCCGCGACGATGCCCGCGGAGTTGAGGGCGTAGACCTCGACGTAGCGCCGCAGGCGCGCGGGGTCGCGCCCGGGTTCGATGCCGATGGCGTCGCGGGTGATGAGTTGATCGACGTAGCCCTCGAGCCACCGCATCCCGGCACGCGATGTCATCAACAATGCGGGATCCGGGAAACCGCTCCTCAGCGCCAACTCGACATAGCCCCGGAGGTCGGGTGGGTCGCGGGGGAGCGTTGGGCGGACCCCGTCGGCGAGCCGGTCCACGAGCGGCCGGGCTTCGAGGCCGCCGAGCTGCTCGCGCACCGTCATCCCGTACATCGAAATGCGAACCAGACGACCGGTTCCCGGCCACGTGACCGCGTCGAGATCGGCCCGGATCGAGCCGGTCAGCAGGAACCGGCCGGGGCGAGGGTCACTGTCGACCGCCCGCTTGACCGCGCCGAGCACGGCCGGGACCTCCTGCCATTCGTCGAGCAGGATTGGTTCCTTGTGCTCCCCCAGCGCGACATCGGCGTCGGCCCGGAACACGGCTGCCTCAGCCGGGCGATCCAGATGTACCACGCTGGCGGCATGACGCGCCGCGGTCGTCGTCTTGCCGGCCGCGCGCGGACCGGTGACCATCACCGCCGGCAACTCAGCGAGCAGCTCGTCGAGGAGTCCGTCGACCCGCCGCGGCCTGTAGTCCCGAATCGTCACGAGATCGAGACTACCGTAATTCGCCACACCTCACTACCGACTTTCGCCGCTAACCCCTACCGATTGTCGCCAAGGCGCGGATGTATGCGGGGCTTCCCCCGCGCGTCGAGAGCGACGACGTAGTGTCGGTCAGCGAAGCCACTCCGAGACGAGGATGAGGCTCGTAATGGACACACGAGCGGCCTACAATGGACATATGTTGCGCCATGAAAGCTGGTCCAGGCCAGCGGGTGAGAGTCCCGTCCGGGTAAGCGTCGGAGCGCCCGGTAGCAGGCCCCAGCTCGTCGGCGAGAGCCGGCGGGCCAAGCGGGGCATCACAAGCC
>JBPCRS010000151.1:0-12653 GCA_050996575.1 Solirubrobacterales bacterium
GGCCCGCGGCGCAGATCGCGTCGACCGGGTTGTAGGGGTCCTTGCGGCCGTCGCCGTTGGCGTCGACGCCGTAGGCCTCCCAGGTCGAGGGCAGGAACTGCATCCAACCGATCGCGCCGGCGGTCGAGGTGACGCCGGCGAGCTGGCCGAAATGAGTCTCGATCCGGTTGATCGAAGCGAGCACCTGCCAGGGGATCCCGTACTGGGTTCCGCAGGCCTGGTAGATCGGCAGCAGGAAGGGCGGTATAGAGAAGGAGTCGATGACCTCGTTCGAGATCCCGATCGGGGCCGGGGCGAAGTCGGCGACGCTCAGCGTCGGGTTGGCGCCGGTCGGACTGCCGTCGGGATTTCGGATCGCCGCCGGCTCGAGCTTGTCGCGCTCGCCGGCGCCGGAAGGCTTGTCCTTTCCGCCGGGCCCTTTGACGCCGCCGGTCTCGCCGTCTCCGCCCTTGCCGCCGTCGCCGTCGAGGTCGGGGCGGTCGAGGTCGGGGCGGTCGGGGTTCTCAGGGTCAGGCTCAGGTTCAGGGTCGGGCGTCGTGGTCGTCGTGCCGTCGGGCGTTGCGGCGGCATTGACCTCGTCCGCGTCGAGCGGGCCCTCGCAGCCGGGGTCCGCCAGATCAGCGACGCCGTCGGCGTCATCGTCGCTCAGGTTGGAGCAGGCAGGAAGGTTGCCACCGACCGGAGCGAGCTCCTGCCCGCCGGGCAGATCGACGGAAACGCCGCTCTGTCCGCTCTGCAGGAGGTTCCCGTTCTGGGCGCCAGCAACCGCGGCTACGAGGACGAGCCCGAAGGCCGCCAGTGCGAGTATCAGTGCAAGTCTGTTTCTCAACCGTTCTCCAACCCTGGCCCCGGAGAACCGGTGGCCGCCCCCGGAGCGGGTCGACGGCCCCCACCGGAGACAGGCGAAACGCTACTGGGTGGCTGTTTTCTTTGCAACGTTGAACCGTCGCTATGCATGTCTCTCCCGCAACCCGCCACGAAACCTACTCGAAGCAGGCGGACTGAGGCGCAGGTCGTCGACCACTTAACGCGTTCTTCATCGGCAGGATTACGGCGCTGCTCAAGCGTGGGCGGTAGGCTGCCGGGCCGCATGGGAGAAGATGACGACAAGGGGCTGCGGGACAAGATCTCCTCCGGCGGCGAAGAGGCGATCGGCAACATCGCCCAGGCGCTGCTCGAAAACCCGGTCTTCAACTCGGCCCTGGCGACCGCGCTCGGGGCCGGCGAGAAAGCCGTCCAGGCCCAGCGATCGGCGATGGGCGCGCTCAACCTTCCCGCCGCCACAGACGTCGAACGGCTCGAGCGCCGCGTGCGCTCGGTCTCCGAGCGGGTCGAGGCGATCGAGGACCGGATCGATGAGATCGCCCGCGACGTATCGCTGTTGCGCAAGCAGTCGAACGGTGCCGGGCCCGTTTCGAATTAGCACGCTTCGGCGAGCGCCCGCCCAGCCGCTCGCCCCATCTCGAGCTCTGCATCGGCCAGTCGCTCCTCGGTGATCCGCTCGCCGCCGGCCGCGACCACCGTGAGCAGGCAGGCGGCGCCGACGCCGATCTCGGCGCCGAGGGTGAACAGCGTGGCCGTCTCCATCTCGACCGCGGCGGCGCCGTCGAGCTTTAAGTGATCGAGCGCGGTTCCCTCGCGACCGTAGAAGAGATCGGTCGTGGCGACGACTACAGCCGCCGCCGTTGGAACCTGCGCGGCGAGAGCGTTCGAAAGCGAGGCGTCAGGGGCAGCCCTTGCGCCTGCGCCGAGCGCGCGGCTCGCGCCGTCGGCGGCGATCGCCTCGGTGACGATCACGATCTGGCCGAGGCCGAGATCGTCGCCGGTCGCGGCACATGTGCCGACCCGGATCGCCCGCCTGACGCCCAGCTCGGCGAGCTCGGTGAGGACGATCGCGGCGCTAGGGCCGCCGATCCCAGTCGACTGGATCGTCAGCTCGCGCCCTTCGGCGGTCTCGCCGTGGTAACCCCAGAGGCCGCGATGGTGGTTCGACATCATCGGCTTGACCAGTAAATCCTGGGCGAGTGCGAGCGCCCGGCCGGGGTCTCCAGGGAGAAGGGCGTCGGCCGCGATCGGCGCGGTGGGGCGGAGGTGGATGCTCACGAGATCGGCGAGGATAAGCTTCGCCGGATGACCGAGGGCGAGCAGAAAGCCGATGCCGGCAGCGTCTCCGACGGCTTGCGGCCCGCCGTCGAGCGCACACTGAGCGCGACGGCCGGGACCGCGGCCGAGACCGCCGAGCGCGCCCAGGAACTTCTCGACGAGGTCGCCAAGCGCGGGATCGAGGCTCGCGACGAGGTCTCGAGGCGGGGCCAGCGCACCCGCGAGGGGCTGGCGAAGATCCGTTTCGCCTCCGCCGACGAGGTCAACGAGCTCAATCAGCGGCTTCAGGCCATGGACGAGCGCCTGGCCGCGATCGAGTCCGCCCTGACGGCATTGTCAGCGAATAACCCTAAGTCTAAACTTCAAGGTTAGACATGGCCGGCCGCCGCATCCTGATCACGGGAATCGCCGATCACTGGGCGACCGAGCTGGCGCGGCGGCTCGAGCGCGACCCCACGGTCGAGTTTATCGCCGGCGTCGACTCCGAGCCCCCCGCCGGCGACCTCGATCGGACCGAGTACATCGAGGCCGACCTGCGCAGCCCGCTGCTCAATCGGCTGCTGCCGGCGACCGAGCCCGACACCGTGGTCCACTGCGGGATCCTCTGGTACCCGGCACCGGGCAAGCCTGCGCGGGCGCTCCATGACATCAACGTGATCGGCTCGCTGCAACTGCTTGCCGCCTGCGAGAAGGCACCTACGGTCGAGCGTGTGATCGTTCGCGGCTCGGCCGCGATCTACGGCTGCGAGGGTGCCTCACCGTCGTTCTTCACCGAGGACATGGCCCGCAAGTTTCCGCTTCGCACCCGCTTCCAGCGCGACATCTCCGAGCTCGAGAACTACTTCGAGACCTTCTCGCGCCGCCGCGCCGACGTCATCTGCACGATGCTCCGCTTCCAGCCCGAGATCGGCCCCGGGCTTGACAACCCGCTCTCGCGCTACCTCTCATTGCCCGCCGTGCCGGTCCAGCTCGGCTACGACCCGCGCCTTCAACTCGTTCACGCCGAGGACGCGACCGGAGCCCTGCTTGCGGCGACGATGAAAAGCGTTCGCGGCCCGGTCAACGTCGCACCGTCGGGTTCGATCTCGCTGACCAGGCTGCTGCGACTCGCGGGTCGGCCACAGATACCAATCCCGACCGCGGTCTTCGGGCCGGCGCTCTCGCGGCTCGGCCGGCGCTCGCTCGGCGCCGGAGAGGTCTACAACGACGCGCTTCGCCTGCTCCGCTACGGCCGCGGCGTCGACAACACCCGGCTGCGCGAGGAGATCGGCTACGAGTTCCGCTACGACGCTGTCGCCGGGGCGAAGGACTTCGCCGAGAAAACGCGGGGGCGGAGCGTCGTCCCACTGCCCGGACTCGGCTCGCTCACCCGACGCTTTGCTTAGATGGCCGACCCCACGACCAACTCATGACCACCGCCCCCGACACCGCCACCGCCGAGGCGATCGCCGGTTTCCTACGCAGTCTCAGCGGCGGGATCGGCTCCGGGCTCGGACCGGGAGCGGCCGCCGAGCGTGCCGCCGCCGGGCTGCCGGGTGGCCTGCGCAACGCGGTCGAGCGTGCCGTGCGGAGGATGCGCGGCGACTACGACGAGGACGAATGGGGCTTCGACGAGGAGTTCGCCGAGGCGGTCTTCCCGTTCTTCGAGTTCCTCTACAACCAGTGGTGGCGGGTCGAGGCAAACGGCCTCGCCAACGTGCCCTCCCACGGCCGCGCGATGATCGTCTCAAACCACGCCGGCGCGATCTTCCCCTTCGACGCCTCGATGATCACCGGGGCGATCATGAAGGAGCATGCGCTGCCGCGCTGGCCCAAGTTCATGGTCCTCAACTGGGCCTTCGTCCTGCCCTTTCTCTCTGCATTCATGCGCCGCGTCGGCGGCATGCCGGCGAGCCCGCACAACGCTTCGCGTGCGCTCGAGCAGGACAATCTGGTGATGGTCTTTCCCGAGGGCGTCAAAGGGACCGGCAAGCCGTTCTCCGAGCGCTACCGCCTGCAGCGCTTCGGCCGCGGCGGCTTCGTCGAGGTCGCGCTACGGGCGCGGGCGCCGATCGTCCCCGTCGCCGTCGTCGGCTCCGAGGAGATCTATCCGATGATCGGCAACAGCCGGACGCTCGCCGGCATCGTCGGAGCGCCGTTCGCGCCGATCACCCCGACCTTCCCCTGGCTCGGCCCGCTCGGGTTGATCCCGCTGCCCTCGAAGTGGCGGATCGAGTTCTGTGAGCCGATCGACGTCTCCGATCATCCGGCCGACGCCGCGGACGACCGCCGGCTCGTCTTCGACCTCTCCGAGCAGGTCCGCGAGACGATTCAGGAAAAGATCTACGAGAACCTGGTCGCGCGCGGCTCGGCCTTTATCTAGAGCGAGAGCGAGGGGTTATGGACGACAACGCAAAGGCAAAGGACGCAACCGAGGCGACGAAGCGGGTGCTGGCAGAGGCCGCATCCGGCCTGCCCGGCGAGAACGACGACGCGGCGAACGCGGCGCGCGGGTTCGTCGCCGGCCCCGACAGCCTGGTGATTCGCGATCGCGACGACCGGGTCGTCTGGGACATGGACGCCTACGCCTTCCTCGCCGACGGGGGCGAAGTACCCGACACCGTTCACCCGAGCCTCTGGCGCCACATCCGGATCGACACCCGCCCCGGCCTCTACGAGGTCGGCGAGGGGATCTACCAAGTCCGCGGCTACGACGTCTCGAACATGACCCTCGTCGAGGGCGAGAAGGGCGTCGTCGTGATCGACCCGCTGATCTCGGTCGAGTGCTCGCAGGCGGCGCTCGAGCTCTACCGCTCTGAGCGCGGCGAGCGGCCGGTCACCGCGGTCCTCTACTCGCACAGCCACGCCGACCACTTTGGCGGAGCGCGCGGCGTCGTCGACCAGGACGAAGTCGAAGCGGGCAAGGTCATCGTCTGGGCGCCCGAGCACTTCCTCGCCGAGGCGGTCTCGGAGAACGTCCTTGCCGGCAACGCGATGGTCCGCCGCGGCGGCTTCATGTTCGGCAACTTCCTCGGCCGCGGCCCGCGCGGCCAACTCGGCGCCGGGATCGGTTGGACCAGCTCCGATGGCCATGTCTCGCTGATCCCGCCGACCGAGGAGATCCACCAGACCGGGCAAAGCGAGACTATCGACGGCGTCCGCTTCGTCTTCCAGCTCGTCCCCGAGACCGAGGCGCCGGCGGAGATGAACTTCCACCTGCCCGATCGCGGCGCCCTCTACATCGCCGAGATCGCGACCCACTCGTTCCACAACGTGCTCACCCTGCGCGGCGCCCAGGTTCGCGACGCGCTCGGCTGGTCGAAGTACCTGAACGAGGCGATCGAGCTGTTCGCCGCCGAGTCCGACGTCGTCTTCCACGGCCATCATTGGCCGACCTGGGGGCGCGAGCAGCTCGCCGAGATGCTGCGCGCCCACCGCGACCTCTACCGCTACACCCACGACCAGACTCTGCGGCTGATGAACAAAGGACTGACCCCGACCGAGATCGCCGCCGAAGTCGAGCTGCCGGCGACGCTCGCCGAGACCTGGTCGTGCCGCGGCTACTACGGCACCGTCAGCCACAACGTCCGCGCCGTCTATCAGCGCTACCTCGGCTACTTCGACGGTAGGCCCTCGAGCCTCGACCCGTTGCCGCCGGTCGAGTCCGGCCGCCGCTACGTCGAGCTCGCGGGCGGGCCCGAGCAGATGCTGGCGAGCGCGTGCGCGGCCTTCGAGGGCGGCGAGTACCGCTGGGCGGCGGAGCTCGCCGGCCACCTCGTCTTCGCCGATCCCGAGAACACCGAGGCGCGCGAGCTCGAGGCCGACGCGCTCGAGCAGATGGGCTATCAGTCCGAGAGCGCGATCTGGCGCAACTACCTGCTCGCCGGCGCGCTCGAGCTTCGCGACGGCGTGCAGGAGACCCGCGACACGATGGCGGCGGGCGGCGATGTCGCCCGCTCGCTGCCGGTCGACATGGTCTTCGACGCGATGGGCTCGCGGCTCGACGGACCGCGAGCGGCGCAGACGCGGATCGTCGTCAACTGGGACTTCGGCGACATTGGCGAGCAGTGGGTGATGACGATCGAGAACGGCGCCCTGAACACGGTCAGCGGCCGGCTCGCCGACGATGCCGACGCGACGATCGAGCTCACCCGCGGCGCGCTCAACAAGCTGATCATGGGCGGTCCCGAGGCTGCCGGCGAGGAGTTCGCCGCCGGCCGGATCAAGGTCTCCGGCGACGGCGAGAAGCTCGGCGAGCTGCTCGGCCTGTTCGAGCCGCCCGATCCTGGCTTTGACGTGGTCGCTCCGTAACGCGACACCATTGGTAGCTTTCGGGAATGGTGGGGATCGTTGTCCGATTGCTGCTCGCGGGGGTGCTCGTCGCTGCCGCGGTCTCGAAGCTCGCCGCCGGGCGCGAAGGGCGTGAGGCGCTCGCGACCTTCGGCTTGCGCGACGCCCGGGCTCGCGCAGCCGCCTCGACCGCGCTGATCGCCACCGAGCTCGTGCTGGCCATCGGAGTCGGCGCCGGCATCGATCTCTTCGCCTGGCTTGCCGCGCTCTTGATGCTGGCCCTCTCGGGCGCGCTTGTCAGCGCGCTCGTCAACGGTCGTCGGGGTCGGCCCTGCGCCTGTTTCGGCTCTCGTTCTCGGGTGAGCTGGGCCGGTGTCGCCCGCAACCTCGTCCTTGCCGCGGGATTCGCCGCGGTTCCGTTCCTCGCCGGCGACCAGCCGACGACCGAGGGCTGGCTCGCGATCGGTCTCGTCGCCGCTCTGCCGTCACCGTGATGCGCGGCAACCCCCCGAAGCCGCGGATCGTCTCCGTCGGGCGGTAGCTGGCCGGCGGGACGCCGGCGCCGTTTACGCGCCGCAAGGGTTTGTGGTCGCGGGGCTTGTGGGGCGGGCGAATCGGGGTGTTGTGGCAGGGATCTGACGCTTGCGTTGGGATTGGCGTGAGCTTCGTGACCCGCGACGGGACGTTGGACGCAAAGCGTCTCTGTGAGCGACGAAATGCGTCCAACGTCCCGACCGGTCCCCGCGGAACCGTTCGAGGCCGGTAGTCGAGTTATCGCCGCTATCCGACGATAAAACGCCACGCGACCCCGGTGCCCGACGAAACGCGCGCAAGGAGTGACCAAAACCCGCCCGAACTCGCCGCCCTTACAAGCCCCGCGACCACGGCGCCTTGGGTTGCGGAAGCTACGCCCCGTCCCACCGGCGCCCGCGCCCTTACTTTTCGAGCGGCGTTTTCGGTGGGGAGATCACGTCGGGCGGTGGCTCGGCGATGCCGACGGCGCGGTAGAGGGAGGTGCTCGGCTTCGCGATCAGCCAGGCGGCCTCGACGCTCGCCGACTCCCAGACCGGAAGTCCGCGGGGATCGCGGTAGCCGATCGACTGCTCGAGCGAGGACGCGCAGCCACCACGGTTACGGGGCAGCTCGACGCTCTCGATCGCGCCGGTGATCAGTAGGGCGCACGCCTTCGCGCCATCTCGTCGGTCGAGCGCGGTCACGTACTCGCGGGCCGCGGCGACTGCCTCGCGCTCGGAGCGGCTCAGAGTCGACCCTTCGGGCTCGGTCTCCTCCCTGCCGCTTGCATTCCCATTCTCGCTTGGATCGCCCGTGACGTCCTCGCCGGGATCGACCGCGCCGCTGATCACGGTTTCTGCCGGCACCGGGGCAGGCGGCGCCGACATCGGCGGCTCGTCCTTACGCCGCATCCTGCGAGTGCCAGGGCTAAAAACGCGGCCAGCGCTGTAGTGGCGATCCTCACGTACTCAACGTAGACTGCCGAATCGTGCCAACGGCGGTGGCCGCGAAGGCGGCCGGGGAGGTCGGATTCGAGTCACCCGCGGAGTTCCGCGAGGTGCTCGGGCGGCTGCTCGAGGAGGTGGACGCGGATGAGCGGATCGGACCACTCGTTCGCGCAGCCCACGTGCGCACCCGCTTCCTCTTCTCGGACCTCGGTCTCACCCTCGACCTTGCCTCGGCCGCCGGGCAGACGCATTACGTCGAGTGGCGATTCGGCCGCGCCAAGTGGGAGCCGAAGGTCACCCTCAGCATGGACTCGGGCGTCGCCAACCGCTGGCTCCAGGGCCGCGAGTCGCTGGCGGTCGCGATCGCGCGGGGTCGCGTTCGCTGCGTCGGTGAGGCGAAATCGACGCTCTTCTTCCTTCCCCTCGGGAAGCTCCTCGCCGATCCCTATCGAAAGCTGATTGCCGCCGACTATCGCCACCTCGAACTCGACTAATCCGAGTGCGCTCGCGAAGAAGCTATTGACCCGGGGGTGCCGCGGGCGTAAGGTCTGCGTATCAGTTAAGGCAAAAGGCCGAGAGCGGACACGCTGGCCGAGTCCTCTGGCGACTGGGGCCCCTACCGGAAGTCCGCGAGGTGTGAAAGCCAACGGCCGCCATGCGGGCCGGAGAGCCCGCGAGCGACGGGGCCGAACGACCCCGTCGCTCCATGTCTGGGGCCCGTTCGGCCTCGGCTCAGGACAGAATCCGACCCGATGAGCGACGAGCGAGTTTCGCTACAGGAGGCTTCGCGCCGGGCCGGCGTCTCGCCGGCGACGCTGAAGCGCTGGGCGCAGCAGAAGATCGTCCCGATCCGCGGCGACCGATGGACCGTCGCGGCCGCCGCCCAGGCCCGAGTCGTCGCGCGGATGCGGGAGCGTGGCTACTCGCTCGACTCGCTGCGCCAAGCGGTGCGCGACGGCCGCCTCGCCTTCGGCTACGCCGAGAGCCTGCTACCCGATGCCGAGCGCGCCTACACGCTCGTCGAGGTCGCCGAAAGGACCGGGCTCGAGGAGGAATTGGTCGAGCGGTTGATGGCCCTGCTCGGCACGCCGACCGCGCTCGAGGGAACCCTGACCGAGCAGGACGTCGAGGCGGTAGAGCTGATCGCCGAGATCCTCGCCACCGGGTTCCCGCTCGTCGCGATGCTTCAGCTCGTCCGCGTCTACGCACAGTCGATGCGAAAGATCGCCGAGGCGGAGATCCGGATGTTCCACCTCTACGTCCATGAGCCGCTGATCCGCCAGGGTGTGCCCGCGCTCGAGATGGCCGAGGAGATGGAGCAGCTCGCGGCGGAGTTGATGCCGATGACGGCCCCGCTGACCGACTACCTGCACCAGCGCTACCGTCGCTTTTTCTCCGAGCAGGACGTCGTCGGCCACATGGAGGCCGAGTTTGGCGGCCGCGACAGACTCGGCCGGGTGACGATGGCCTACTGCTTCGTCGACCTCGCCGGGTTCACGCGATTCACCGAGGAGGAAGGCGACGAGGAGGCGCTCGACCTGATCGAGCGCTTCGTCGAGTCGGTCGAGGCAACGCTGCCGGGGGAGGCGACGGTGGTCAAGACGATCGGCGACGAGGTGATGATCGTCTCGCCCGAGCCGGTGACGCTGACCGAATGGTCGGTCGGCTTCCTCGGCCTCTTCCAGGAGCGCCCCCAGCCCCGTGTAGGCCTCCACTACGGCGACGCGGTCTACCGCGACGGCGACTACTTCGGCACCCAGGTCAACCTCACCCATCGGGTCGTCGCCCGCGCGCTCGGCGGCGAGGTGATGGTCACCCGCGCGGTCGCCGAGGCTGGGTCGGACTCGGAGTACCTGCATTTCGAGGAGATCGGTGAGGTCGCGCTGAAAGGCTTCCCGAACCCGATCGAGCTGTTCGTCGTGCGACCCGCCCACGAGACCGGGGAGCACGGGATCATCGAGCGCTGATGGAGGCGGCCGACGCCGACGGTGTCGAGGAGCTCGCCGCCGCGGTCCGGGCGAGCGGCCTAGTCGCCGAGGACACTTCCGGCATCGTCCTCGTCTCCGGCGGCGCCGACTCGGCCTGCGCCGCCGCCGGGCTGGCCGCGATCTGCGGGGCGCAAAGGATCGTCGCGCTGACGCTCAACTACGGCCTTCGCGAAAGCGCCGAGCGCGACGAGGCAAGCGCCCGGGAGCTCTGCGAGCGGCTCGGGATCGAGCACGTGGTCGAGCGGCCTGGGCTCGCCGAAGGAAACCTCCAGGCCCGCGCTCGCGTCGCACGCTACGCCGCCGCCGAGCGGCTGCGTTCTCGTCGCGGGGCCGAGTGGATCGCCACCGGCCACACGCGCACCGACCTCGCTGAGACGCTGCTCTACCGGCTCGCGGTCTCGCCCGGGCGCCGGGCTCTGCTCGGGATGCCGGCGCGGCGCGGCGCTCTGATCCGGCCGCTGCTCGCGCTCGAGCGCGCCGATACCCGGCGGATCGCGAGAGCGGCGGGGCTGCCGTTCTCCGATGACCCGACGAACGCGGACCCGAGCTTTGCCCGCGGCCGAATCCGCGAACAAGTGCTGCCGCCGCTTCGCGAGCTGAGCCAGGAGGCCGTTCGCAACATCGCCGAGACTCGGGCCGAGCTGGCCGAGGAGTCCGAGGTTCTCGACCGGCTTGCCGCCGAAACGCTCGACACTGCCGGCGCTGGCCCGGGAGCGACCGCGATCGCCGGCGACGCGCTCGCCGGGCTCGAGCCCGGCCTCGCCCGGCTCACGTTGCGGGCACTCGCCGAACGTGTCGCCGGCCGCGAGGTTGCCCTCGGCCGCCGGCGAGCGGGCGAGATCGTCAGTCTCGCGACCAGCTCGGAAGGTGGCCAGGTCGATCTCGGTGGCGGCCTGCGAGTGGTCTGCGAGGGCGGTTTCGCGGGCGTCGTCGTCGGGGCGGGGGAGGAGGCCCCCGAGGCGACGACGCTGCCGATCCCGGGCGAGTGCCGCTTCGGCCGCTGGCACGTGAGCGCCGGGCTGCGAGCGATGCCGGTCGCCGGCGAGGGACCCGAACGGGCGACGCTCGACGCTGGCGGTATCGGCGAATCAGTCGTCGTCCGAACCTGGAGCAATGGCGATCGCATGCGCCCGCTGGGGCTAGACGGAACGAAGTCGCTCCAGGATGTGTTCACCGACGCTCGCGTGCCACGCTCGCTGCGCCGCACGCTTCCGGTGGTCGAGGCTCGCGGCCGGATCGCCTGGGTCGCCGGTGTCGCCGTCTCCGAGGAGTTCAAGATCACCGAGGCGACGCGCGAGGTCGCGGTGCTTACGGCGCGCCTTCCCGAGTAGCCTCCGGCCGCGATGGCGGTCGGGGACGAGGGAGCCGAGGCGGCGAAGCTGGGCGAGATCCTCGTCACCAGCGAGGACCTCGAGCGCCGGATCGCCGAGCTCGGCGCCGAGATCAGCCGTGACTACGAGGGCCGCGACCTGATCCTCGTCGGCGTGCTCAAGGGCGCGGTCGTCTTCATCGCCGACCTGATGCGCCACCTGACCGTGCCCTGCGAGATCGACTTCATGGCGGTCTCCTCCTACGGCTCGCAGACCGACTCCTCGGGTGTTGTTCGCATCCTCAAGGACCTCGAAGCCTCGATCGGCGACCGCGACGTGCTGATCGTTGAGGACATCATCGACTCCGGGCTCACCCTGCAGTACCTGCTCCGAAACCTGAAAGCTCGCGATCCGCGCTCGCTCGAGGTCTGTTCGCTGCTGACCAAGCCCGATCGCCGCCGCGTCGACCTGCCGACCCGCTACGTCGGCTTCGAGATTCCAAACAAGTTCGTCGTCGGCTACGGCCTCGATCACGCACAGCGCTACCGCAACCTGCGACACATTGCGGTGCTGGAGGAGTAGCCCGCACGAGAGGAATCGCGAGCAACCTTCCTTTAGCTCGGCGATAGCCCCCCGGTTACACTGACTTTCGATTGTGAAGCGGTTTTTTAGAAGCGCGGCGTTCCCGATCCTGATCGTGCTCGTGCTGGCGTTTTTCGCCCAGCGCCTGATCACGCCGGGGGAGCAGACCGAGGCGCCGACCTACAACGAGTTCCTGACCCAGGTCGAGGACGATCCGGAGTCGATCGACAAGGTCACGATCGCCGCTCAGGACAACAAGATCACGGTTCTCGAGTCAAACGGCGAAGAGTATGAGACCGGCTTCCCTGCGAACACCGAGCAGGGCCTTGTCAACAGCCTCGAGCGCAACGACGTCGAGACCGTCGTCGAGGGCGCCGGCGGCTCCGGAATCCTCAGCCTGCTGACCTACGTCCTGCCCTTCCTGCTCTTCTTTGGCTTCTGGATCTTCCTGATGAACCAGATGCAGGGCGGCGGCTCGAAGGTGATGAGCTTCGGCAAGTCACGTGCCAAGCGGATGTCGGTCGATGCCCCGAAGATCACGTTCCGCGACGTCGCCGGCGCCGACGAGGCGGTGCAGGAGCTGCACGAGATCAAGGAGTTCCTCGAGAACCCGAAGAAGTTCCAGGCGCTTGGCGCCCGGATTCCGAAGGGAGTCCTGCTCTACGGCCCGCCCGGCACCGGCAAGACCCTGCTCGCCCGCGCCGTCGCCGGGGAGGCGGGCGTCCCGTTCTTCGCGATCTCGGGCTTGGACTTCGTCGAGATGTTCGGCGGCGTCGGCGCCAGCCGCGTTCGCGACCTGTTCGAGCAGGCGAAGCAGAACTCTCCCTGCATCATCTTCATGGACGAGATCGACGCCGTCGGCCGCCACCGCGGCGCCGGCATGGGCGGCGGTCACGACGAGCGCGAGCAGACGCTCAACCAGCTGCTCGTCGAGATGGACG
>JBPCRS010000047.1:0-5268 GCA_050996575.1 Solirubrobacterales bacterium
CCACGAACGCCTGGCCCCGCCTGGCGCTTCGCATCTCTTCGTCCTCGCTCGCTCGCGTGCCTACCGGCACGCCACGCTCACTGCGTCCTCGACCTGCTCGGCCAGGCGTGCCCAGCCGCACGCGCGGCCGTGGAATCAACCATCTAGATCACCGACTCCCCGATCCCCGCAACCCGGATGACGCGCGACTGACATGACGAAGGCCGACGGACTGAAGAAACTGGCCATAGTTCCTGCCTACAACGAGGCGGGCATGGTCGGCCGCGTCGTCCGCGACATCGGCCGTGAGGATCTCGGCTTCGACGTCCTCGTCGTCGACGACGGCTCTACCGACTCGACCGTCGCCGAAGCCGAGGCGCAGGGCGCCCGCGTGATCCGCCACCCGTTCAACCTCGGAATCGGCGGCGCGGTCCAATCGGGCTACAAGTTCGCGCTCGCCCACGGCTACGACGTCGCCGTCCAGGTCGACGGCGACGGCCAGCACAAGACCGAGTACCTGCCGGAGATGCTGCGCGCACTGAAGACGAAGGGCGCCGCCGACATGGTCACCGGCAGCCGCTTCCTCGACGACCCCGGCTACAAGGTGCCGGTCGGCCGCCGCGCCGGCAACATGATCTTCGCCGTCGTCCTCAGCCGACTCGTTCGCCGCAAGATCACCGACCCGACCTCGGGCTTTCGGATGACCAATCGCAACGGGATCGAGCTCTTCGCCCGCGACTACCCGCACGACTATCCCGAGGTCGAGGCGATCCTGATGCTGCACCACCACCGGCTGCGGATTCACGAGGTGCCGGTGCGGATGAACGCGCGCGGATTCGGCCGCTCCTCGATCGACTACCCGCGAAGCGCCTTCTATATGGCGAAGGTGCTGCTGGCGATCTTCGTCGGCCTCTTCCGCCGCCGGCCGACTCCGATGGATCGTCCGCGCGCCGCTCCCGAGCTCGACGGCGTCACCCCCGGAGCCGCAACCTCTGGCTCGGGCTCGGGGAAAGTCTGAATTCGTGGGCTCGTCCGGACTCGACACCCAGATCCAGCTGATCGCGCTGGCGATCACCCTGCTGATCTTCCTCGTCATCCTCGAGCTCGTCCGCCGCCGCCGACTGGTCGAGCGCTACGCGCTGCTCTGGTTGTTCGCCGGGCTGACCCTCGTCGTGCTCGCCGTCTGGCGCGACCTGCTCGACACGGGCGCGGAGTGGCTCGGCATCGCCTATCCGCCGAACGCGCTCTTCATCGTCGCCTTCGGGGTCGCCTTCGTCCTCCTGCTGCATTTCTCGGTCGCCACCTCGCGGCTCTCGGAGGAGACGAAGATCCTCGCCCAGGAGGTCGCGCGGCTCGACGAGGAGGTGCGGATGATGCGCGGGGCGGCCGAGAACGGCGGCGCTCAGCCGGCCGAGGAGCGCGTGCGCGTCGCTCCGAGTAGCACCAGCACGACCGACCAGTAGGCGCGCAAGGCGGCGTTTAGCGCCGGCGAGCGGGCGGCCCTCCCGAGGTAGGCCGAGTCGAGCTCGGCGACGAGGTGGCGGGCGAACTCGGCGCTGGATGCGCTGCGCCGAGCCTGGATCGCGCGGCGCTCGCGCAGCAGGCGCGGCAGCCAGCGGATCAGGTCTGAGCCGGCGAGCGCCTTCTGGCGCCCCCAGCCGCCGGCGATCGAGATCGCGACGAGCGCGAGCTCGGTTGCGAGCAGCGCCGGCGCGAGCAGCGCGAGCAGCGCCGACGGGTATGTCCGAACGATCGTCGCCCAGCGATTGCGCTCGAGATATCGCCACTTCGCCGGTCCTTTCGCGAACTCGTAGTCGTGGTCGACCCGCGCCGCCGGCTCGATCCCGATCCGGCCACCCTCGAGCCGCAGCCGCAGCGAGACGTCCACGTCCTCCTGGTAGAGGAAGAACTCCTCCGGCATGCCGCCGATCGCGCGCCAGCTCGACAGCGGGATCGCCAGGCAGGCGCCGGAGGCAAAGCCGACCTCTCCCGCGCGAAGCTCGCCTTCGCGAAGCGGCGCACCGGCATCACCCGCCCAGGCGATCCCGGTGAAGTGGATGACGCCGCCCCGGGTGTTGATCGTTTGCCCGCCCTGGTCGGTGACGAGCCCCATCCATGCCGCCCAGTCGCGTCCCCGGTCGGCGAGCGGGCGCGCGATCGCCTCGCGGAATCCGGGTGCGGGCACGGCATCGGGGTTGAGCAGGACGAGCAGCTCGCCGGTGGAGCGCTCGGCGCCGACGTTGCAGGCACCGGCGAAACCGAGGTTGGCGCCGGTCTCGATCAGGATCGCGTCCGGCACGAGCTCGCGGACCGCCGCCGGGGTGCCGTCGGCCGAGGCGTTGTCGACGACGATCAGCTCGTCGGCTTCGGCGAGCTCGGCGGTGAGCGCCGGGAGCGTCTTCGCGAGCGCCTCACGCGAGTTGTGGGTGACGATTACGACGGAGACCGGGCTGGTAGGGCGCGCTTTCACCGCGCTGAACGCCGCTACCCGAGCGACTCGATCGTCGCCGCGGTGTCGGCGAAGACCTCGGCGCCGGTGATCGCGCCGTCGCGAAGCTGGTAGATCCAGACGACGTCCTGCTCGGTCCGGTTTCCCGACTTCGTCTTGGCGGTGTTGCGGGCGATGACGATGACGTGGTTGTCGTCGGCACCGAGCACCTTCTGCGGCACGGCCTTGAACTCGGTGTAGTGGTCGAGCGCCCGCGCCAGAAACGTTCGCATTCCCTCGGGGCCTTCATAGGTTCCACCCCAGGGCAGCGACGGCGGCGCGACGATCCGCGCCGAGTCGGCGAAGTAC
The DNA here is from genome assembly GCA_050996575.1 of Solirubrobacterales bacterium. Classification (GTDB taxonomy): domain Bacteria; phylum Actinomycetota; class Thermoleophilia; order Solirubrobacterales; family 70-9; genus DASUSH01. The sequence goes on from JBPCRS010000047.1 coordinate 2,777, forward strand.
TCGAGAACGGTTTCGAGATCGCCCTTGCCAAAAGCCTTGTATGCCTGTTCGATTACATCGACGTTGTCGTGCGCCATCTCACCTCCGGGACCGGATCCAAGCCGGCGAGCGGACTCGAACCGCTGACCCCTTCATTACGAATGAAGTGCTCTACCAGCTGAGCTACGCCGGCGCGGCGCTCAGTCTACGTGGACGATTCGCCCGCCGGAGTTATGCCGCCACCGCCGGTAAGCCGATGCCGATCACCTTGAGCCGCCGGGTCAGCGCGGTGAAGGCAAACTCGTTCATCTGCTGCGAGCTGACGCCCATGTATATGTAGTCGTCGCCGAGCGAGTACGGGGGTGGGACGAGCACACCGGCCGCGGCCGGAAGACTCTCGGCGAGCTTGTCCTGGGCCCGCCGCGCCAGCCCAGGGTCCTTGCACTTCTGCTGCAGGAACCATGTCCCGTAGGCGACGTGGCGGTGCTCGTCGCGGGAGATGTTCTTGAACCCTTCGACATGGCCGGGAAGGACGCCCTGGTCCTCGAGGAACTGGGTCTGGAACCACTGGCCGGTCAGCGCCAGCGTTCCCTCGATCACCATGTGGTAGAGGACGACGTAGTCGACCTTCGCCTCGAGGTCCGAAGGGTTATCGATCAACGCTTTGTTGGCTTCTACGAGCTGCTCGTCGAAGAGCACGTGGTAGGCGTCATTGAGGTCGCCGCGAGCGCGCTCGAGCCGGTCCTCGAAGCTTCCGTCATAGCGAAGGACGTGCTCGTAGAGATTGTTGAAGTGCTGGGCGTGGCGGGCCTCGTCGACCTGCTGGGTCGCCAGGAACGCCTCCTCGTGCTGTGACTCGTAGGCCATCACGAGCCCGGAGAACTGGGTCGCGACGCGCTCCTCGCCGACGAAGAAGGCGGAGAGGCCGTACATGAACTCCTCGCGCTGCTCGTCGCCCATCTGCTCCCAGTCGCGGCGATCCTGGCTGAAGTCGATCGCGCCCGACTGCCATTGCTGCTTCTCCCAGAGGCGGTAGAGCTCGGCCGGCTCCATCAGCGTCACCGACGCGAGTTTCGAGTCGTCGCTGATCGTCGCGACGTCGCCTTGCTGGGTCATCTCGAGCAGGGTCATGCCCCGACCCTAGATGATTGATCTAGCCCTCGGCGAGCTTGTAGCCGATCCCGCGGACCGTGAGAACGAGCTCGGGCTCCTGGGGGTCGTTCTCGACCTTCTGGCGCAGGTTCGAGATGTGGACGTCGCAGGCGCGCACGTCGCCGCGGAACTCGGCCTGCCAGAGCTCCTCCATGATCTCCTTGCGGCTGAATACCTGTCCGGGGCGTTCGGCGAGCAGACGCAGCACCTGAAACTCCGAGCGGGTCAGGTTGACCGATTCGCCGCGCACGGTGACGAGGTGGCGGGCAAGGTCGATGCGGACGCTGCCGGCGTCGATCATCTGCCCCGCATCGCTGGTTTGCGAACGGTCGAGCTCGCGACGGCGCAGCTGCGCCCGGACCCGACCGATCAGCTCGCGGACCGAGAACGGCTTGGTCACGTAGTCGTCGGCGCCGACCTCGAGGCCGACGACCTTGTCGACCTCGGCATCTTTCGCGGTCAGCAGGATGATCGGGATCGGGCTGCGGTTGCGGACGTCACGGCAGAGGTCGAGGCCGCTGCGCCCCGGCATCATGATGTCGAGGATCAGCAGGTCGTAGCCCGGCTCCTCGTCGCCGAGCTTCGACTCGGCGTCCTCGCCGTCGACGGCCTTCGTCACCTCGAAGCCCTCCTGCTCGAGCGCGTAGGAGACCGAGTCGCGGACCGATGGCTCGTCGTCTGCGATCAGGATTCTCAGATTGGCGATCATGCGACGGGGGCCGCGCTCGGCTCGGCGATCGGCAGCCTGACCCAGAAGACGCTGCCGTGGCCTGGGTCGGAGCGGACACCGATCTCACCGCCCATCACTTCGATCATCCGCTTCGCGCTCGAGAGGCCGAGGCCGAAGCCCTCCGACTCGAGCTGGGCGCTGCCGCGGTAGAAGCGCTCGAATACGCGCCCCACCTCTTCCGGGGGAATGCCCAACCCAGTGTCTTGAACCTCGATCACGACCTCTGATTCTCCTCGACGGCGGGCGCGAAGCGTAACGGTGCCCGGAGCGGGGGTGTGCTTGAAGGCATTTGTCAGCAGGCCGATCAATACCTGCCTGAGCAGGACGGGGTCGGCCTTCGCCGCGAGCTCGGCGTCGGTCTCGACGATCAGCTCGACGCCCGCGGGCGGGGTCGTCGCCTCCGAGGCCTCGTCGACAGCGTGCCGGACCCCAACCACCTCGGCCTCGCCCTCGCCGATCGCCTCCATCCGCGCCAGCGTCAGCAGAGCCTTGGTCAGGCGGCTGACGCGATCGACGTCCACCGCCAGCCGGTCGAGGAAATGGTCGCGAGCGACCGGATCGTCCTTGGCGCCGGAGCGAAGCACCTCGATCGCCCCGGACATGCCGGCGATCGGGTTGCGCAGCTCGTGCG
>JBPCRS010000088.1:0-6916 GCA_050996575.1 Solirubrobacterales bacterium
GATCGTGCTCGTCGGCTGCTACTACGGCTACAACGCATCGGGCGGACCGGTGGGCGTCGGCACGGCGACGGCGAAGTCGATGCTCGTCAACATCGTCATGGTCCACCTGATCGGGATGATGGGAACCTTGATCTTCTGGGGCGCGAACCCAAGAGCGCCAATCGGCGGTTGATCGAATAGGAGAACTGGAAATTGGCTGACGACAGAACTGAGGAGCGCGCGCAGGAGCGGGACGCGGCAGCGGAGGTCGACGACCAGCGGGCACCCGACGACGCCGGCGCCGGCTACGACGATCCATCGGCGGACGCGCCGCGCGGCGGCGAGGAGTACGTCGAACCCGCGCCCGAGCTCGGCACGCTGCACAAGGACTACTCGATTCCGGGGGTAAACCCCAAGGAACCGAACCCCTACGTCTGGCACACGGGCGAGAAACGCGACCACGGCGGCGAGGACGCGATCGAGATCATCGATCTGGTCAAGCAGTTCGGCCGGACGCGGATCCTCAACGGCCTCAACCTCGGCCTGCCCGACGACCAGATCTCGATGGTCCTCGGCCCCTCGGGAACCGGCAAGAGCGTGCTGATCAAGCACATCGTCGGCTTGCTCTATCCGGACTCGGGCGACGTGCTCGTACATGGCGAGTCGGTCCCGAACATGACCGACGACGAGCTCTTCGAGATGCGCAAGAAGTTCGGCCTACTGTTCCAGGACGGCGCGCTGTTCGGCTCGATGAACGTCTTCGACAACACCTGCTTCCCGCTGCGCCAGCACACCGACAAGAGCGAAGAGGAGATCGCCGAGATCTGCAACACCCGCCTTCAGGAGGTCGGTCTGGCCGAGGCGATGGACAAGATGCCGAACGAGCTTTCCGGGGGTATGCGAAAGCGCGCCGGCTTCGCCCGAGCACTCGTGCTCGATCCGGCGATCGTCATGTTCGACGAGCCCGATTCGGGTCTCGACCCGGTCCGCACGGCGCTGCTCTGCGAGCTGATCCGCGAGGTCCACGAGGAGAACGGCGGCTGCTACATGGTGATCAGCCACGACCTCGGAACTGCCCGCCGGATCGCCGACTTCATCGCGGTGCTCTGGAAGGGCAAGATCGTCGAATCCGGCCCCTCCTCCGAGCTGTTCGACTCCGAGAACCAGTTCGTCAACCAGTTCTTGAACGCGGAGACCGAAGGTCCCCTGGCGATGGACTGAGGACGACTGGGGCCGCCGCATCTCGGCGTCCTCGGCCGATCGCCTCGCTCACGTACAAAAACGTACGCTCGCTTCGGCGATCGACCTGCGTCCTTGACCTGCTCGGCCACAGTCGCCCTCACCTAACCTCTTTGCGGTGAGCGAATTCTTCTCTCGTGTGGCTGCGGCGGCTGCGTCCCGTCGCGCCGCTGTGGTTACCGCGGCAATCCTGCTTGCGGTGATCGGGGTTGTTGCGGCGCTGCGGCTCGAGACCGACGCTTCGACGGCGACGCTGGTCGATCGCGGATCGGAGACGTTCGAGGCGACCGAGAAGCTGAAGCAGGAGTTCGGCGACGACGCGATCACCGTGCTCGTGCAGAGCGACGGGCGCCACGACCTCCAGGACATCATGCTGACCGAGGACCTCGGCCAGCTGCTGCGGCTCGAGGGCTGTCTTGCCGGAGCCACGCCGGCCGGCGAGGAGGCAGCCGCGCCCGCCTGCGCCGAGCTCGCCCGAAGCGACGCGGTTCGCGTCGTCTACGGACCGGCGACCTTTCTCAACCAGGCCGTCGCTCAGGCCGAGCGCTTCCTCAACGAGCAATCGGAGGCGACTCTCGCCGAGGCCAGGGCGACAGCGGCCGGGGCGGTCGAGACGGCGAGAGCGCAGGGCCTCAACAAGGGGCAGGCTGAGCAGGCCGGGCTCAGCGCTGGCCAGGCGGTGCTCGGCGAGTTCCAGAATCGGCTGCTTCAGATCGCCGTCCGCTATGGCCAGACCGGCCTGCCCTCGATCGACGACCCGCAGTTCGTCAGCCAGGTCGTCTTCGACAACCGGCTCGGCGCCGGCGAGCCAAAGTCGCGCTTCGCCTACCTCTTTCCGAGTCCGGAGTCGGCGCTGATCTCGGTTCGGCTTCAGCCCGGCCTGAGCGGCGAGGAGCGTGACGAGACGATCGCGCTGATCCGCGAGGCGACCGGCGAGACGACCTTCGCGCTCGAGAGCGCCGGCTACTCGGTCAGCGGCGTTCCGGTCGTCGTCCAGGAGCTGGGAGGGGAGTTCCGCGGCGAGATCTTCGTCCTGCTCGCGGCGGCGCTGGTGGTCATGGCGCTCGTTCTGACGCTGGTCTTCGGACCGCCGCTTCGGCTCCTGCCGCTGCTCTTGGCACTGATCGCCTCCGCCGTTACGTTCGGCGTTCTCTCACTGACCGGGGGCTCGCTGACGATGGCGTCGATCGCGGTGCTGCCGGTCTTGATTGGGCTCGCGGTCGACTACTCGATCCAGTTCCAGGCGCGATTCCGCGAGGCGATCGCCGCCGACGAGCCGGCGCTGGCGGCGGCGCGCACGGCGGCGTCGCGCGGTGGCCCGGTGATCGCCACCGCCGCGCTCGCCACCGCTGCCGGCTTCCTCGTCCTCCTGCTCTCACCGGTGCCGATGGTCCGCGGTTTCGGCGTCCTTCTCGTCGTCGGCATCTTCTTCGCCCTCGTCGCGGCGCTGACGGTCGGCTTCGCTCTGCTCGTCGGCGCCTCGGCTCGCGGTGAGCCACGCACGCGTACCCCCGCGCGATTGACCGCGGCCGGCAAGCGCCTGCGTGCCTCGGGGCCCGCGCAGCGTGTCTTCGCCGCGCGCGCGGCTGCCGGCGACGCCTGCCGGCGCCTCACCAACCGCGCTCTCGCGATTTCGGTCGCTCGGCCGGGCCGCGTTTTGCTCGTCGCCGCGGTGCTCGCGGTCGCCGGCTGGGTCGCCGGCACTCGCACCGAAGTTGTCTCCGATCTGCGCGAACTCGTCCCCGCGGCGGTGCTCGAGCGCGCGGGCGTCGACGAGATCCAGGACGAGACCGGCGTCTCGGGCGAGCTCAACGTGATCGTCGAAGCCGAGGACCTCACCGACCCCGCGGTAGTCGCCTGGATGGCGGACCTGAAGCAGCGGGTCCTCCAGCGCGGCGGCTTCGGCGGTGAGTTCCCGAGCTGCGAGGCGGCCCAGGTGTGCCCGCAGATCGCGCTCTCCGACCTCTTCACCGACGGCTCCGGCGCGCTCGACAAGGAGCGGATCGAAACGATCCTCGACGCGGTCCCGCCGTACTTCTCGCAGGCGGTGATCACCCGAGAGGACGACGGTGCGCTCGGCAACGTCGCCAACATCGCGTTCGGGATCCGCGTGATGCCGCTCGAGGAGCAGAAGACCCTGGTCGATGCGATTCGCGCCGAGATCGACCCGGCCGGAAGCGCGAACGATCCGCCGCCGGGGGTCGATGCGCGCGTGGCCGGACTGCCCGCGCTCGTCGCCGACGCCAACGCCGAGCTCTCCGACAGCCGCTACCTGCTGACGATCGCCGGCCTGCTCGCCGTCGCGTTCGTCCTGCTCGCCGTCTACCGCTCGCTCAACCGGGCACTCGTGCCGCTGGTCCCGATCGCGCTGGCGATCGGGTGGTCGGCGTTGGTCCTCTGGGCGATGGGGGTGCCGCTGAACCCGATGTCGGCGACTCTCGGCGCGCTCGTGATCGCGATCGCGACCGAGTTCAGCGTCATCCTCTCCGCCCGCTTTCGCGAGGAGCGCCGGTCCGGACTCTCGCTTGGCGAGGCACTGCGGCGTACCTATGCCCGCACCGGGACCGCGGTGCTTGCCTCCGGCGTCACCGCGATCGCCGGTTTCGCCGTTCTCGCTCTGTCCGATATCCGCATGCTGCGTGACTTCGGCCTGGTCACCGTCGTCGACCTCGGCGTCGCCCTGGTCGGCGTCATGATTGTCCTCCCGGCTGCGCTGGTCTTCGCCGAAAGCCGCGCGGTCCGGACGCGCAGTGCCGGCGCAACGCCGCGGCGGCTGATCCCGGCGAAGCTGCGCCGCTGAGTGCTCATCTAGATGTCATCCGAGGGCGAACCCGGCGACGATCGCTCCGGCGAGGCGCCGGAGCGCAAGCCTCCGCGCGGGCTCGCCAGTCGTGAGACCCAGGCGCCGGCGCGGCGCTATTCGCTCTACGTCGGCCTCGTCTTCGTCGCGCTGGCGATCTTCGCGTTCGTCAACACGCGGCTGACCCGGGATAGCGACAGCGGCATTCTCGACTCGAGCCCGGCCGACCAGGGCGCACCGCTCGCCCCATTCTCGGTGCCGGAGGCGCTCGGTTCGCTCGAGGGCGACGCGAACGTGTTCCAGGACGATTGCCAGACCTCGAGCAACCCGTGTCCCGCCGAGGACGTCCGCACACCGGCCTGCGAGGTCGAGGGCGACGAAGTGATCCGGGTCTGCGACCTCTTCGCCCGCCCGCTCGTGATCTCGTTCTGGTTCACCCGCGGCGGTGATTGCCTGCCGAGCCAGGACGCCTTCGACGACGCCGCCGGGCGTTACGGTGATGAGGTGAACTTCCTCTCCGTCAACGTTCGCGACGACCGCGAGGAGGTGCGGCAGATCATCGAGGATCGTGGCTGGCAGGTGCCTGTCGGCTACGACGCCGACGGCGCCGTCTCCAGCCTCTACAGGGTCGGAGGCTGTCCGACGCTGGCCTTTGCCTACCCCGGCGGCATCCTCGCCGGTGGGGCCGCCGGCGAGGCCGAGCTCGAACCCGAGGCGCTCGACGAGCAGATCGACTCACTTATCGCCGACTCGCGCCGGAGGGCGGTGGCGAGCCGATGAGTGAGTCGATCGACGACGTCCTGCGGGCGGTCGAGCAGCGCAGCGCGCCGCGGGCGGAGGTTGAGTCGACGCCCGGATTTGTCTCCGAGGAGCTTGCCGAGGAGTTCCCCGGCCTCGCGATTCGCCGGCTTTTGGTCGAGCGCGGCTCGGGCCGCAGTCCGAAGGCGGTCAAGGGCCGGTTGCAGGAGCTCTCCGACAAGTTTGCGGGCGCGCAGGCGATCACCCTGCGCCAGAAGCCGATCCCGTGGGCGTACCGGGTCTTCTTTCGCCACATCGGCCTCGACCCGGACCATACGCTGACTCCGGTCGAGGAGCTCTCGCTCGAGCGGATGAAGCAGGGCCGGTTCAAGAGCCAGAACCTGCTCGACGACGCGCTCACGATCGCGATCATCGAGTCCGGTGTGGCGCTGTGTGCCTTCGATGCCGACAAGCTGACCGGGGCCCACCTGAGCCTGCGCGGATCGACGCCGGAGGAGACGCTCGAGGGCAAGCCCGGAGTGCTGCCCACCGGGACTCTCGTGATCGCCGACGAGGCGCGCCCGCTCGCGCTCCTGTTCGGCGCGACGGCCGAAGATCGCGGCGTCCATCCGCGGACGAAGCGGACGCTGCTCGTTGCGATCCAGGTCAAGGGAGTCCCCGACGCGGTCGCCGAGGAGGCGCTCTGGGTCGCGGCGACGATGATGCGGAGCGCATAGCCACCGCCCCAAACCACCTTGCCCTGGATTCGGAGAACCGCGATCGGTAAGCTTTCAGGCTCAGTTCGCTGACGAAAGGTTTTCGTTTCATGACCGAGCTTCTTCTCGGGTACGACACGCCGCAAGGTCCTCAGGTTCCGCGCCGTCCGACCGCGCTCGACTTCAAGGACGCCGAGCGCCGCATGCGGAGCGACCTGCGCGGGCAGATCGCCTCGCTCGAGCACCAGCTCGCCGAGCTCTTCGCGACCGCCTTTCCGCGGCGCGGCATCGAGTACGCGGTCGCGGCGGCGGGCGGCCCGCGGATCCTCGGCGTCGCCGAGCTCGAGTCGGTGCGCGACGGCCTTGCGGTCCGGTTGCGCGACGCGCAGGACGAGCTCTCGCGCCGCACCTACATCGAGGAGCGAAATCGCGAGACGCTCGAGCGGATGATCGCCGAGCCGAGCCGTTTCCGCTGGCTGCAGATCTCGAACGACGACGTCGGCGAGCGCGGCTGCAAGCACTGGCACGCCCGACCCCGCTGGGGCCCGATCGGCCTCTTCCTCAACTGGTGGCGGGTGAAGCTCTCCTCCGGTTGCCCCTTAGCCGGGGGGCGCGGCCTCGCCGCGTCCCGCACAAAGACTTGAACTAGATGCACGCACGCCTGTACGCGCGGTCGTGGAATCAACCATCTAGACCCGCTTTCCGAATGGCGAAGAAGAAGTCGCGAAAGCGGCGGCAGCAGAAAGCGCGCGCCAAGGCCGCATCCGAGAGTCCCGGCGACGCGAAGGCCCCAGCCGTCGCGGCGCCGAAGCCTGCCGTGAGCGCGAGGAGGCGCCGGCGCGAGGATCCTGAAGGGGCTCCGCCGGCGCCCTGGGGCTCGTTCCCGCTGGTCGAGATCGCCGTCCTCGCCGGGATCATCATCCTCGCCGTCGGCTTCTTCTCGTCCGGTATCCGGCAAGCGATCCTGATCGGCACCGGGCTCGTCCTCTGCTCGGTTGCGGGCCTCGAACTGGCGATCCGCGAGCACCTCGCGGGCTATCGCTCGCACACGCTCGTCCTCGCCGCCCTTCCTGCGGTCGCCGTCCTTGCCGTGCTCTTCTACCTCGGCCCCGCGGGGCTCGCGCCGATATTCCGGCTGCTGATCGGAGCCCTCGTCTTCGGCGCCTGCATCTGGGGTTTCACCGTCGTCTTTCGCAACCGCTCCGGTGGCCGCACGTTCCGGGTCAAGGCGCCGCGGCGGCGGTAGGGGGTGGTGGGACGCCGGCGGGCCGCTGGCGCCGTTTACGCGCCGCAGATGGCGACTTATCGCCGGATAGTGACGGCGGTCTCAAGCCGCCGCCGCACCACTCGCGAGAGTCAGCCGACAGGCTGACGAACGAAGGAAGGTGCGGAGATGAAGCTGGGACGCAAGGGCCTGACACAGGCCCAGCAGGATCGGACCTGG
>JBPCRS010000090.1:0-10020 GCA_050996575.1 Solirubrobacterales bacterium
GATCGTGCTCGTCGGCTGCTACTACGGCTACAACGCATCGGGCGGACCGGTGGGCGTCGGCACGGCGACGGCGAAGTCGATGCTCGTCAACATCGTCATGGTCCACCTGATCGGGATGATGGGAACCCTGATCTTCTGGGGCGCGAACCCAAGAGCGCCAATCGGCGGTTGAGGATGAGCTCATCGCCACTACTTGCCGTATTCCTCTCGATTCTCGGAATGGCGATCACTCTCGGGACCCTGCTCGGCGCGGCCTGGCTACGCGAGCGCCTGATCGAAGGGCGCCCGAACAGGTAGGCGTGGACGCCGAGGTGGGACTAACGAGGCGGGAGGGGCCGGGCGCTGCGCAGTCGGCCGCCTCCGCCCTGCTTCTCTGTCTGATGGCGGTAGGCAGCTTCGCGCTCTGGATCGGCGTTCCGGCCGGCTGCCTCTGGCTCTCCTCGAAGCTGGCCAACTCGCTTGCCGGCCATTTCGTGATCGGGCTGCCGATGACGGTCACGGCGATGATCGCCTGGGGCTGGGGGCTTTTCTGGCTGAACCGCCTCTACTTGCGGGTCAACGGATTCTTCGACGAGCCAGAGGACCCCGATGAGCCGCCGCGGCCGCTCCGGGGCCCGATCGAGCCGATCCTCGCCGTCTCGTTTGCGATCGCGCTGATCTCACTCTTCTTCTGGTTCTTCTTGCTTGCCGAGAACCCGTCGAGCCAGTTCCTCTAGGACCCGCGCGGGTTGCGCTCGTCGCGTTCCTCGACGATCGCGGTGATCTCGGGCTCGGGGTCCTTCTCGACCAGGAGCCAGCCCGGGTGCTGGTCGACGACAGTCTCGACGTCGAGGATCTCGTGGCCTGGCACCACTGCGAAACGGCGGGAGTTGTCTCGCACCGATGAATACTCGACACTCGTCAGGCGGATTTTCTCGCGACACGCGGGGTTCGCGCACTCGCAGAGGTACTTCTGAGCTTCGTCGGAGTCCTGGCGCTCTTCCCATTTCGACATCCGCTCGTTTCCCTCGCGAAAGAGCGCTTCATTGTTCGCAAACCGCTTCGCTCGTAGATCCGCCATCGCCCCCACCTTACCGGCGCCGCTACCGCTCAATACCAGTGCCGGCCCGGGAGGCGCTCCGGCTCGCGAAGCTCGCCCGCCTCGGCGCCGATCAGGTCGGGGTCGTCGCGTCCGCGCTCCCAGAGCAAGTCGTCGAGGACGGGCGGCGACACTCCCGACCGCTCGGCGACCTCGCGCAGTGCGGCCCTCGTCGCCCAGCGGACATCGTCGACCGAGCCCTGCTCGACCAAGCCCGAGCGCAGCGCCAGCCTCATCAGCACGTTGTCGGCGCAGACATGCCAGGACTCTGGGTCGGTCACCGCAAGCCAGCCGCGGCGCTCGGCGATCTTGGCGAAGAGGAAGGACTTCTTCTCGAGCGGGTCGGAGTAGGCCTCGAAGCGCGCGAGCCGCGCGATCAGCCCCTGCTCGCCACCGAGCCGCCCGCGCGAAGCTTCGATCAGCGCGCCCGCCTCACCTCCGTAGTCGCGCTCGAGCCCGGCCGCAAGCTCGCGCCAAAGCCGCGCCCTCTCCTCCGCCCCGGCGACCTTCTCGCCGTCGATCCGAAATAGCGCGACGAGCTCGTTCTCGCTCACCGAGGCGAGCCGCGGCGCACTCAGCGTTCCCGGCGCTCGGCGCTCCTCCCGGCAGGCGAGCTCCCAGAGCAGCTCGCTGCCCTCGAACGGGCCGTCACCCTCGATCCGGTGGGCTTTCTCGTAGCCGGTCCGGTGGTCGATCGCGCAGAGAAAGAGGGCGGCGTCGGCGTTCGGCACGTGCGAAAAGTCCGGGGGCTCGTAGCCGCGGCGAAGATCGCGCACACATGCGGCGACGCGTTCGAGCGCGTCGGCGTCGGCGAACCTCATCGCGCCCGACGCTAGCGCGCGGACCTACCACCAAACGGTCGAGTCGATCCCCTCGAGCTCGTCGACCGACTTCGTGTAAACGCCCGAGGAGAGGTACTTCCAGCCGTCGTCGGGAACGAGGAAGACGACGTTGCCCTCGTCGAGCTCGCCCGCGATCCGGGCGGCGACATAGGCGATCGCGCCCGAGGAGACGCCGGCGAACATGCCCTCCTCGTGCAGCAGCTTCTGCGTCCAGATGATCGCGTCGCGGTTGCCGACCATGATCTTGCGGTCGAGCAGGGTGAGGTCGATGATCGGCGGAATGAAGCCGTCGTCGAGCGAGCGCAGCCCCTGGACGAGCTCGCCCTGCATCGGCTCGGCGGCGACGATCTTCGTCTCCGGATCGTGCTCCTTCAGCCGCCGCCCGTTGCCCATCAGCGTGCCGCCGGTGCCGAGGCCGCCGACGAAGGCGGTCACCTGGTCGAGCTCGTCGAGGATCTCGACCGCGGTGCCCTCGTAGTGGGCGCGGGGGTTCGCCTCGTTGCCGTACTGATAGGGCATGTAGTAGGAGGCGTCGTTCTCGGCCATCTCGAGCGCCAGCTCGACCGCGCCGTTCGAGCCCTTCGCGCCCTCGGAGTAGACGATCTCGGCGCCGTACATGCGCAAGAGCTGGGTGCGCTCCCCGGTGACGTTGTCGGGCATCACGACCTTGAGTGGGTAGCCCTTGCGCCGGCAGATCATCGCCAGCGAGATCCCGGTGTTGCCCGAGGTCGGCTCGAGCAGCATCTGGCCCGGCGCGATCGCGCCCTCGGCCTCAGCAGCGTCGATCCTGAACTTGGCGACGCGGTCCTTGACCGAGCCGGTCGGGTTGCGGCCCTCGAGCTTGGCGAAGATCCGGACGCCGGGCTTCGGCGAGAGCCGCGGCAACTCGACCAGCGGTGTGTTTCCGATCGCCTCGAGGACATTTTCGAAGCGCCCGCCGCAGGGGCGGTTGAGCAGGTCGGGCTCCATCGCTTCAGAAAGTATAGCGAGAACTCGACACCGTGGCCATAGCCGATCGTCCCTCCAGGCATTAGGTTCCTCCAACACATGGGCAACAACCACAAGGGAGACGTGATGAGAGGATTCCGTTCGCGGGCCGTGCTCGCGCTCTGCGGAGTATTTGCGGTGGGCGCCATCGGCGCCGGCTGCGGCAGTGACGACGACGAGAGCACCAGCGGGGGCGGGACCACCGGCGGCGGCACCAGCGCCGATGTGACCACCCTCGAGGAGGGCGTGCTCTCGGTCGGCACCGACACCCCCTTCCCGCCGTTCGAGATCGGCCAGCCGCCCGACGTCAGCGGCTACGACATCGAGGTGATGGATGCGATCGCCGAGCACCTCGGCCTCGAGGTCGAGTACACCGACACCGGGTTCGGGACGATCTTCCGCGACACGGCCAACGGTCAGTTCGACACCGCCGCGGCGGCATCGACGATCACGCCGGCGCGCCAGAAGACGGTCAACTTCACCGATCCGTACTACGAGGCGCAGCAGGCGCTGCTCGTTTCCGAGGGCTCCGACATCACCTCGACGTCGGATCTCTCCGGATTGATCGTCGGTGCGCAGGACGGCACCACCGGTGAGACGTTCGCCAACGACGAGACCGACGCGTCGGAGGTCCGCGGGTTCCCCGAGGGCCCGAACGCGGTCTCCGCGCTGAGCACCGGACAGGTCGACGCGGTGATCATCGACCAGCCGGTCGCCGCCGACGCGGTCGAGAAGACCGGCGGCGTCGAGATCGCCGAGGAGATCCAGACCGACGAGCTCTACGGGTTCGCGGTCGCTCCCGACAACACCTCACTCCTCGACGGCATGAACGAGGCGTTGGTGACGATCAAGGAGGACGGCACGCTCGCGGATCTGTACGAGAAGTATTTCTCGACCGAGCCGCCCGAAACCGTGCTAAGCGGCACGACCGAGGCGCTCGCCGGCTAGCTCGCGAGACACTCACCACAAGGAAAGGGGCGCCCATGTGGCGCCCCTTTCTGATTCGGCATTGAGGGTTTAGCCTGACGCCGCACTCAGAAGCGGAGGAGCCAAATGGAATTCATCAAGGACTACTACTTCGACTTCGGGATCATGGGCGACAACTTCGGTCCTGTCCTCGACGGCTTCTTCCTCACGCTCAAGCTCTCGATCCTCTCGGGGGTGCTCTCGTTGGTCTGGGGGCTGATCCTCTCGATGCTGCGCCAACTTCCCGGCAAGCCACTCGCGCCGGTGCGCTGGCTGACGATCGCCTACATCGACGTCTTCCGCGGCGTCCCGTTGCTGCTCGTCCTCTTCATCGTCTCGGGCTTCCTCTCGGCCGCGCAGGCAGAGGACGTGATCCCGCGCGAGATCGGGATCCCGACCTGGTTCGGCGAGACCTCGCCGTTCTGGTACGGGGTGATCGCGCTGACGCTCACCTACGGCGCCTACATGGCCGAGGTCTACCGGGCCGGGATCGAGGCGGTGCCCCGAGGACAGACCGAGGCGGCGCGCTCGCTCGGGATGAGCCACGGCCAGGCGATGCGCTTCGTAATCGTCCCGCAGGCGATCCGCAAGGTGATTCCGCCGCTGCTCAACGACTTCATCGCGCTGATGAAGGACACCTCGCTGGTCAGCGTGATCGGCGCACTCGAGGTGGTCCAGGTCGGATTCGACATCCAGACGGAGAACTTCAACGGCTCGGGGCTGGTGCTCGGCGCGCTCTTCTTCCTCGCCGTGACGATCCCGCTGGCGCGCTTCGTCGACTGGCTGATCGCGCGACAACAGCGCCAGACCCAGCGCGGCGGTGGGAGTGGAGGCGGCGACGGGGATCCGGTCGTGGTGCCACAGCCGACGCCCGGCGCCGGCGGTGGATTGGCGGGAGCGTGATGGCCGGCTCGGAGGACTTCCTCTGCCTGCAGAACGTGCACAAGCGCTTCGGCGATCTGCACGTCCTGCGCGGCGTCGACCTCGACGTCGGCCGCGGCCAGGTCGTCTGCGTGATCGGGCCGAGCGGCTCGGGCAAGTCGACGCTCCTGCGCTGCATCAACCTGCTCGAGCCGCCCGACGAGGGGCAGATCCTGCTCGAGGGAAAGCAGATCACCGGCGGCAAGGCGGCCGAGGGCGTCGACTACGTCCGCCGCCGGGTCGGGATGGTCTTCCAGAGCTTCAACCTGTTCCCGAACAAGTGCGCGCTCGACAACGTCACGATCGCGCAGCGCAAGGTGCTCGACCGCTCGAGCTCCGAGGCCGATGAGAAGGGTCGCGCCCTGCTCGACCGGGTCGGGATGGCCGAGAAGGTCGACGAGTATCCCGATCGGCTCTCCGGCGGCCAGCAGCAGCGCGTGGCGATCGCCAGGGCGCTGGCGATGGACCCGCACGTGATGCTCTTCGACGAGGTCACAAGCGCGCTCGACCCCGAGCTCATCGGCGAGGTCCTCGACGTGATGAAGGAGCTCGCCTCCGAAGGGATGGCGATGGTCGTGGTCACCCACGAGATGGGCTTCGCCCGCGACGTCGCCGACCGGGTCGTCTTCATGGACGGCGGCGTGATCGTCGAGGAGGGCCCGCCGGCCGAGGTGCTCGGCAACCCGCAGAACGAGCGCACGAAGAAGTTCCTGGGCCTCGTGCTCGAGCGTTGAATCTGATTTATCGGATATAGTTCCCCTGTGCCCCGAATGACCGCCACCGAGGTCGCCCGCAATTTCTCCGACGTTCTCAACCGCGTCGCCGCGGGAGAGGAGGTGGAGGTGACTCGAAATGGTGCCCCCGTCGCCCTCGTATCGCCGCCGCGAAGAACTTTCGTATCGGCGGAACGCTTTCGCGAGCTAATAGCGAGCGCTCCGACAACGGACGACAGGTTCGCCGAGGATCTGCGCGAGTTGCGAAAGAGCGTGGGACCGCCGCGCGATCCGTGGCCCTCCTAGTCGACTCAGACCTGCTCATCGACCTCGAGCGAGATCGGGACGCGGGGATCCTCGAGGCACTTCCCGACGGGGAGGCCCTTGCTATCAGCGTGATAACCGTCAGCGAACTGCTCCACGGGCTACATCGAGCCGGCGAGGAGTTCCAGGTGCGAAGACGAGCGTTCGTTGACAGGATCCTCGCGGAGTTCGAGGCGGTTCCGATCACGACCCTGGTTGCCCGGGTGCATGCAGAGATCTGGGCCGAGCTCAGCTCCACCGGAAATTTGATCGGTTCGCACGACCTCTGGATCGCCGCGACGGGCGTCGCGCTCGACACCGGCGTTGCGACGAGGAACACGGCTGATTTCGAGCGAGTTTCCGGCCTTCGGGTCGTCTCGCCCTGGTGAGCGTGCTGGCAGACTCGGAGGACAAAGCAAGCCTTGCGGTAGCCGTCGTCTCCTACCGCTGCGAGGGGCTGCTGCGCGACTGCTTGACCTCGCTCGCCGAGTTCCCGCCCGAGCGCGAGATGTCGGTCCACGTCGTCGACAACGACTCCGGCGACGGCACCGCGGAGATGGTCGAGCGCGAGTTTCCCGAGGTGCGGTTGACCCGGGCGCCCGGGAACGTCGGCTTCAGCGCCGCCAACAACATCGCGATCGGCGAATCCGATTCCGCGTACGTGCTCGTGCTCAACCCCGACACGCGGGTCACCGAGGGTGCGCTCGAGCGGGTCAGCCGAGTGCTGGACGGAGACGAGACGGTCGGGATCGCCGGCGCGAAGCTGGTCCTCGAGGACGGCAGCCTCGACCACGCCGCGAAGCGCTCGTTCCCGACCCCCCTCGGCGCGCTCGCCCACTTCACCGGGCTCGGCCGCCGGGCCGAGGCCGGCTCGGCGCTCGCCCAATACCGCGCGCCCGAGCGCGGCGAGGACGAGCCCGGATCGGTCGAGGCGGTGAACGGGGCGTTCATGCTGATCCGCCGCGCCGCGCTCGACGAGGTCGGCCCCTTCGACGAGGGCTACTGGATGTACATGGAGGACCTCGACCTCTGCTACCGCTTCGACGCCAAGGGGTGGGTCACCTGGTACGAGCCCTCGGCGGTGGTCGTCCACGTCAAGGCCGGGACCAGCGGCCCGATCCGGGACCCCCGCCTCAACCGCGCCTTTCACTTCGGCATGTACCGCTTCTACAGGAAGTTCTACGCGCCCCACCGGGCGCCGCTGATGAACGGCTTCGTCTACGTCGGGATTGGCGCGCAACTGGGTGTCTCGCTCGTTCGCGCGGCGATCCTCCGAGCCCTCCCAGGGTGATCGAAGCAGCGCAAACGTCAGCTTTCTTCTGCGCATATCGCAGCTACACTCTGCGCATATCGCAGAGCTAGTTCTACTTCCTCGCCACATCCAGCCTGAGCTTGACGCAGCTCTGGAGGACACCCCTGTCGTCGTTATTGTTGGCCCGAGGCAGTGCGGGAAAAGCACACTCGCCGGACAACTCGCAGACAGGATGGGCGCGACCCAGATCAGCCTCGACGACGCTGGTCCCCGTCAAGCCGCTAACGCTGACCCAACCGGCTTCGTCGACGAGGCCCGGCTACCAGTACTAATCGATGAGTTCCAG
The DNA here is from genome assembly GCA_050996575.1 of Solirubrobacterales bacterium. GTDB lineage: Bacteria > Actinomycetota > Thermoleophilia > Solirubrobacterales > 70-9 > DASUSH01. Next base: position 7,409 of record JBPCRS010000090.1, read on the forward strand.
AAAGCGCCGCAGCTGATCGAGGCGATCAAGAGTCGCGTGGACCGGGCCCGTCGCGCTGGGCAGGACACCGCCCCGATGTTCCTGCTCACCGGCTCAGCCAACGTCTGGTCAACGCTGCGAATCGCGGAATCACTCGCCGGCCGAGCACAAAGAGTCCAACTATGGCCGTTCTCACAAGGCGAGCTCCACCGCCACCGAGAGACGTTCCTCGAGCAGCTGGTCCAGGGAATTGTCCCATCCTTATCGCGGTCGGAAACCGGCAGAGCCGCGATCGCGGAGCCGATGTTGACCGGTGGATATCCGGAGATGGTTTCCCGATCAGGTGAGCGAAGACGAAGTCGTTGGATTGAGAACTACCTCGCGATGATCCTTGAGCGGGATGTCAGGGATCTCTCCACCCGAGGCCAGCAACTCGCAGAGTTGCCTCGCCTGCTCGGCGTTGCCTCATCGCGGGTGGCAAATCTGCTCGACGTGACCAGCCTCGCGCGGGCGGTGGGGATGAACCGCGACACGGTGAACCGATACCTGACCCTCCTCGAGATGCTGTTCCTGGTCAGGCGTACGCCGGCATGGAGCCGAAACATCGGCCAGCGCCTGATCAAGTCTCCGAAATTGTGGCTACCCGACTCTGGGCTGGCGTGCAGCCTCGTCGGCTATAGCCGTGCGCGTTTTTTGAACGATGAAACGTCGCTCGCTGGCGCGCTGTTCGAAAACTTCGTAGCCGGTGAGATCACCAAGCAAGCTTCGTGGGCCGACGCCGACCTGACACTGCACCATTTCCGGACGGGAGGCGGACGGGAAATCGACATTGTGATCGAAGCGAAAGATGGTTCTCTCGCCGGCATCGAGGTAAAGCTTGCCGCGACTCCGAGCGAAAGGGATTTCTCCGGCCTCAGGCATCTCCGCGACAAGCTTGGTAAGCGGTTTAAGGCGGGCGTCCTGATACACACGGGTCCCGACCGTCTCCCTTTCGGCGAGCGGCTTTGGGCCCTGCCCGTGAAAGCGCTTTGGTCATGACGAGAAGCCAGCTGCCCGCCGAGGAGATCGAGTGGATCCGGCGCACCCGTCGCCACCCGCGGCCGACCCAGCCCGACTACCTCGTCCTGCGACGCCTCGTAGAGCACGTGGGCGCCGCTCTGGCGCGGATCGGAGGCTCGGCGGAGGGGTTGGACGTACTCGACGTGTTCTGCGGCACGCGGCCCTACGAGGACCTGATGCCGGCGGGCTCGCGGGTGACCGGGTACGACATCGACGACCGCTACGGCTCGGCCGACGTCACCGGGACCGAGTTCCTCCCCTTCGAGGACTCCTCGTTCGACCTCGTCTTCTTCGCCGAGGGCTTCTTCTACTCGCCCGAGCCCGGCGAGGCAGCGACCGAGATGCTTAGGATCGCGCGGCCGGGCGGCTCGACCGTGGTCACGCTGCCGCTCGTCTGGGAGTACCGCGCCGACCAGCTCGAGCATCGCTTCACGGCGCCGGAATTGGCGCGGGTGTTCGAGCGCGCGGGCTGGGAGCAGGTCGAGGCGACCGAGGTCGGCGGCTACGCGGCCTCGTGGTCGCTGCTCAGCGGCCGGATCATGCGCGCGGTCGAGGAGAGCGCGCGGGCGCGCAGCCGGCTCGGCTGGCGGCTGCGGCCGCTGTTCGCCGCCGCCTACTTCGCGATCAACGCGCTCGCCGCGCTCGCCGAGCGCTTCGAGCGCCGCGTCTGGCGGCCGGCGCCGTACACGCTGCCGCCGGACATGATCCTGACGGCGCGCAAGCCGAAGTGATCACGGTCCTCGGGACGGAGGCCGAGATGCCTCCCGACGCCCGTGTCTGGGGGCGGGCGAACCGAGCCCTGCCGGCGGCCGAGCGCGAGGGGCTCTGCTGGCTGACGCTTTGCCGGCTGCTCGGCTGGGACGTGTCGGTCGAGTACGGCTGCGAAGTGGGCGCGGAGGCACGCTGCGCGATCCTCGCCCGCGACCCGGCGAGCGTCGGCACCGAGGACGCCGCGGCACTTCGGGCCCGCCTCGATCGCGAGCCGCTGCTGCTCGTCACGCGAGCGGCCCCGCCCGGCTCGCCCCTCGCCGAGCTCAGCGGCGTCGAGGCCGCAGGCGAGCACCGCCTCCAGGGCCCGCTCCGTTGGCGCGGCCCGGGCGCCGAGCGCGAGTGGACAGCCTGGCCAGAGCTAATTGTGACGACGCCCGACACAACTGTTAAGGGGCGTGGCCCCTCTTTAGGTCCGGGCGGGGGCGTCGGTGATTCGTGGGCGTTTGTTGGCAGTTCCGTGTTGGTTTCGGCCCGGGAGGTTGGCCGGGGGGTGGTCGCGACGCTGGCGGCGCATCCGGTGGAGCTGATCGATGCGGCCCCGTCGGGGAGCGGGTTGCTTAAACATCTGCTGACCCGGGGAATCCCGGGTTCGCCCGAATGGCTCGAGCTGGAGGGCTGGCTGATCCCGCGGATGGATGACCCGGGAAGCTCGTCGAGCGTCCACCTCGATGGCTGGGCGCATCGCAGCCTCGGCGAGGAGGAGTGGCAGGCGGTGAGCGCCGACCTTGTAGCCCTGGAGGCACGGATCACGGTCGGCTACGTGCCGGGGTGGCTCGACGACGGCGACGCCGGCCGCGGCGAGC
>JBPCRS010000146.1:0-18624 GCA_050996575.1 Solirubrobacterales bacterium
GCTCCTTGCGGATCGAGTCCATCTGCTTGCGCAGGAAGTACTCGCGCTGCTGCTTCTCGGCGCCGGACTCGACGTCGTCGCGGATCCGGGTGCGGACCTGAAGCTCGGCGAGCCGCTCGCGCTGGGCGGCGAGCGACTTCTCGAGCCGCTCGGTGACGTCGAGCGTTTCGAGCAGCTCGCGCTTCTCGGCATAGCCGATGTCGGGCGAGTAGCCCGAGGTGTCGGCGAGCGGGCCGGGCTCGGTTACCGAGCGCAGGAAGGCGTTGATCCGGCTGTCGGCGCCGCGCAGCTCGAGGATCTCCTCGACGACAGCGCGGTACTCGCGCTCGAGCTCGCGGATGCGGTCGTCGCGCGCGGTCTCGTCGGCGTGCTCGCTGACCTCGACCCGGAGATTGCCCTCGGAGTCTGTACGGGCAGCGCCGGCGATGCCGCGGGCGACGCCCTGGAGCTCGACCGCGGAGCCGCCGCCGGGGATCCGGCCGCGCTCGACGACACGGGCGATCGTGCCAACGCCGGCGTAGTCCTTCTCGTGGCGGGGCACGATCAATACCCGCTCCTCGTCGCCGACCTCGATCGCGAGGGTCGCCGACATGCCGGGGAAGAGGACGGTGTCGTCGAGTGGGATGAGAAGCAGCTCTGCCATGCGAAGCCTTCCTGGGGGTGTCAGGCACCTTTCGAGTGCTGGATAACTATTGGTGACTATAACGATTGCTTTCCGTAATCGTTTGTAGCTATCATCATTACGATGGCTTCGACGACGACAGCGGGCACCGAATCCGCCTGTGGACTGCTGATCCTCCGCCTGGCACGGGTGTCGGGGCGGCGGCTCGCCGCCTCGCTCGAGGGCCTGGGGATGAGCGGACAGGAGTTCGCCGCCCTCCACCTGCTCGCCGATTCCGGTCCGCTCTCCCAGCAGCAGCTCAGCGACGGCCTCCGCGTTCACCCCTCGAACCTCGTCGGCTTGCTCGACGCGCTCGAGGACGAGGGGCTCCTCGCCCGCTCGCGTGACCCGGCCGACCGCCGCCGCCATTTCGTCGGGCTCACCCCCGCCGGGCACCGTCGCCTGGCCCTTGCTCAGAAGGCAGCGATTGAGTCCGAGCGCGAGCTGCTCGATCCGCTCGCGCCGGCTGAGCGCTCGGAGCTCCTCTCCTATCTCCGCCGGCTCGCCGCGCACTCGTGCGGTATGCGCGGCTGCGGCCCGCGTTGCTAGGCCGAACCGAGAGCGAGCTGAAGCTCGATCGCTCCCGCCTGCTCGGGCTCTTTCGCCCCTATCGCGCCCGCCTCTCCTCCGTCCTCGGCCTGATCCTGATCTCGGCCGGCCTCGGCATGGTCGCGCCGTTTCTCCTGCGCGCCGTGCTCGACCAGGCGATCCCCGAGCAGAACACGACCCTGCTCGCCTGGCTCGTCGCCGGGATGATCGCGATCGCGCTCGCGACAGGCGCGCTCGGCGTCGCCCAGACCCTGCTCTCGAACACGGTCGGCCAGCGGGTCATGCACGACCTTCGAGCCGCCGTCTATCGCCACCTTCAGCGGCTCTCGCTCTCCTTTTTCACCCGCACCCGAACCGGCGAGATTCAGTCGCGGATCTCGAACGACATCGGCGGCGTGCAGAGCGTCGTCACCTCGACCGCGACCTCGATCGTCTCGAATGTGACCACTGTGCCCGCCGCGGCGACGGCGATGTGTCTGCTCGACTGGCGGCTGGCATTTTTCGCCCTCGGCCTGCTGCCTTTCTTCGTCTGGTTGACGAGGCGGGTCGGCAAGGAGCGGCGCCGGATCACCAGCGTACGCCAGGGCCAGATGGCCGACATGTCGGCGCTGGTCGAGGAGTCGCTATCGGTCTCGGGCATCCTGCTCGGCAAGACGATGGGCCGCTCGAACGAGCTCGCCGAGCGCTTCGAGCACGAGTCGAACGAGCTCGCCGACCTCGAAGTTCGCTCGCGGATGGCGGGGCGCTGGCGGATGGCCTCGGTGCAGATCGCCTTTGCCGCGATGCCGGCGCTCGTCTACCTCTTCGCCGGGCTCTCGAGCGCCGGCGGCTCAGCGGCGATCTCGATCGGAACGCTGGTCGCCTTCACGACCCTGCAGACGCGCCTCTTCTTCCCGATCCAGTCGCTGCTCTCGGTCGGCGTCGAGGTGCAGAGCTCGCTCGCCCTGTTCGAGCGCGTCTTCGAGTACCTCGACCTGCCGGTCGAGGTCGCCGAGCGCGAGGGGGCGCTCTCGATCCCGGCGCAGGAGGTCCGCGGCGAGGTCCGCTTCGACGGCGTCGACTTCGGCTACGACGACGAGGCGATCCTCGAGGACGTCTCGATCGAGCTGCCTGAGGGCGCGACGCTGGCGATCGTCGGGCCGACCGGCGCCGGCAAGACGACGCTCGCCTACCTCGTCGCCCGCCTCTACGACCCGACCGCCGGCCGGGGGACGATCGACGGCATCGACGTCCGCGACCTGAGCCACGAATCGCTGGCCGGGATCGTCGGCCTCGTCTCCCAGGAGACCTACCTCTTCCACGCCTCGATCGCCGACAACCTGCGCTTCGCCCGCCCCGGCGCGAGCGACGAGGAGATCGCCGAAGCGGCGCGCTCGGCGCAGATCGAAGAGCTGATCGAGAGCCTGCCCGATGGCTACGGGACGATCGTCGGCGAGCGCGGCTACCGCTTCTCCGGCGGTGAGAAGCAGCGGATAGCGATCGCCCGTGCGATCCTCCGCGACCCGCCGGTGATGATCCTCGACGAGGCGACGTCGGCGCTCGACACTCGGACCGAGCGCGCCGTGCAAGTAGCGCTTACCGAGCTATCCCGCAACCGGACGACGATCGCGATCGCGCACCGGCTCTCGACCGTGCGCGAGGCCGACCGGATCGTCGTCCTCGATGACGGCCGGATCATCGAGTCGGGCACGCACGAGGAGCTGCTCGAGCTCGATGGCCGCTACGTCGCGATGCTCGCGGCACAAGCGCACGCCGGCGATCCCGCGGGCCAGCTCGTCGCCTGAGGGGTCAAATCAGGGTGCCAGCCGCTCGACCTGCCAGCCGCCGTCGCGGCGGCTGTAGCGGAAGCGGTCGTGCAGGCGGGCAGTTTGGCCCTGCCAGAACTCGATCGACTCCGGCCGAAGCAGGTAGCCGCCCCAGTGTGGAGGTCGCGGAATGTCGCCCTCGCCGAAGCGCTGCTCGATCTCATCGACGAGGTTGTCGAGCTCGCCGCGCGAGGGGATCGAGCGGCTCGGCGGCGAGGCCCAGGCGCCGATCTGCGAATCGCGCGGGCGGGTGGAGAAGTAGTCGTCGGAGTCCTCGCCGCCGAGGCGCTCGACCGGCCCGCGGACACGCACCTGGCGATCGAGCTCGCGCCAATAGACGACGAGCGCCGCGTACGCGGTGCCGCCGAGCTGGCCGCCCTTCGCCGACTCGTAGCTCGTGAAGAAACGAAAGCCGGCGGGCCCGAAGCCCTTGAGCAGGACCATGCGCGCGTCGGGATGACCGGAGAGGTCGACGGTCGCCAGCGTCATCGCCTCGGCCAGCGGCACCTCGGCGAGCGCGCGCTCGAACCAGAGCGCGAACTGATCCATCGGATCCGAGCGCAAATCGGAGCGGCCGAGCGGCGGAAGGTCGGGGCGGCGCGGGCTCATCCCTGACTCTTTTCGGCAGGCGGGCGCGTCCCCTGCACCCGGTCGAGCTCCTTCAGGATCGCAATCGCCTCCCGTCGCAACTCGCCGTCCTGGCGGGCGAAGTCGGCCTCGGAGAGCTTTCCCTGCGCTCGGTCCATCGCGGTGTCGCGAATCTCACGGTACTTGCCCTCCTTGCGCGCCTCTAGCTCGGCCAGCCGAGGGTCCTCGGTCTCGCTCCCGGCCCCCGGCCCGGAACCACGCCGAAGCGGCGCCGCGACGAAGGCGACCAGCGCGATGACGATGAGGACAGCGAGCGCGTACTCCACGGCAGCGCAAGGCTAGGAGTCGTCGCCGAACCTAAAGGTGCCAGGCGCCTTTAGGATTCACGCGGCGCGGGAGTCCACGAGTGCCTGGCCCGGCCGGGAAGCCTCGACGAAGGCGCGGAAGAGGCGGGCCTGCTCGGGTCGGTCGGTGAGTGACTCGGCGTGCCACTGAACGCCGAGGACGAAGCGCGATCCCGGCGCTTCGATCGCCTCGACCACGCCGTCGGGCGAGAAGGCGACGGCGCGCAGCCCGCGGCCGATCTCGTCGGCGGCCTGGTGGTGAAACGAATTGACCTCGATCTCGGTCTCGCCCAGCGCTTTCGCCAGGCGGCTCTCGGGATCGACCTCGACCCGGTGGATCGGCTCCGTCCCGATCCTCGACTGGCGGTGCTCGACGCGGGCGCCGAAACGCTCGCTCAGATGCTGGAAGAGGGTGCCGCTGCGGGCGACGTTCAGCGCCTGCGCGCCGCGACAGATCGCCAGGATCGGCAGCCCGCGTGCGTCGGCCTCGCGCGCGACCGCGAGCTCGGCGCGATCGAGCTCGCGCCAGGTCGGGCCGAGCTCGGGATGAGGATCCTGGCCGTACTCGGACGGGTCGAGGTCGGGTCCGCCCGATAGGCAGATGCCGTCGAGGCGCTCGAGCAGCGGCGTTATCGCCTCGATCGAGAGCGGCGGAATGACGACCGGCATCCCGCCGGCGGCCTCCACCGCTCGCAGGTAGGTGAGGCCGAGCGCCATCTCCGGACGCGGCGGCTCGCCCTCGGGCGTCGGGTTCACCTGCGCCGCGACCCGGACCTCCGACGTGGTCACGCCGACAAGCGGGGCGCCGCCGTAATCGCTCGCTTCGGGCTCGGGCGACTCCGCCATTTGCAGCATCGTCTCAGCATGCCCGGCGGCATCACGCCTTTGACTGGACAGGATGTCCAAACCTTCGGCCGCGAGCTTCGACATCGGGCGGTACCCCGGACCGATATCCGCATCTAGCTTTGCAGCGTGGCGATCGCCGTGGCTCGAACCGAATCCCGACACGTCTACGACCCCGCGGGGCACTATGACGAGGCGCTGACGCCCGACGGGATGCCGCGACCTGAATACGGCGAGGTGCTCGATGCCGTTGTCGCCAACCTCGCCGGGACGAGCGAGAGCATTCGCCGAAAGCTCGAGGAGACCGGAGCACTGTTCGGCGCCGGCGAAGAGGCCCGGCCGTTCGTCGTCGATCCCGTGCCACGGATCATCGAGCGCAGCGAGTGGCTCCACCTCGGCGCCGCGCTCTCGCAGCGCGCCGGCGCCCTGAACGCGTTCATCGCCGACGTCTACGGCGACGGCGAGATCATTCGCGCGGGCAAGCTGCCGGCACGGGTGATCAGCGGCGCCGAGCACTTCGAGCCGGCGATGATCGGCGCCGAGTTCGCGCACCCGCCCGCGACCGTGATCGGGTTCGACATCGTCCGCGGCGCCGACGGACTGCTGCGCGTGCTCGAAGACAACCTGCGCACGCCCTCGGGGATCGCCTACGCCGCTGCCGCGCGATACGCCTGCGACGCCTGGCTTGACGACCTCGTCGGATCACGGCGACGGCCGCTCGACCCGGCCTTCGCCTCGCTCGGCGATGCGCTGCGCGCGGCGAGCGCCGGGGCGAGCGGTGAGGGCGTGATCCTGCTCACCGACGGCCCCGCCAACAGCGCCTGGTTCGAGCACCGCGAGCTCGCCGAGCGGCTCGGCATCCCGGCGGTCACACCGGATCGTCTGCGCCGCCGCGGCTCGGCGCTCGTCCACGATGACGACAACGGCCATGCGGGCGAGGTCAGCGTGATCTACCGCCGCGCCGACGAGGACCGGCTGCTCGACGAGCGCCGCCGGCCGACCTGGATCGCCGAGGCGCTGCTCGAACCGATCCGAAGCGGAGCGGTCACGGTGCTCAACGGATTCGGCGCCGGGATCGCCGATGACAAGCTTGCCCACGCCTATGTCGAGGAGATGATCCGCTTCTACCTCGGCCAGGAGCCGCTGATCGAATCGGTGCCGGCATTCGACCTCGGCAACGTCGAGGCCCGCGAGCAGGCGATGGACCGGCTCGACGAGCTCGTCGTCAAGCCGCGCTCGTCCTACGGCGGAGAGGGAATCGTGATCGGTTCCAAACTCGATCAAAAGGGGTACAGGCGAGTCAGGAGGCTAATCGCGAAGAGCATGGACGGCTTCATCGCGCAGGAGAAAATCGCGCTTTCGCGCCACCCAACGGCGATCGGCGGGCAGCTCGAGCCGCGCCACGTCGACCTTCGGGTGTTCACGGTCAGTTCCGGGACCGGGGCGACGGTGATCCCGGCCGCCCTGACCAGGGTGGCGCTCGAGCGCGATTCGCTGATCGTCGACTCGACCAAGGGCGGCGGCGCCAAGGGCACCTGGGTGTTCGGATGAACGACGAGCGCCGCGAACGGCCGGCCTGGGCCGAATGGCAGCCGTCGCGGCCGTACACCCTCGGCGCCGAGGAGGAGGTGATGCTGCTCAACCCGCGCGACTGGTCACTTGCCCAGCAATCTGAACGAGTCTTCGCCGCGCTTCCCGGCGAGCTCGAGGGGCACCTGACCGGCGAGACGCAGAGCTCTGTGGTCGAGCTCTCGACCGGCATCAACGACGACATCGCCTCGCTCGGCACCGAGCTGTTCAACCTTCGCTCGGCGCTCGAGATCGAGCTCTCGACGCTCGGCATACGCGCCGCAAGTGCCGGCACACACCCCTCGACCGTCTGGCAGGAGACCGTTATTTCGAGGCAACCGCGCTACCAGGCCGTCTACGGCTCGATGCGCGAGCTCGCCCGCCGCGAGCCGACCTTCGCCCTCCACATCCACGTCGGCGTCGCCGACCCTGAGGACGCGATCCGGCTCGCCAACGCGATCCGCGCCCATGTGCCGATGCTGCTCGCGCTCTCGGTCAACTCGCCGTTCTGGCAGGGCCGCGACACCGGCCTCGCCTCGGCCCGCACCCCGCTCTTCCAGGCCTTCCCGAGGGTCGGCATCCCGCGCGCGTTCGAGAGCTTCGACGATTGGCGCGACACGGTCGAGTTGCTCGTCCGCTGCGAGGCCTTCCCCGAGCCGACCTTCCTCTGGTGGGACGTCCGCCCGCAGCCGCGCTTCGGCACGGTCGAGGTGCGGATCTGCGACGCGCAGACACAAGTCGCCGAGACCGCGGCGCTCTGCGCGCTCGTCCAGTGCATCGCCCGGCTCGAGATCGAAGACGGCTTCGCCGACCAGACGCTCGTCGACTCCTGGGAGGTGCTCTGCGAGAACCGCTTCCTCGCCGCCCGCGACGGCATCGACGCCGAGCTGATCGACCCGCGCTCCGAGCAGCGGGTCCCGGTCCGGCGCCAGCTCGCCGAGCTGCTCGAGGCCTGCATCCCACACGCGCTCGCGCTCGGCTGCGGCGCCGAGCTCGAGCGGGTCCGCGGCTTCGCCGAACGCACCGGCGCCGAGCGCCAGATCGAGCTCGCCCGTCGCCCCGAGCGCCTGCCCGGGCTGGTCGCCACGCTCGCCGACGACTTCTGCGCGGCGCCACCCGGCTCGCCGCCCTCGGCGAGCGACGACGCCGATCAGGCTCGTTCGGAGCCCAACTCACGCGCGAGCCGCGCCGCGTAGACGTCGGAGACGCGGCGCCGGCGCGCTGCCGGCGCCGGCCAGACCGCGATCAGGGCGCCGATCAGGGCGACGCCGCCACCGAGCCAGATCCAGACGACGAGCGGGTTGACGTTGACGCGGAAGTTCGCCGCCGGCGGGTCGGTGATTGCGCGCTCCGAGATCGCGCGGATCACCTGCCCCTGGAGCAATGCGAGCTGCGCCTGCGCCTCGGGATCGTCCGCGGGCAGGCTCTCGGCGAGCGTCGCCAGCCGCCTGTCGCCCTGATCGATCACCGGGTCGAGCTCGGTCAGGTCGGGCTGCATCGCCGTCCAAAGATCCCCGCCGAGCGAAGTCTGGCGGCCGACCTCGCTCGTCGCCTCGCCCTCGAAGAAGCTGCGCACCGGCCCGGCCGAGCCGTCAGAGCGGCCCGAGTAGTAATTGCGCGAGGGCGCCAGCGTCGCGAACTGCTCGCCGTCGCGGCGGACGTCGACGAGCGCGCCGAAGCTGAGTCGCTGCTCGGCCGGGTCGATCGAGCTCGTCGCCTCGGTGTAGGTGATCTCGAAGTCGCCCACCTCCGCCGAATCACCCGGCCGCAAGCTGATGTCGCGCGAGGTCTGAAACGACGACGACGCGGCAACCGCGACGAAGAGGATGACGATGCCGGCGTGGGCGACGTAGCCGCCGTAGCGTCGCCTGTTTCGGCTGACAATCGCGACCAGAGCCTGCGGCACCGAGCCGCCCGAAAGCGCCCGCCGGGCCGAGACCCCGCGCCAGAACTCCTGGCCGAGGGCGGTGAGGGTGAACGCCGCAAGGCAGAACATGATCAGCGCGCCGGGCTTGGAGCCGGCGTCGGTGAGGATCGCGAGCCCGACCGTGACAACCGCCGCGACCGCCAGCGGTATCGCGAAGACGCGGACGATCGCCGAGGCGGAGAGCCGGCGCCAGGCGAGCAGCGGCCCGATCCCGGTGAAGAGGGCGAGGCCGATCGCCAGCGGGGTGACGTAGCGGTTGAACCAGGGCGCGGCAAGCGAGGCGCGCTCGCCGGTCACCGCCTCGGCGATCAGCGGGAAAAAGGTGCCCCAGAAGATGATCGCGGCGAGGCCGACGAGCAGCAGGTTGTTGACGAGAAAGACGGATTCGCGCGAGATCAGCGAGTCGATCCTCCGCTCCGAGCGCAGGTCGCCGAGCCGCGAGACGATCAGCAGGGTCGAGCCGACCAAGACGACGGCGATCAGTCCGAGCAGTGGCCCGCCGACAGTCGATGCGCCGAAGGCGTGGATCGACTCGAGCACGCCCGAGCGGACGAGGAAGGTGCCGAGCAGCGCCAGCGCGAAGGTGCCGACGATCAGCGAGACGTTCCAGACCTTGAGCATGCCGCGGCGCTCCTGGACCATGATCGAGTGGATGAAGGCGGTGCCGCAGAGCCACGGCATCAGCGCAGCGTTCTCGACCGGATCCCAGCCCCAGTACCCGCCCCAGCCGAGCTCGGCGTAGGACCAGTTGGCGCCGAGCAGGAGGCCGAGGCCGAGCAGCATCCAGGCGACGAGCGCGAACCGCCGGGTCGAGCGAATCCAGCTCGCGTCGAGGCGGCGCGCGATCAGCGCACCGATCGCGAACGCGAACGGAATCGAGAAGGCGACGTAGCCCGAGTAGAGCGCGACCGGATGGATCGCCATCATCGGGTGGCGGAGCAGCGGGTTGAGCCCGGCGCCCTCGAGTGGCGCCGGATTGAGCCGGGCGAAGGGATTGGCGCCGAACAGCATCAGGCCGATGAAGAAGGCGCCGAGAGCGGCGAGGATCGCCGTCGCCCAGGGGACGATCTCGCGATGCTTGGTCCGGGTCAGGAAAAGGACGGCCGAGCTCGCGATCGACAGCACCCAGGCCCAGAGCATCAGCGAGCCACCCTGGCTCGACCAGAGCGCGGTCAGCTTGTAGAAGGTCGGCGTCGTCGTCGAGGAATGCTCGGCGACGAGCTCGACCGAGAAGTCGGAGCGCAGGAACGCCGCCTCGAGGATGACGACGCAGATCGTCAACAGCGCGCAGAGCCCGTAGACCGCACGCCGCGAGGCGTCGACATAGCGACGATCGCCGCGCGTTCCCGCCAGCGCCAGCCCGCAGGCGACCACAGCTGTCACCAACGCGAGAACGAGGCAGGCGGCGCCGAGCGTGACCAACTCGCGCTACTCGATCACGACATGCTCGGGGTCGGCCTCCGCCTCCTCGGCGAATTTCGACGGGCACTTGGTGACCAGGCTGTCCTTCTCGGCGACGAAGGTCCCGCCCTCGAGCTCTCCGGTGACGATCACCTCGCGGCCTTCCCTGAACGGATCGGGAACGGCGCCGCTGTAGGCGACGGGAACGCTCGCCGAGGGGTCCTCGCGATCGGCGACCTCGAACTGGAGCTTCTCGCCCTCGCGGACGACCGAGCCGTCGGTCACCTGGCCGGTCAGGTCGTAACTCTCCCCCGGCCCGGCGACGAGCAGCTCCGACGGCTGCTTTGCCTCGGTCGAGGCCGAGAACGACGTGTAGACGAGCGCAGCGGCGAGCAGGACGGCAACGCCGAGCGCGACGCCCAATCTGATCTTTCGTTTCTTCTCGGGGTCCATCGCGATCTGGATTATCGCAACGTCTGGCATCGGCCATGTAAGCGACCTTTTTTCCAGCCTGCTTGAATCGGGCGATGAGCGAAGGCAGGGTGATGTTGATTACCGGCGCTTCGACCGGCATCGGCGCGGCGACCGCCCGGAAGGCGGTCGAGGCGGGATGGCGCGTCGCGCTTGGAGCGCGGAGCGAGGACAAGCTCGCCAAGCTCGCCGACGAGCTCGGCCACGAGCACGCCATCCACCATCGCTGCGACGTGACGGCGCTGGCCGACCAGGAGTCATTCGTCGAGGCGACGCTCGCCGCCTATGGCCGGCTCGACGCGGTCTTCGCCAACGCCGGCTTCGGCGCCACACGCGGGTTTCTCGAGGAATCGGAGGAGCAGTGGCGAGAGATGGTCCTGACCAACGTCCTCGGGGTCGCGCTGACGATCCGGGCCACCCTCCCCCACTTCCTCGAGGCCGACTCCGGCCATTACCTGATCACGGGTTCGGTCGCTGGACGCCGGGCGTTGCCGGGCTCGCTCTACTCGGCGACGAAATGGGCGGTGACGGCGATCGCCGAGGGCCTTCGCCAGGAGCTTCGCCAGATGCACGACAACAGCTCGACCCGGGTGACGCTGATCGAGCCCGGGATGGTCGACACCCCGTTCTTCGACAACCGCCCGCAGAATGCGCTTGACCCCGGCGACATCGCCGCGGCCGCGATCTACGCGCTCTCGCAGCGGCCCCACGTCGACGTCAACGAGATCCTGATCCGGCCTGTCTCGCAACCGATCTGAGTGCTTTTGCGGCGCGGGCCCGCGCCCTGTCGGCCCGGTCGGAGAGAATGGCGCGAGATGGCACCGACAGCGACCGAAGCGCTCTTCCCGAGGACGAAGTTCCATCGTCCGCCGGTCAGGGACGAGCACGTCGAGCGCTCGCTGCTGCTCGGCGCGATCGAGGCATCGCACGCCCGCGTCGTCGTCCTCAGCGGTCCCCCCGGTTTCGGCAAGTCGACGCTCGCGGCGCAGTGGCTTGCCGGGCGCGGTGAGTCCGAGCGGACGGCCTGGCTCTCCCTCGACCCCGACGATCAGGGTGCGCGCTTCTGGCTCGCCGTGCTTGCGGCGCTCGAGCCTGTGCTCGGGTCGGAGTCGCTCACCGAAGTTCGCGACGCGGCCCAGGCACCCGACCCAGAGATTCGGGACGAGGTACTGATCGGGTTGCTCGACGCGCTCGACTCGGAGCCCGAGCCGATCGACCTCGTCCTCGATGACCTGCACCTGGTCGACGACGAGCCGACGCTCGAACTGCTCGACTGGTTCATCGATCACCTGCCGCACCAGCACCGAGTCCTGATCGCAACCCGGCGCGAGCCCAGCTTTGCCTCGCTGACGCGAATGCGGGTTCACGGCGACTGCCTCGAGATCCGCGCCGACGACCTGCGCTTCTCCGCCGGCGAGGTCGGCAGCTTCCTCACCGCCGGGCTCGGCCTCGACCTGACGAGCGATCAGGTCGCAACCCTCGAGCGCCTGACCGAGGGCTGGCCCGCGGCCCTCTACCTGGCGGCGACCCGGCTGCGCCTCGGCGAATCGCTCGAGCACGTCGCCGAGCAGCTTCGAAGCTCGGACGAGGACCTGATTGGCAGCCTCGCCGACGAGGTCCTTCGCTCCTATCCCGCGCACGTCAGCCGATTTGCGCTCGAGGCCTCGGTGCTCGACCGCTTCAGCCTCGACCTCTGCCTGATCGTGCTCGGCTCAGATGAGCAGCGACGGACGCGGGAGGCGTTTCGCGAGCTCACCCGGACCTCGCTTCTGGTCGGCTCGCTCGACGCCGACCGGACCTGGTTTCGCTTCCACCACCTGCTCCGCGACGTATTGCGCTCACGGATGGCCGAATCGGACTCGAAGCGGGTCCGCGAGCTGCACGTCCGCGCCGGCCGCTGGTTCGAGTCCGAGGGCGGCGAGGAAGAGCTGCACGAGGCGATGGGCCACTACCTCGCCGCCGAGGAGTGGGACCTCGCCGCCGAACTGCTCGCTCGCCACGGCGTCGCCTTCGTCCAGTCCGGGGCGCTCGGCGGCCTCGCCCGCGAGTGGCTCGCCCGCTTCCCCGCCGACGTCGTCCCCGCCGACGCCCGCCTCTGTTTCATCTCGGCGATGCTCGCCGCGCTTCGCGGCGACCGCGCCGAGCGCGACCGCTGGCTCGAGCTCGGCGCCGAGGCCGGCTGGGAGGGACCGATGCCCGACGGCACGCCCTCGTTCGAACTCGCCGCCTTGGCGCTCGCCGCTCTGCTCTGCTTCGACGACCTCGGCGGTGCGATCGACGCCGCCACCGAGGCGCTCGAAACGCTGCCCGCGGCATCCGCCCTCGGCACCGCGGTCGAGGCGATGACCGCGTGGCACCTGCACCTGCTCGGCCGCGGCGGGGAGGCCGAGCGGATGGCGCTGACCGCTCGCGAGGAGCACCGCCGCCAGCCCTCGGCAACCCCGCCGCTGGTCGCCTACCTGCCGGCCGCCGTGCTTGCGCTCGAGGCGCTCGGCCGTGACGACGCGGCGCGGGCACGAATCCTGGTCGCCGGGCTGATCCAACGCCGTGGCCAGGGGCCGCTGCGCTCGGTGCCGCAATCACTTCCGGTGATCTGCGCGGCGGCGCGGCTGGCGACCGCCACCGGCGACCCCGGCGTGGCGATCGGCTTCTGCGAGACCGGGCTCGAGCTCGCCCGCGGCTGGCGCGACTCCTCACTGATGGTGCCGGCGACGATGCTCGAGCTGGCGCGGGCGCAGGCCGCCGACGACGACGCCGAGGGTGCGCGGATGACGCTCCGCGAGGCCGCCGCACGAATTGCCACGGCGCGCGACCCGGGTGTGCTTCGTGGCTGGATCGGCGAGCTCGAGTCCTCGCTCGCCTCAGCCGGCGCCGAAGGAGCCGTCTCGGCCGAAGGCAGCGACGAGCTTTCCGAGCGCGAGATCGAGGTTTTGCGGGCGCTGACCGGGAGCGGCAGCCTGCGCGAGATCGCCGACTCGTTGTTCATCTCGCACAACACGATCAAGACGCATGTGCGCACGCTCTACTTCAAGCTCGGCGTCTCCTCCCGCGAGGCTGCGGTCGCCAGGGGCCGCGAGCTGGGATTGCTGTGAGCGCGGAACAGAATCATTCGATGCTGGGTGGGAAGCGCGAGCTATTTATATGACGAACGTCGCCGAGTTCACCGTCCTCGTCGTCGAGGACCACGATTTTCAGCGCAGGACGATCCTGCAGATCCTCGCCAACCTCGGTGTCGGCTCGCTGCTCGAGGCCGCTGACGGCGAGGCGGCGCTGACGGTGCTCGACTCGGGCAAGCGCCCCGACATCGTCGTTTGCGATCTCGACATGCCTGGGATGGACGGCGTCGAGCTCGTCCGCCACATCGCCGACCGCCACTCGGCGGTCGCCGTCATCTTCGCCTCCGGACTCGAGGATCGGGTCGTCGCCGCCGCCGACCGCATGGCGCGCGCCTACGGGGTGACCGTGCTCGGCGCGATCCCGAAGCCGCTGACGGCGCGCCGTCTGCTCGCCGCGATCGGCGAGTACTCGCCCGCGGCCCTCGGCGGGACACAGGCTTCGAGCAACGCCGATGAGCTCGACGCCGCGCTCGATCGCGGCGAAATCGAGCTGCAGTTGCGGCCCGTGGTCGAGATCGCCACCGGCGCCCTCAGCGCCGCCGCGCTCCTCCCAGGGCCGCTCTCGCCACGGCTGATGGCCGAGACATGCGCGATCCAACTCGAGCTCGCCGATGCGGGCCACGACGTCCCGGTCTCGGTCGCCGCCGCCGACGACGCACTCGCCGACCTCGGCCTGCCCGACCGCTGGGCGCAGATCGTCTCCGACGCCGGCGGCACGCCGGCGAAGATCACGATCGAGGTCGACGAGCGTGCGGTCTCACGCGAGGACGCGACGGTGCTCGAAGTGCTGACGAGGCTGCGGCTCAAGGGCTTCCGGCTGGCGCTTGCAAGCAGCGATGGGGGTGCCGTCGCCACGGCCCAGCTCGAGCGCGGCCCGTTCGTCGCGGTGAGGATCGCCGCCGGCATCCTCGCCGAGGCGCTGGGCGCGGGCGAGGAGCACACCTCCGGCTCAGCGCTCGAGGCCTCGATCGAGCGCGCCCGCGGACTCGGGCTCGAGACCGAGGCCGCCGGCTGCACGGACCGGACGGCATGGGAGCTTCTTGCCGCGCTCGGCTGCGAGCGCGCCAGCGGTGCCTTCGTCGCCGAGCCGATGGCGCCGGGTGAGCTGGCCGGCTGGGCGTCGACTTGGTCGCCGGAGCAAAGCGAGTGAGAAGCGAGTGAGGAGCGGGCGCCGGATCTCGATCCGGCAGCTGATCGGGTTGCTGCTCGTCTCAGCGGTCGTCGTCGCCGGCCTGCTGTTCCGCGTCACGACGCTGCAACTGGATAACGCGAGCGAGCGCCGCGAGGCTCAGCTCGACCGCCTCGACGACCTCGCGCTCGGCGACGAGGTCTCGGCGAACGCCGCCGACTTGACCCGGTTGGCGACGCTCTACGTGGCGACGGGCGAGCAGCGCTTTCGCGACCACCATCAGGAGACCCTCAACATCCGCGCCGGCGAGGCGCCGCGCCCACTCGACTATGACGCCGACTTCTGGCAGACGGTGATCGCGAATGGCAAGAAGGGAGTGGAGTACGGCGATCCGATCGCGCTCGTCGAGCTCGCTCGCCGCGAGCAGCTGACCCCGACCGAGCTCGAGGGCCTGCAGGAGGCGATCGGCGAGTCCGACCGCCTCGCCGCTTTCGAGCTCGGGCAGATGCGCTCGGCGCAGGCCGGCGAGGACCAGGGCGCCGCCGCGAGCTCCGATGAAGAGACTCGCCTCAGCGATGACAAGTACGCCGACCGTAGGCAGGAGATCCAGTCCGACATCGACAGCTTCAGCGACGGCGTCGCCGCTCGCACCTCGCGTCGCGTCGCCGACCTCGAGGATCGACGCGACGACCTGTTGCTCGTCCGCGCAGTGATCCTGATCGCCCTCGGCCTCGTCGTCGCGGTCGCGCTGTTCATCACCGCGCGCTGGATCGTCTCGCCGCTTCGCCGCCTGACCGCCGTTACCAGGCGAATCGCCGAGGGCGACTACAGCGAGCGCACCCGGCCCGGGGGCGTTTCCGAGCTCGCCCAGCTCGCCTACGACTTCAACGAGATGGCGGGCTCGATCCAGCACGACATCGCTCGCCGCCGCGAGGCAGAGCATGCGGCCGAGCAGGCCGACGCGGCGAAATCGGAGTTCCTCGCGGTGATGAGCCACGAACTGCGCACGCCGATGGTCGGCGTATCGGGCACGCTCGACGTGCTCGCCCGCACCGATCTCGACTCCGACCAGCGAAAGCTGATCGAGATCTCGCAGCGCTCGGCGTCGTCGATGCTCGAGATCATCGGCGAGGTCCTCGATATGTCGAAGATCGAGGCCGGCAAGCTGACAATCGCCTCGGCGACGGTCTCGCTTCGGAACATGTTCGAGGACGTCGCGATGCAGTACCGCCAGGCCGCCTCCGAGGCCGGGCTCGTGCTTTTGCTCGAGGTCGATCCAAAGCTCGCAGCCGCGCACGTGCTCGATGTCAACCGGCTGCGTCAGGTGATCGCCAACCTGCTCTCGAACGCGATCAAGTTCACGCCGTCTGGGCGGATCGAGCTGCGCATCGGAGTCCTCGGCGAGAGCGCCGATTCGCAGCGGATCGAGATCGCCGTCGCCGACACCGGAATCGGGATCGCCGAGTCAGACCAGACGGCGCTGTTCGAACCGTTCAGGCAGGTCGACGCCGGCGCCACCCGCCGCGCCGGCGGCACCGGACTCGGCCTCGTGATCAGCCGCGAGATCGCCGAGATGATGGGCGGCGAGATCTCGCTCGAGAGCGCGCCCGGAAGCGGCACGACGATGCGGGTGAGGATCGACGCGCCGGTCGGCGATCCCGGCGAGCTCAGCGAGAAGCCGCCGCATTCGAGCGAGCACGCCGTCCTCGGCCGTCCGCTGCCGAGCCCCGATGGTGCCGAGCGCGAGGGCAGCCTGCTGCTCCTGGTCGAGGACCACCCGGTCAACCGCACCGTGATGGTCACCCAGCTCGAGGCGATCGGATTTCGCGCCGAGACCGCCGAGGACGGGCTGCAAGGACTGGAGCGGCTCGGCGGGCGCTCCTACGCGCTCGTTCTCGCCGACATCCACATGCCGAACATGGACGGCTACGAGCTCGCCCGGCGCCTGCGTGCCGGCGAGCGGAGCGCCGGCGCCGCTCGGATCCCGATCGTCGCCGTCACCGCCAGCTCGCTCTCCGGTGAGCTCGAGCGCTGCCAGCAGGCCGGAATGGACGACCTGATCACGAAGCCGGCGACGATCGCGATCCTCGCCGAGCGGCTGCAGCGCTGGCTTCCCGACCTGCCGTGGCAGGCTCCCGAGCCCGGTCCGGTCGAGCTGCCCGAGGCGCCCGGAGGCGCCCGCATCGTCGTCAACGAGGCGGTGCTCGCCGAGATCACCGGCGACGACGCGACGCTGCAGGCGAAGGTCCTCTCCGACTACGTCGAGACGACGCGCAAGGACCTCGCTGCGATCGAGGCCGCGATCGCGGACGGGGACCGCGACGGGGCGCGCCGAAACGCTCACCGGATCGTTGGTGCCAGCCGCATGGTCGGCGCGGCGGCGGTCAACCGGATCGCCGAGCGGCTCGAGGCCCAGGCGCCCGCCGATACGCCAACCGAAGACCTCGCCGAGCTCATCCGCGAGCTCGCCACCGAGATCGACCGGGTCGCCGCCATCTAGCGCGTGCGCGGGGATTGGGAATCACTCATCTGAGCGGGTGACCCCTCGCTGGTAGCGCAATCACCCCGGTCAATCACCCCGCGGGTTGATGTGCGCTCACCCCTCGCGGCCCGATGGTTGACCCATGGACGCAATCGAAACGACACGGAGCGCCTTCCGCAGGATGACGATGCCCGCAACCCTGGCTCGTGCCTGGGCGCCGCTGGCCGTGCTCGCCGCCACACTCGGGGCAAGCCTCGCCCCGGGCATCGCGATCGTCCTCGCCGCCGGCGCCTGGCTCGCCGGGCGCACGCTCGACTCGCTCAACCTTCCGCTTTCCCTGACCCCGTTCGCCGCGCCGATCGTCGGCGCGGCCACGGTTGTCGCCGGAGTCGCAGCGACCGCAGGCGCGCTAGCGCTTGCGGGCATCGCGATTCACGGCACCGTGCTGGTAGCCGCGCTGCTCGCCGCCGTAGCCGGCGGCGTGCTTGCGCGGCTACCCGGGATCGGCGCCACGCAGCGCCCCGTCCGCACCGCCGTGATCGGCTCGGCCGACCTCGCCTTCGCGCTCGCCACAGCGCTTGACACCGGCCGCAGCCCGAGCCATCGGATCGTCGGCTTCATCGCCGACGAGCAGGGCGCGATCTGCGACTTCCCCGGACTCGAGCGCGCCGTCGGCGAGAACCGGATCGAACTGCTCGTCCACGGACGGCTTCCGACCGCCGTGGACGGCTTCGACGAGAAGGCTCCGCGCACCCAGACAGAGGTCTACGAACAGGTTGCCGATGTCTGCCTGGCGCACGGGGTCGACCTGATCGACGCCGGCCAGCTCTACGAGAGCGTTCGAGGCCAGGTTCCGCTCGGCGTCATCGACGGCCGCTGGTTCGGCTACCTGATGCATCCCCGCTACGGCAGCGGCTCGGCCGCGGCCAGGCGCGCCCTCGACATCGTCGTCGGCAGCGCGATCGCGATCGTCGCCGCGCCGATCGTCGCGATCGCCGCGATCGCGATCAAGCTCACCGACGGCAGCCCGGTGATCTACCGCCAGCGCCGCGTCGGCGCCGGCGGCACCGAGTTCCTGATGCCGAAGCTACGGACGATGGTCCCCGACGCCGAGGCCGGCGGCGAGGCGGTCTGGTGTCAGACCGGCGACGAGCGGATTACCCGGGTCGGCCACGTCCTTCGCCGCCTGCACATCGACGAGCTTCCGCAACTGTGGTGCGTCCTGCGCGGCGAGATGACCCTCTTCGGCCCGCGCCCCGAGCGCCCGCAGCTGACCTCAGTCCTCGGCGACTCGCTACCCCATTACCAGCGTCGCCACTTCGCCACCCCCGGGCTCACCGGTTGGGCCCAGGTCCGCTGCGGCTACGCCGGCTCGGATTCGGGCAGCGCCCAGAAGCTGAGCCACGACCTCTACTACCTCAAGCATCGCTCGATCGGCCTCGACCTGCTGATCCTGCTCGAGACCGCGCGGATCCTGCCGCGCCCGCACAGCTACAAGCAGCCGAGCCGCGAGGAGCGCTTCATCGCCACCACGGCGCCGGTGAGCGCGGTGAGGAGCGCGTGATGGAGCGCTACGAACTCGACGCTGAGGACACGATCGACGCGGTCGCCGAGGTCTTCGGCCTCGACCCCGAGAACACCGAGCAGTGGCGCCTCGACCGCTTCGGCGCCGACCTCGGCGACTCGATCGCGGCGCTCGCCGACATCGTCTTCGCACCGCGGCGCGAGCTGCTCAGCGG
>JBPCRS010000167.1:0-9145 GCA_050996575.1 Solirubrobacterales bacterium
GTTTTTCGCGCGGGGGGGTGTCGCTGGGTTTTCGGGGGGGGTTCGATCTGATCGCCGCATTGCCGCCGTTGGGGGGCGGCGAGCGCCGGATCGAGCGAATCCTCGCCGCAACCGAGCGCGCCGCCGAGCAGATCGACCGCGATCCACGGCCGGGCTTTGAACCTCCAAAGGCTCTGCGCGAGGCGGGCCGTCTGGCGAGCGACTACGGCTCACTCCAATGCGGAGTCCGCTGAGTCGGTCTCCCCGATAGATTGCCCGCGGTTGGCGGGCAAACCGATAGGAGAACTTGAATGCGAAGCAGACTGGTCGTCTTGTGTGCCGCCGTTCTGGCGACCGGGGTGATCGCCGCCGGATGTGGTGGCGACGACGAGGAGTCGACGAGTAGCGATTCCGGGAGCGATGACTTCGTCGCCCAGGTCACCGCAGTTTGCGATGACGCGGCCGCGGATTTCGTCGGCCTGCAGACCGGGCTCCAGGAGGCCGTGCTCTCGGGCGACGAGGCGAGCTTCGAGACCTTTATCTCGGATCAGCTCGCGCCGCTGTTCGATTCGCTGATTTCCGACCTCGATGCGATCGAGCCTCCCGAGGACCAGGCCGCGGATTACGACACGCTGATCGGCAACCTGCAGGAGTCGAGCGATCTGATCACCGACGATCCGGGCGCAATCATCGAGGCCAGCACGGACCCGAACAGCGAGGTCGCTACGCAGATCGAGGAACTCGGTACGGAGAGCGACCAGCTCGCTACCGAGCTCGGAATTCCCGATGACTGCGGCGAAACGACGGATGGTGCAGCGACCGGCGCCGAGAGCGCCACGCCGTAGCTAGGCCCACTAGAGCCCGCGGCAGAATTCGGCGAACTTGGCCTTGTCTCTGACCGGCGGGCCGTGGCCGAGCAGGACCAGCGAGGGCTCGAGCTCCCCGATTCGCTTCGCTGAGAGCCGGTTCTGCGCCGGGTCGGGAGTGAAGAAGTCCTTCGGCAATCGCAGGCCGGGGATCGCGGTGAACGGGTCGGCGCTGTTGAGCACGTCGCCGGCGACGAGGACGCCGTCGGCCTCGCGCCAGAAGGCGACGTGGCCGGCCGAGTGCCCGGGAACGTGGAGGACCTCGAATGATCCGACCCGGTCGCCCTCCTCGAGTGGACGGTCGACCCCGTGCCCTGGCCCGGTGCAGACCTTGTGGAAGAACTGCGCGATCGGGTGATCGGGCTGGCGCTCGCCGATCAGGTCGGGGTTCTCGGCCGCCGGCACGTCGAGCGTGCCGACCCAGAACGGGATCCCGAGCTCGTTGCAGACCCGGTCGCTGGCGCCCTGGTGGTCGGGGTGGGCATGGGTGAGAGCGTGCGCCGTTATCTCATGCCCCTTGATCTGGCGCAATATCCGGTGGCCGGCATAGCGCGTCGAGGCATCGATAAGAACGCCGTCGATGACGTAGACATTGATCGCGTTCGGCGGGAAGCCGCTGAGCTTGTAGACGCCCGGGGCGAGCTCTTTCATCGATCCGACCTTACCCCGAGCCGCTCGCGCTCGCGTTTCAAGCACCAATCCCGCAGTCGGCAGCGGTCATCGCCGTACGGCCGATCTATCCGCCGGTCATCCGGCCCCCGACGAACTGGACCATCCCGGCGAGTCGCTGATGGACGTCGGTGAAACCGCGCTCGGCCAGCGCCCCGGTGAGGTCGCCGGGCTCGAACAGGCGCATCCCGCTCGCACGCTCGATCACCGGCTTCAGCGGCGGCAGCGTCAGCCGGCGCCGAACCGAGGCCATCAATGCGATCCGCCCCCCGGGGCGCAAGACGCGCGCCATCTCGTCGAGGGCGGCATAGGGATCGGCAAAAAGGTGGATCGCGGCGAAGCAGCAGACCCCATCGAACGAGCCGTGCTCGAAGGGCAGCGCGGTCGCGTCGCCACGGACGAGCGCGAGGTTCGCGAGTGCCGAGCGACGCAGCTCGGCGGCGCCCCGCTCGAGCATCGTCCGCGATCCGTCGAGGCCGACGACCAATCCGCTTTCGCCTGCGTCGCGGGCGAACTCGCGCGAGAAATTGCCGGGCCCGCAGGCGACGTCGAGCACGGTGTCGCCGCGCGAGAGCCCCATCAGCAGCCGAGCGATGCGGACCTCCTCCGCCATCCCCGGCCCGGTCACCCCCTTTGCCACCCGGGCAAGGCCCGGACGCCACCAGCGCTCGTAGATCGTCGGCACGATCCGTGTGTTCATCAGCGCCTGGGTGAACCCCGAGCCCGGGACGGCGCTATCGCCTGCGGCGTCGGCATTCGTGTCCTCGCCGAGCAGGTCGAGGAAAGAGTCTCTGGGCCAGCTTTCGCCGGCGCTCGCGTGCTTCGCGTCGAGCATTGTGGCTGCTCGCTCGGCGGCTGAGGCGTCAGTCTCGTGGGTGGCCACTACAGCGAGCGCGTCGGGCCGGCGCCGCGGGGATCGCCGCTGTGCTGGGCGAGCTGCTCGAGCCGGGCGATCTGGCGCTCGCCCTCGATCCGCGCCGGGTGGTCGGCGGGCAGCGGCTTGATCAGACGCCGGACCCGGTTGCGGATCTGCAGCGCGAAGTGCGGAGTCGAGGGGCCGGCGAGTGCGCGGATGTCGGCGACGGTCACCTCGTGGGAGGGGCTAAGCCGGTCGGCTCGCTCGTGCTCGCTCACTGGCCTCTCGCCTCAGGGATTTTTGGGATCGTCCGGTTCGATTTCGGGCTCAGAGTCGGGCTGGCCCGGGACCGGGCCGAAGCGCGCCCCGCCGCGGCCCGACTCTACCTGGGCGAGCTCGAGCAGCTCGTCGACCTGCGCCTGGACGTCGACGGAGATCGCGTCCGCGTTGCCGATCAGCCAGGCGTGGTTGTAGACCGCCCGGGTTGGGTCGTCGACGTAACCCGGCTTGATGTCGAGCAGGTAGCCCTCGAGTGGTGCCGGCAGGACGTCGGCGTTGTCGGTCAAGAGCAGCGGTCCCCATTTGCCGCTCGCCGAGAGCGGTGCCGCGGCGCCGGCGTCGGCGGGCCGGGTCGCGTTCGCGAGCACCATGCCGTGCCCGGGGTCGCTGATGTTCCAGCCGAAGCTGCCGTCCGAGTAGCGGGCGAATGCAATTGCGTTCGAGACAGCGTCGTCCTCGCCGATTCGCTTCGGCTCGGCCTTGGTCACTTCGGCGATCTGTTCGAGCACGTCTTCGGAGACCACGGGCTCGGGGCCGAGCACGTAAACGGGTACGTCCTTCAGCCGTTCCAGCGCCTCGAGCGTCGGCGTCGGCACCGAATCGCTCTGGACGAAAAGCACCGGATCGCCCGATCGCGCCGCCCAGGCGGCGGCCGGCATTGCGAACTCAGGCCGATCCGAGGAGGCGAGGACGATGTGCTCAGGCTTGTCGCCGGTCAGCTCCTCGCGCAGCGTCGCGGCGGCCGCGGCGAGCTCGGCGGGGTTCGCTCCCGAGACCTCCTCCGCCCGCAAACCCTCAGGGGCGAGCGCGCTGCCGAAACTGAAGAGCTGGGCGTCGCCGGTCTCCGAGGAGCCCTGCGGCGCAAGCGCGGTGAGCGCGGTCAGGGTCAGGTCGGGGACCTCGTCGGGGCCGCTGAACAGGATCGGCGCGGAGACGGGCTCGGCGACCAGGGAGGAGGCGGCGATCGCCGCCGGCCAATCATCCACGGCGACGAGCGTCACCGCCGCCGGCCCCTCGACCCCTCCGGTCGCGGGTGACGTCGCGAGCGCAACGCCGGCGGCGTCCGCGACCGGGTCGGCACCGACAACCCTCGTCGTGTTCTTCGTCGCGAACGCCGGGAAGCCGAGCTCGGGCGCCTCCTCGGGGACCGGCGCCTCCTCCTCGATCACGATCTGCGGCGCGGGTGCGGGTTCGGGATCGGAGCCGAATTCGAAGTCGGTGATCAGGAAGACCGCGACCAGGGCGCCGAGGACGAGCACGATCGCGCCGATCAAGATCCCGCGCCGTCCGGGGCGCGAGAGTGTCGGCCGCGAGAAGCGTGGCCGTGGCAGCCTTGGCTTCGGCAGGCTGGGACGGCTGGGCAGGCTGGGCCGACGGCGCTTGCGCGGCGCCGCAGTAGAGGGCAGCTCGGTGGTTTTCTCGGTCTCCGCCGGCAAATCCGGCGCCGCGGTCGCGAACGGAGAATCAGGGGAGCTCGGCGCTCCCGCCGCGGCGGTCTTCGCGCCCTTTGCCTCCGCCTTCGCGGCGCGCTTGGCGACGCGCGCCTCGCGCTTTTCGGTTCGCTGCTCGCGGCGGCGTTGGCGGCGCGATCCGTCGGCCTGCGGCGGCGCGGCGATCGCGTCGGCGCTGCCGTTCGAGCCGGCGGTCGCGGCGTCCTCGGTCGAGGCGGGCGCCTGCTCGCCTCCTCTTCGGAGGCTGAAGCGATCCGAGAACCAATAGCCGACGTCCTCGAAGAAATAGCGAATTCTGGTGAACACGAGTTGGCGAATCTATCCGTTGTCGACTACGTCGCCCGCCGCCTCGATCGACTCGATCCCCGCCGGCAGCTCGAACGTCGAGCCCGCCGGCTTTACGGCGCTCTCGCCCGCCCTCCCCTGTAACCTTTCCCTTAGGGCGGTTGACTGACCAGTCAATCGGTATCGATCCGGTGGACGCTCGAGGGCGCCGCCAGGAGGTCAAGACTGAGATGGATTTTGCGCTCTCCGACGAGGCTCTGGAGTTCAAGGCTCTCTGCCGGCGATTTTCGACCGAGGTGATTCGCCCGGCGGCGCCCAAGCACGACGCCGACGAATCGACCCCGTGGGAAGTGATCAAGGAGGCCCACAAGTGGGGCCTGACCGGCGCCGATCACATGCAGCGCGTCGGCGGTGACGCCAGCGGTCAGCTCAGCGTGATTTATGCCGAGGAGCTGCACTGGGGCTGCGCCGGCATCGCACTGGCGGTCTCGGGCTCGATGCTCGCCGCCGCCGGCGTCGCCGCGTCGGGAACCCCGGATCAGATGATGGAGTGGATTCCGCAGTGCCTCGGCTCCTCCGAGGACCCGAAGCTCGGCGCCTACGGCGTCACCGAGGCCGGGGCCGGCTCGGACGTGAAGAGCATGCGGACGACGGCCAAGCGTGACGGCGACGAGTGGGTCCTGAACGGGACCAAGGTCTTCATCACCAATGGCGGTATCGCCGACGTGCATGTGATCGTCGCCACCGTCGATCCCGAACTCGGCCACCGCGGCCAGGCCTCGTTCGTAGTCGGCAAGGACACGCCGGGGCTGCGCCAGGGCAAGAAGGAGACGAAGCTCGGGATCCGCGCCTCGCACACGGCGGAGGTCGTGCTCGACGACTGCCGGATTCCTGTCGAGAACCTGCTCGGCGGCATCGACAAGCTCGAAGCGAAGCTCGAGCGCGCACGCTCGGGCCAGTCCTCGGGCCGCGCCTCGAACGCGCTCGCGACGTTCGAGCTGACCCGGCCGGTAGTCGGTGCGTCGGCGCTCGGGATCGCCCAGGCGGCGTATGAGTGGACGCTCGAATTCCTCGAGGATGGCGGTCCGGTCGATCCGATCTGGTCTGCGCTCGACGAGAGCTCGACCGCCGGCGAGCCGGCGCTTCGCCGCCAGGAGGTCCAGCAGGTGCTTGCCGACGTCGCGACCGAGATCGAGTCCGCCAGGCTGCTCGTCCAGCGCGCTTCGTGGATGGGCCGCTCGGGGACGCCGATGACCGGTGGCCAGGGCTCGATGTCGAAGCTCAAGGCCGGCGACGTCGCGATGTGGGCGACCGAGACGCTGATGGATCTGGTCGGCCCGTACGCGCAGACGCGTGAGTGCCCGCTCGAGAAGTGGTTCCGCGACGCGAAGATCTACCAGCTGTTCGAGGGCACCGCCGAGATCCAGCGGCTCGTCGTCGCTCGGATGCAGGTCAACGAATACCGCGAGGCTCGCCGCAAGCTCAACGAGGCCGCGGAGATCGCCGCCGACGCATCCGGCGGCACGATCGCAGCCACGGTCAGCTCCAACGGCGCCTCCGCCGACGACGCCAAAGAACCCGTCACTGCCTGAACAACCGAACGGGGTAAGGCTTTAGCCTGACCCGCCTCCGCGTCCTTCGCAAACGTGGTTACGTTGGCGCTGTGGCTCACGCTCAAGGGCATTCGCATGACGTCACCGGGGCGAAGCTCGCGGCGCGGCGGGAGGACTCGCGGCGGCGGATGCTGGTCGCGCTCGCGATCAACATCGTGTTGCTTTTAGCCGAAGCGATCGGCGGCTTCCTCACCGGGTCGCTGGCGCTGCTCGCCGACGCCGGCCACGTGCTCTCCGACGTCGGTGCGATTGCGCTTGGCTTGATCGCGGCGGGTATGGCGGCGCGCCCTGCCCGAGCCGGGCGGACTTTTGGACTGCAGCGTGCCGAGGTGCTCGCCGGCCTCGTCAACGGCCTCGCCCTCGTCGCGATCTCGATCTGGATTGCGATCGAGGCGGTCGGCCGGTTCTCCGAGACGGTCGCGCTCGACGGGGCTCCGGTCCTGGTGCTCGGCCTCGTAGGCCTCGCCGGCAATGTCCTCGCCACGATCGTCCTCGCCCGCGGCGAGCGCGGCGACATCAACCTCGAGGGCGTCCTGCGCCACTCGGCCGCCGACGCGCTCGGCTCGCTCGGCGTGATCGGCTCGGCGATCATCATCCTCGCGACCGGGTGGGAGCAGGCCGATGCGGTGGCCAGCCTGTTGATCTCCGGGCTCGTCCTCGCCTCCTCCTGGCGGCTGATCTCGGAGCCGCTCAACGTGCTGATGGAGTCGGCGCCGCAGACCATCGACGTCGAGCAGCTCGGCAACGCGCTCTGCCGGGTCGAGGAGGTGAGCGCGATTCATGACCTTCACGTCTGGACGGTGACCTCCGGCTTCGTCGCGCTCTCGGCACACGTGGTCGTTCGCCGCGGCGCCGATCGTGACCTGGTTCGCGCCCGTCTCGAGCTCGTCCTTCGCGACGAGTTCGCGATCGAGCACACGACGCTGCAGATGGAAGAGGAGGCTGGCGGGGGCCTGATTACGCTCGAGGGCACCTGACCCGCCGCGGCGGGTTTACCGGTTACGCGGGCTGCACGGTTCCTCCCACTGCAAAAGACCATGCATGCAGGGATTTTAGGACTCCTTACCGGGGCTCCCGAGAGCCCACCGCGCTACTCTCGCCGTCGCTTCAGCGCCGCCTGCAGTCAGTCGATGAAACCTCGAATCCGGATCGCCGCCGCACTTGCCGCCTTGCTCGGGTCGGTCGCATTGGGCACCGCCGCGGCGCCGGCCCAGGACCTGCAGGGCCAGGTCGACGAGAAGGAGGCTGCCCTCGATACGGAGCGCGAGGAGAAGGATGTCCTCAGCACGGAGATCGCCGCTTACTCGGATGACATCTCCCAGCTCGAGGGCGAGATCTCGATCCTCCGCACGCGCGAGGCGACCGTCCTCAACGAGCTCGAGGCGACCCGTTCGCAGCTCGCCTCTGCACGCGAGCGGCTCGCCGGCCTGCGCAAGCGCTACCACCGCTCGATCGGGGTGCTCGAGCAGCGGCTGATCGCGATCTACAAGCAGGACGAGCCGGACGTGCTCACCGTGATCCTCGAGTCCGATGGCTTCGACGACCTGATCGAGCGCTACGAGTACCTGAATCGAATCGAGGACCAGGACTCGACGATCATCTCCCGCGTTCGCGAGCTGAAGACGGAGACCGTCGACACGGTCACCGAGATCGAGGACGCGAAGGCGGAGATATCGGCGAAGAAGCGCGAGCTCGCCCGGACCCGCTCGCAACTCGAGGCACGCGAGGGTGAGCTGACCGCAGCGCGTCAGGACAAGGCCGCGAGTCTTTCGACCGTCGACCAGAACATCGAGCGCCTCGAGGGCGACATCGATGGTCTCGAGGACGACATCCAGGCTCAGCTTCGCGCCGCCGCCGCGGAGCAGTCGGCTAGTGGCGCGGTTCCCGCGCAAATCCCCGCCGGCCCGGTCCAGGGCGGATCGCAGGGTTTCATCTGGCCGGTCAACGGTCCCGTGGTGTCGCCGTTTGGCCCTCGCTGGGGGCGGATCCACGAGGGCGTCGACATCGCTGTCCCGGCAGGAACGCCGATCCGCGCCGCGCAGTCGGGGTCGATCGCTCTTGCCGCTCCGACCGGCGGCTACGGCAACTACACCTGCGTCAACCACGGCGGCGGTCTCTCAACGTGTTATGCCCACCAGTCATCGTTCGCGATCACCTCGGGCAGCGTCGACCAGGGCGACGTGATCGGCTACGTCGGCTGTACCGGATCGTGCTTCGGCGACCACGTGCATTTTGAGGTCCGGATCAATGGTGCCGCCGTCGATCCGATGGGCTACCTCTAGACGAGTAATTCCACGCCCCGCGCACACACTGCCGTGGAATTACTCGTTAGTCCAAGAAGCTCAAGCCTCTGCTGTACCTTGGCGATACGGGGTCAAGGAGGACAGATGATGATGTTCAACAAGCCGTACCTGGTCGGTACCGGGGCATTAGGGACAATGGTCGGAGGCATGGCCATCTTCTTCGCGCTGATGACGGCGCTCGTCTCGTTCTCGGACTGGCCCACCAGCCTCTCGAGCTCGGCCCCCTCGACGATCGATATCCGTGAGCCGGTAGTCGGCGGCGAAGACGAGACGGCCGTCGTTCGGCTGGGCGGAGACGGGCGTAAAGATTCCGGCGCTACGGGCTCCGGCTCGGCCGGGGGTGCTGCGGGATCCACGATTCGAGGACCCGGTGCGGCAGCCGGCCCCGGCGATGCTCGCGGGAACAGGTCGGCACCCGGGCTCGGCGGCAGCGGCGGGTCAAACGCCGGGTCGGGATCGAACGGCGGATCCGGCTCGAGTGGCTCGACTGCGCCGGGTAACGGCTCCGGCACCGCTTCGTCAGGCGAGGGCGGTTCCACCGGCGCAGGCGCGTCGGAACCGACTCCGGCTCCCGCGAACCCCGCGACGCCCGCGGACCCCGCGACGCCCGGGAATCCCGCAACGCCCGCAACGCCTTCACTCGCGACCACGGGGACCGGTGCGGCGACCGCGGGCAACTCGGGAAAGGTGCCGCCAGGACGGGTCGCCGCCGACGCTCCGGGTCAGGCCAATTCAACGGACACCGCCGGGAATTCCGGCAACGTCCCGCCGGGCCGGTCGAACCAGGAATAGAGCAACTTGCCTAAAGATCCTCGCTACGGTTGCCGAAGTAGTCAAGTGCAGC
>JBPCRS010000074.1:0-6881 GCA_050996575.1 Solirubrobacterales bacterium
CAGCGCCATGTGGGCGACTGAGGACGTAGCCACGGCGGCGATCTGCGGCCGCCGTTTCGGGTGCAACGTTCCTGGGAGGCCCACTAGATGGCCTTCAGCATCGACTGGCCGCAATGCTGACAGCGAAGGTCCTCGTCGGTCCGCATCCGGGCGATCGTCTGGTGCTCACCGCAATCGGGACAGGCCGAGACGAGCTCGAACCGGCTGAGGCAGTTGACGCAGCGGTAACGCCCGGGCAGGTTCGTCGGCCGCAGCCAGGGCTCGCCACAGCCGGGGCAGCCCGGCCGCGGGATCGCGCTCGCGGGATCGGTCACCGGACTTCCTCGCGGTGCAGACGGGCGAGGAAGAAACCGTCGGTGCCGTCGCGGTCCGGCCGAGTCTGCAAGAAACGCGGATCGCCGGCCGGGGCGAGCGCTGGGAAACGTTCGCCCAGGTGGTCGGCATCGACGCCGAGCCGCTTGCCCTCGCCGTCGAGGAAGCCGCCGAGGAGCCCTTCGTTCTCCCGCGCCGAGATCGTGCAGGTCGAATAGACGAGCGTGCCCCCCGGGCGAAGGCACGCAGCCCCGCGCGCGAGTATCGAGCGCTGAAGCGTTGCCAGGCGGGCCGGATCTTCAGCCCGCTTGCGCCAGCGAGCATCGGGACGCGATGCAAGCGTTCCCAGGTCTGAGCAGGGGGGATCCACGAGAACGCGATCGTAACCCGCGCCGGGGTCATCAACCGCCGAAGCGTCGGCCTCGATCGCATCGACGATCGTCGCGCCGAGCCTGTCGGCGAGACGGCGCACCTGGGAGGCGCGCTGCGCGCGCAGCTCGATCGATCGAACGGTGCCGAGGTTCTCCATCCTCGCCGCGATCTGCGTCGACTTCAGCCCGGGGCCCGCGCAAAGGTCGAGAACGGACTCTCCGGGGCGTGGGTCGAGCAAGGCGACGGCGGCTGCCGAAGCGCGCGACTGCCCGACCGCCCTGCCTGCCTCGATTGCACTCGCGCCCGAGCTCCCGAGCGCGCCCTCGACGACGATCGACTCGGGCGAGTCGAGCGGTGCCGGGCCGGGAGCGGCGATCGCCTCCACCCCACCCTCGCCGAGCTCGGCGATCAGGTCGGCCGCCGAAAGGCGAAGCAGATTCGCGCGCAGCGCCGTCTCCGCCGGCCGGTTTCCCGCGGCCATCAAGCCGAGCGCCGTCTCACGACCGAGCTCCCGCCACCACATTTCGGCGAGCCAAAGCGGATGCGAATGAACGACGGCGGCCGTCGCAGCCTCGTCCTCGCCGAGTCCATCGAGAGCGGCCCGGCCACCCTCTGCTGTCCGTCGCAGCACGGCGTTGACGAGGCCCGAGCCCCGGCGGCCTCCGGGAGCCGACTTGGCCAGCCCGACTGCCTGGTCGACGGCAGCATGCGCGGGCGCGTCGGAAAAAAGCAACTCGAAGACGCCGAGCCGAAGCGCGGCCCGCAGCGGCGGGTCGAGCTGCTCGATCGAGCGCTTCGAGTAGCGCTCGATCAGGTGGTCGGCGCTGCCGCGGCGCTGGACCGATCCGTAGGCGAGCCGCTGGGCGAGGCCGCGCTCGCGTGGCGAGACCCGGTTTCGCTCGAGCGCGCCGGGGAGCACGCGGTCGGCCCACGCGTCGTCCTCGAAGACACGGCGTAGCACCTCGAAGGCGGCGCGGCGAGGGGCGGTCGCGCTCACACCGCGTGACCGGGCTCCGGATGCCCACGCAGGTAGGCGTCGGCAGCCATCGGCCTCTTACCTGGAGGCTGAACGGTGACGAGCCGGAGAATGCCCTCGCCGCATCCGAGCAACAACATTCCGTCACGCCCACGTAGCTCGCCGGGGTCGAGCGAGACCTGCTCGGACCCGGGATCCTCGGGGTCGGGTTTCCAAACCGCCGCGGCAGACACGCCAAGCCGGGTCTCACTCTCGATTTCCAGGTACGCCCCGACCTGTGGAGTCAGCGCGCGAACCGCCCGCTCGAGCTCGACCGCCCGCCGCGAGGGATCGAGCCGGCGATCCTCCGGGCCGACCTTCTCGGCGTAGGTCGCGTCCGCCTCATCCTGCTCGCGGAACTCGAGGGTCTCAGCATCGCCGATGTCGAGCGCTCTCACCATCAAATCGCCACCGAGCGCCGCCAGCCGGGTCTCGAGTCCGCCGAAGTTCTCATCGGCCCCGATCGCCAGCTCCTCCTGCAGCGCGATCGGGCCCGATTCGAGTCCCTTGGTGAGCCGCATGATGCTCACCCCGGTGCGCTCGTCACCGGCGAGGATCGCGCGCTCGATCGGGGCCGCACCGCGCCATCGCGGCAGCAGCGACGGGTGGACGTTGAGCAGGTCGAGCTCCGAGATCAGCGGTTCCTTGATCAGCTGGCCGAAGGCGCAGACGACGGCGAGATCGAAGGCGCCGGCAAGTATTCGCGCGCTTGCCTCGGGCTCGTTGACACTCGCCGTCTGCAGCAGCGCGATGTCGAGCTCGGCGGCCTGCTCGGC
Source organism: Solirubrobacterales bacterium (assembly GCA_050996575.1). Taxonomy (GTDB): domain Bacteria; phylum Actinomycetota; class Thermoleophilia; order Solirubrobacterales; family 70-9; genus DASUSH01. Next base: position 2,476 of record JBPCRS010000074.1, read on the forward strand.
GACCGGCGGCGCGGCGAGCCGGCGGCCGCGACCTCGCTTTCGGTCGGGTGGCGTTACGACCAGGGTCGGGCGGTGGGGCGAGCCGGCGAGTCGGCGCAGAACGGTCGCCGCGAACGCGGAGGTGCCGAAGAAGGCGGTGCGCACGCGCCGAGCGCTACGCGCCGCGCGCGGTCGCGGTCGCGGGCTCGGGCTCTTCCTCGCGGTCGGGAGATGGGCTGAACTCGCCCCCGTTGCGGAGTGCGCGGAGCGCGCCGCGGCGCTGGTCGCGGGGGGTTCGGTCAAGCATCAGGACGCCGTCGAGGTGGTCGACCTCGTGCTGGATCACGCGCGCCTCGAGCCCCGACGCTTCGATCGAAAGCTGCTCGCCGCCGGTATCCAGGGCACGAACGCGGATGTGCAACGGGCGTTCGACGTCGACGACGATGCCGGGCAGGCTGAGACAGCCCTCCTCGGCGAGGACGGATTCCTCCGAGCTCCATTCGATCTCGGGATTGACGAGTGCGGTCGGCGTCGCATCGGGGCCCGCCTGAAAGACGAGCAGCCGCCGCATAACGCCAAGCTGGGTCGCGGCGAGGCCGACACCGAGGGCATCGTGCATCATTGCCGCCATCCGCTCGACATCGGCGGCGAGCTCGGGTCCGAAATCGGTGATCGGCGAGGCGGGCGAGCGCAGCACCGGGTCACCGAACTTGCGCACATGCGAGAGCGCCAGCCTGCGGCGCTCGAGCGTCTCATCGTCGAGCTCGGGTTCCTCGCCGGGGCCCTCGGGCTCGATCGGCTCCGCCTCGAGCTCCTGATGTCCATTTTCCTCGCTCATCTCATGCAGATGAGATCGAGCCGAACTCGGGCACGGGAAGCTGATTCCGAGGATTTGGCGATTTCATCTTGCCGAGTTTAGACAGGAAGCCGCCCCCGGACGCGCAGCAGAGGAGGCGGCGTTTGCTACTGAGGGTCGACGTCGACCGAGAGCGAAACCGAGCGCGTTTCGCGCTTTTTCGCGAGTGCTTCGACGGCCGCCCGAACGGCGGCGATCGCCTCCGCCCGTTCGGTCGACTTGATCAACAGCTGGCGCCGATGGCGACCGCGAAGCTTGAACCGAGGCGCCGGGCCGAGGAGCGTCGCCGAGCGAGGCAGAGCGGGCTCGAGGCTCGCAGCGAGTGCCGTTGCCACACGCTCGGCGTCGGCCTCCGCCTCGGCGGTCAGCTCGATCCGGACTAGGCTCGCGTGCGGGGGATAGCCAAGCTCGCGTCGGCGCTCGAGCTCACCGGCGAGGAACTCGGCCGCGTCGTGTCCGCTCGCGGCGACGATGCTCGCCGCGTCCGGGGCAAGTGTCTGGACGAGGACCCGCCCGCCGGCCTCGCCGCGCCCGCTGCGGCCGGCGAGCTGGGCGACGAGGGCGAAGGTGCGCTCCTCGGAGCGGAAATCGGGAAAGCGCAGGCTCGCGTCGGCGTCGAGGACGACGCTGAGAGTGACATCGGCGAAATCATGCCCCTTGGCGACCATCTGCGTGCCGACGAGGACCGCAGAGCGCGCCTGCTGGAAGCGGCGCAGCACGGCGAGGTGACCGCCCGCGCCCGCGGCCGAGTCGGAGTCGAGCCGCATCACCGGAAGCGGCGCGAGCATCTCGGCCAGCTCGCTCTCGATCCGCTCGCTCCCTGCGCCAAAGCGCGAGAGGCTGACCGAGCCGCAATCCGGGCAGCTCGGCGGCAGCGACTCGGCGTGGCCGCAGTGATGGCAGGCGAGCCGCTCGCGGTGGCGATGGACGACGAGCGAGACGTCGCATTCGGGACAACCCCATGCCCGGCCGCAGGAACGACAGCTCAGGTGCGGCGCGTAGCCGCGGCGATTGACGAGGATGATCGCCTTGCCGCCTTCGCCGCGCAGTCGCTCCAACTCCTCGCGCGTTCGCGGATGCAGTGGCCCGGCGGCCCCGGAGCGCTCGCGCATGTCGAGCACCTCGACCTGCGGCAGCGATTGGCCGTCGACGCGGCTCGGCAGCTCGATCCGCTCGAGCTCGACCCAGCTCTCCGGCCGGGGCGTCGCGGTGCCGGCAAGAAACGTCGCGCCCGTGCTCGCAGCGCGGCGGCGAGCGACTTTGCGGGCGTCGCATCGCGGGTCGCCCTCCTGCTTGTAGGAGGCGTCGTGCTCCGCATCGACGATGAGGAGCCCGAGATCGGCGACCGGGGCGAAGATCGCCGAGCGCGGCCCGACGCAGATCCGCGCCTCGCCGCTTCGCAAGCGCCGCCATTCGTCGGCGCGCTCGCCGTCGGAGAGCTGCGAGTGGGTGAGCGCAACGCGGTCGCCGAAGCGCGACCGAAAGCGGCCCATCGTCTGCGGCGTCAGCCCGATCTCGGGGACGAGCACGATCGAGCCCTGGCCGCGTGCGAGGGCGGCCTCGACCGCGGCGAGGTAGACCTCGGTCTTGCCCGACCCGGTGACCCCATGAAGCAGTAGACGCGCTCCCGGCGAGCGCTCGATCGCCGCGACCGCGGCGCGCTGATCGGCGGTCAGCTCGACCGGGCCGCGGACCTCACCGATCGAAGCCACCTCCGGCCGCCGCGAGACCTCGACCTCGCGGCTACGGACGAGGCCGCGGTCCTCGAGCCGGCGAATCGTCGCCCGGTCGGCGACGTCGATCTCGGCCGCGGCGAGCTCAACGTCGAGCGGCATTGTCTCCCCCGCCGTTCCCGCGAGCGCCTCGAGCACGGCACGCTGCTTCGTCCCCAGCCGCGTTCCGCCGGCGAGCGCCTCGGCGGCCGCGGGTGTGGCGGTGATTCGCAGCTCGGTTTGGGGGCGAACCGGGCCGCGGCGGCGCCCCGTCCCCGGAGGAAGAACCAGCCCCAGTGCCCGCGCCGGAGTCGAGCAGTATTCGCGCCCGACCCAGAGCGCCAGCTCGACCAGATCCGCCGGGACTCCGGCCCCGAGCGCGGCGATCGGCTCCGCAAGTCGCTCGGGAGGCAGCTCGCTGTGCTCGACGAGATCGACGACGACCCCGGAGATGCGTTGTGGTCCGAACGGGACCAGGAGGACGCTGCCGACTCCGACCCCGGCGAGGCACTCAGGAAGGCGGTAGTCGAACGGGCCGCGCAGGGCGCGGGCCGTCGTCAGCGGTTCGACCTTGGCAATCGTCATCAGGTGCGATCGAAACTAGGGACGGGCTCGGACGCCGAGGGCCCGAATCGAGCAGCCGCGCGCCTCTTTTGTGACTTATGCTCCACACGTGGCGCCAAAATTGAATCCCGGTGAACAGGTGATCTTCGAAGGCCACCCCTCTTGGCGCTCGATCATCGACTTCTACGTGAAGGGGATCATTGCCACCGCGCTGATTGCGTTGATCGTCGGCGTCGTCACCAACTTCGCCGGCGACGAAGTCGACAAGGGGCTGGTCACGATCGTCGCAGTCGTCGGCGTTGCGGTGACGATTCTCGTCGGCTTCATCAAGCGGATCGCGACCGACTACGTGATCACCGATCGTCGCCTCCACATCAAGAAGGGCATCGTTTCGCGGACGATCCAGGAAACGCGCCTGGTCCGAGTCCAGAACGTCAACTTCAACCAGGGCGTGCTTCAGCGAATGCTCCAGATCGGCGACGTCGACTTCGACACCGCCGCCGGCGACGACTACAACTTCGTCTTCGCCGGGGTCGCCCAGCCCGAAGAGGTCGTCCATCAGGTCGACCGCGCGACGCGCCTCGCCGGTGACGACGGCATGGGCACCGACCACGGCCGCGAGCCCGTCGCCTAGGCCCAGAACCCGTAAGCCCCCCGACCGCCTACGAGGCGCCGGAGTCCTCGATCACCGTCTCGAGATCCACGTTGGCGTCGTCTTTCGCGCCGTTGAACCCAAATGTGCCGACGACTTCGACCTTGGATCCGGTACTCGTGTCGCGGATATCGACCGCCCAGGCCGAAGCATCCTCAGGGCTCGGAAAGGCATAGATCGACGTGTTCGAGTCGCCTTTGAGCGCGGTGACCGCCGCCTCGGCGCCGTTCTCGACCGAGGGCTGACCCTCGTAGAGCTCGAGGGGCAGCTCGCTCACCGTGTATCCGTTCGACTCGAGCGACTCGGTGAGCGGCGCGAGGGCGCCCTTGACATCGCTCGAGCTCTCGCCCGCGCCGTCGGCGCCGGTTGCCCCACTTGCACCGGTCGCGCCTGTGGTCGTCGTCACCGTCGTCGAGGACGCGGTGGTCGCGTCGTCGTCGTCACCACCGCAGCCCGCTATCGCGAGCGCCGCTACGACTGCCGCGGCGGCTGAACGCCACCGGACCCCTGCCAATTGCCCGATCATCCCTGCTCATTCCCTTCGGTTGGTTTCTTACAGGCCCGCGGCCTCGCGCAGCGTGTCGGCGCGGTCGGTCCGCTCCCAGGTGAAGTCCTTGTCCTCGCGGCCGAAGTGGCCGTAGGC
>JBPCRS010000106.1:0-16530 GCA_050996575.1 Solirubrobacterales bacterium
CCTCTTTTTGGTCGAGGTTCGTTTTTCCGGAGATTTTCATTTCCATCTCCGGCCGGGCTGGGCAAGTCGGTCGCTGCAGGATCGGTGCTTCAGCCCGTCGGGCTGGCCTGATCGGGACGGTCGACGAGCTCGGCGCTGACCGTCTCCTCGTCGTCGTCGCGGAGAATTTTCAGCGCGAGCGTGTCGCCGGGCTCGAGCTCCTCGACCGCGGCGATCACGTCCTCCATCGAGTCGATCGAATCGCCCTCGACCTCAGTGATAATGTCGCCGCCGATCCGGACCGCGCCGGGCCCGATCTCGGCCTCGGCGCTGCCGGCCTCGATGCCCGCCCGGTCCGCCGGGCCGCCGGGGACGACGTCCTGGACGAGCACGCCGTCCTCGACCGGAAGGTCAAGTACCTCGGTAGCTTCGGCGGTGATGTCAGCCCCGGTCAGGCCGAGGAAGGCCTGGCTGACCTCGCCGTCGTCGAGCAGGTCGTCGACGACCTCGCGGACGGTTTCGGCGGGTACGGCGAAGCCGATTCCGATCGATCCTTCTCCGCCGGCGGTGGCGATCTGCGAGTTGACGCCGATCACCTCGCCGGCCGCACTGAGCAGCGGCCCGCCCGAGTTGCCGGGATTGATCGGCGCGTCGGTCTGGATCGCATTCGTGATCGAGAACCCGTTCGGCGAATCGATTGTGCGGCCGAGGGCGGAGACGATCCCGGCGGTCGCCGAGTGATCGAGCCCGAGTGGATTGCCGATCGCGACCACCGGGTCGCCGACGACGAGGTCGTCCGAAGCGCCGAGTGCGATCGGTTCGAGTACCGAAGAATCGGCCTCGGCGTCGAGCAGGGCGAGGTCGGTCGAGGGGTCGGAGCCGACCACCGTCGCGTCGACCGGGTCGCCATCCTCGCCGATCGTCACGCGAACCTCCTCGGCGCCCTCGACGACGTGGGCGTTGGTGACGATGTGGCCCTCCTCGTCGAGGACGAAGCCGGAGCCGGTCGCGGTGCCCTCCGGCGAGCCGCCGCCGAACGGGTCCAACTGCTGCTGCGGATCGCTGACACCGTCGGCCTCGATGTAGACGACGCCGTCGTTGGTCTGCTCGTAGATCCGGTTTACCGCACTGCGCTCGTCGGGCTCGGCCGAGACCGCGGCGGGAAGCGAGGGCAGGGCCCGGCCGGCGGCGGCCTGATCGTCTCCGACCCATCCCGCGCCGAGGGCGACGGCGAAGACGGCGGCGACGAGGGAACCGCCGAGCAGGGCGGCGACGAACGGGTGACTGAAGACGCGACGAAGTCTTTTCATGCCCGCCAGGTTCAACCCGGTCGCTGAACCGCCCCTAATCGATCACGAAACAGTGGCTAAACGCCTAAACGGTTCAGATCAGGTGCTCGCGGGTGGCCTCTTCGTTTTCGGTCAGCGCCCGGACGGCGGCCTCGGGGTCGTCGGCGCGCATCAGTGACTCGCCGATCAGAACCGCGTCGACACCGATCCGATCGAGCTCCTCGATCTGCTCGCGGCTCGAGTAGCCAGACTCGGAGACGACGGTTTTACCCGCCGGCACATCGGTGAGCAGGTCGTGGGTCGTCTGCAGGTCGACGCTGAGGTCGCGCAGATTGCGGTTGTTGATCCCGATCACGTCGCAATCGATCGCGAGAGCGCGATCGAGGTCCTGCTCGTCGTGGACCTCGACGAGGGTGTCGAGGTCGAGGCCGCGGGCTTCGTCGTTGAGCATGCGAAGCGAGTTGTCGTCGAGCGCGGCGACGATCAGCAGGACGGCGTCGGCGCCGCCGACCGCAGCCTCGTAGAGTTGGTAGGGATCGACGATTAAGTCCTTGCGTAGGATCGGCAGCCCGCCCGCGGCACGTGCCGCGGCGAGGTCGGCGAGCGAACCGCCGAACCCGCGCTCCGCGGTGAGCACGGAAAGCGCCGCCGCGCCGCCGCGCTCGTAAGCGGTGACGACGTCGGCGAGGTCGGCGCCGGGCCGGATCTCGCCGCCCGACGGCGAGCGGCGCTTGAACTCGGCGATCACCGAGAGGCCGGGACGGACAAGCGCCTCGCTGAACGGGCGATCGTGACCGCGCTCGGCGAGGCGGGCCTCCAGAACCGAGAGCGGGACCTCGGCGCTGCGCCTCTCCAGCTCCTCGCGCGCCGCGACGACGAGGTTGTCGAGCGTACTCATCGCGGCGGAAGGCTAGTCACTCTGATCACGCTTCCGCGAGTTCCGAGGTCAGCGCGACGAGGCGCTCGAGGATGTTGAGCGCGGCGCCCGAATCGAGCGCCCGCCGAGCCTCGTCGACTCCCGCCCTGAGGTCAGCGGCGCCACCGCCGACGTAGATCGCCGCGCCCGCGTTGAGCGCAACGAGGTCGAGCGCGGGGCCGGCCTCGCCGCCGAGGACCGCGCGGGTGACAGTTGCATTCTCCTCCGGGCTGCCTCCGGCGACGTCGTCCAGCTCGGCTTGGGCCAGCCCGAACTCGCCGGGCTCGGCGAACCACTCCTCGGTGTCGCCGTCGCGAACCTCGATCACCCGGGTGCGCGCCGTGACGCTGAGCTCGTCGACGCCGTCCTCGGACGAGGCGACGAGCGCGTGGTCGGTGCCGAGGCCGGCGAGCGCCTCGGCGATCGTCTCCTGGTAGCGGCGATCGGAGACGCCGAGCAGCTGGCGGCGGGCACCAGCCGGGTTGGTCAGCGGGCCGAGAAAATTGAAGATCGTCCGTACGCCGAGTTCCTTGCGCACAGGAACGACGTGCTTCATCGCGGCGTGGTGGCGGGGCGCGAACATGAAGCCGAAACCGACCTCGTCGATGCAACGGGCAACGGCTTCCGGGCCGAGGTCGATGCGGACGCCGAGCGCCTCGAGCAGGTCAGCGGAGCCGCTGCGGCTGGTCGCCGAGCGGTTGCCGTGCTTGGCGACCGCGCAGCCGGCCCCGGCAGCGACGAGGGCCGCAGTGGTCGAGACGTTGAAGGTCGAAGGACCGCCGCCCGTACCGGCGGTGTCGACGAGGTCGCGATCTCCGCTGGCGCTGACGGTGGCGGCGAGCCGGCGCATCGTCCGCGCCAACCCGATCAGCTCCGGGACGGTCTCGCCCTTCGCCCGCAGGGCAACGAGAAACGCACCGGTCTGGACCTCGCTCGCGCGGCCCTCCATCACCTCGTCGAGGACGGCGGAGGCGTGGTCGGCGGTCAGGTGCTCGCCGCTCGCGACAGCATCGATCGCGCGAGTGAGGATCTCGTTCGGCATTGCTTCGGAGTGTTTCAGGATGGGAGGAACAACAGCGCTTGTATGGAGGTCGCGACGTGGTCGCTCTCGCTGAACACCTGCCGGTGGGTGAAGCGCAGGACGGTGAATCCGAGGAGGGTCAGGTGGGTGTCGCGGGCGCGGTCGGCCTCGAAGGAGCTGCGCGTTCCGTGCGTCTCGAAGCCGTCCGTCTCGACGATCAGCCGCTGCTCGCGCCAGAGGAAGTCGGCCTCGTAGGGGTCGATCCAGACGTTGACCTCGGGGCTCGGCAGGCCATGGCGCTTGCAGATCGCCACCATCTTCTTCTCGAGGTCGTTCCGGGTCCGGTCGTCCTCGTATCCCGGCTGGTGCCCGATGTCGAGGCGGAGGATCTCGGCGCGCCTGATCATCGCGCGTATGTGATCGAGCGGCAGGACGTGGCGCAGGTCGGCGATCGTCCGACGCGGCGTGGTGACCGGGATCGCATCGATTTCGGTCAAGTCCGCCGGGACGAGGCTCGTGGAACGGTGGATCCTTATGCCGTCGCGGTTGGCTCGACCATTGGTCGAAGGCACGGTGACTTCGATCGGTCCGCTTGACTGCGGACGGGTGCCTTGCAGGGCCGCCGCGGAGCGGTGGCTGAGGACTGCTCCCGGTCCGCAGGCCCCGACGGCGGCGAGCCAGTGGCCCTTGCGGGAAAGCAAGCTCGGAGGGACCACCGAGTACACGCCGCGATACAGGCGATAGAGGGTGTGTGCCCGGACGCGCGCGGAAACACCCTTCCGGCCAAGTCCAAGTTGCGCGAGTTGAGTCGCCGTGATCACGCCGTGCCTCCGCGCCAGAACGACCGCGATCCGGCGATCGAGCTCGGCCTTGTCGAGTTTGTCTTCCATTAGGAGACAAAGTCGACATAGGACTCCGCTCGCCCCCCGTCAGCCCGCCCTAAAAGCCGCAGGTGTTCGCGAACCGCCCGCCTACGAGCCGCCGAGGAAGTTCCGCAGGAGCGCCATCCCGTCCGGCGTCAGCACCGATTCGGGGTGGAACTGGACTCCTTCGGCGGGCAGCTCGCGGTGGCGCACGCCCATCACGACGTCGCCGAGTGACGCCGTGCGCTCGAGGCACTCGGGCAGGTCGGGATCGGCGACGAGCGAGTGGTAGCGGCCCGCGGTCAGCGGATTCGGCAGGCCGGCGTAGATCCCGGTCCCGTTGTGCTCGACCTCGGCGTCCTTGCCGTGGATCGGCTCGCCGCGGATCGTCCGCCCTCCGAAGGCCTCGACCATCGACTGGTGGCCGAGACAGACGCCGAGCGTCGGCACGCCGGCCTCGGGAAACGCACGCGAGGCCTCGATCGAGACGCCGGCATCGGCCGGAGTGCATGGGCCCGGTGAGATCACCATCCGCTCGGCCCCGCGCCCGAGCAGCTCGGCGACCTCGGCCTTGTCGTTGCGGAAGACGTCGAGCTCGGCGCCAAGCTCGCCGAGGAGCTGGACTAGGTTGTAGGTGAAGCTGTCGTAGTTGTCGATCACGAGGACCTTCACGGTCAGCTCCACCCCGGCTGACTTGCCGCCAGCCTGATCGCGCTGAAAACAGCCTCGGCCTTCGCCAGCGACTCACGGTATTCGTAGTCGGGCTTGGCGTCGGCGACCGTGCCGCCGCCGGCCTGCACATGCACCTGGCCATCCTTGACGACGACGGTGCGGATGTGGATCGCGGTGTCGAGGTCGCCGTCGAACCCGGCGTAGCCGATCGCGCCGCCGTAGGAGCAGCGCTTGTGCGGTTCGAGCTCATCGATGATCTCCATCGCGCGCACCTTTGGCGCGCCCGAGAGCGTGCCCGCAGGTAGGACCGAGCGCAGCGCCTCGATCGCGCTTGTGTCCTCGCGAAGTCGCCCGGTGACGCGGCTGACGATGTGGAAGACGTGCGAGTAGGCCTCGACCTGCATGAACTCCTCGACCTTGACCGTGCCGTACTGCGAGACCCGGCCGAGGTCGTTGCGGCCGAGGTCGACGAGCATCACGTGCTCGGCGCGCTCCTTAGGGTCGTTGAGGAGCCCCTCGGCGTTGCGCGCGTCCTCCTCCTCGCTCGCTCCACGCGGGTAGGTGCCGGCGATCGGCCGCGTCTCGACCACGCCGCCGGTGACCTTGACCAGCGATTCGGGCGAGGCGCCGGCGATCTGGAAGTCGCCGAACTCGAGGAAGTACATGTACGGCGAGGGGTTGATCGTGCGCAGGCCTCGATAGACCGAGAACGCCTCGACCGGCTGCGGCGCCGAGAAACGCTGCGAGGGCACGACCTGGAAGGCGTCACCGGCATGGACGTACTCGACGATCCGGGCGACGTTCGCCTCGAACTGCTCACGGGTCAGGTTCGAGCTGAACTCCTCGACCTCGCGCGGCTCGTGCGGCTCGATCGCCGGCACCGCTAGCGCCAAGGCCGCTTGCACCGACGCGATCGCCGCCCGGGCTCGCCCCTCCCCCGCTCCGCCGCTGAAGTCGAAGGCGATCACCGTCAGTTCGTGCTTGAGGTGGTCGAAGGCGAGCATCACCTCGCAGACCATCAGCGCGAGGTCAGGCAGCCCGAGCGGATCGGGGTTCGGTGGGCCGAGGTCCTCGACCGTTCGCACGAGGTCGTAGCCGAAGATGCCGACCGCGCCACCGGCGAATGGGGGCATCGGGACAGCGGGGACAGTCCCCGGCTCGGGGAGCTTGTAGCGCTTGAGGATTCTCGCCACGGCCCCGTACGGGTCCGCTTCGGCGGACTCGCTCGTCTCGCCGGCCTCCGTGAGTGTCAGCGTGCCTTCCGCCCAGCGAATCTCCGCGTGCGGGCGGAAGCCGAGAAACGAGTAGCGACCGAATCGTCCCTGCTCAGCAGACTCGCGCAGGAAGCAGGGCCCAGCGCCGACCTCGGCATCGGCGCGCAGCTTTAGGAAGGCTGAGACCGGCGTCTCGCAATCGTCGATGAAGCGCTCGACGAACGGGACGACGGTTGCCTCCGCCGGAGCCCTCTCGAGCTCAGGCACGGCGGCCATTGAGCACCTCGAGCGCCGCGGAGAGCGGCAGATCGCGGGAAAGCATCAGTACCTCGAGGTGGTAGAGGACGTCGGCCGCCTCCTCGGCGAGGCGCTGATCGGACTCTCGGGCGGCGGCGCGGGCGACCTCGTCTGCCTCCTCGCGGACCTTCTCGCCGATCCGCTCGGGGTCCTCGAGCAGCTCGACCGTGTAGCTGCCTTCGGGGCGTTCGGCGCGGCGCGCGGCAAGGGTTCGCTCGAGCGCCGCCAGTGCCTCGTGGTCGGCGGGCGCCGGCGGCTCGCCGGATTCGAGCTCGCGGTGAAGGCAAGAACGCTCACCGGTATGGCAGGCGGGCCCGCCCGGCTCGACCAGGGCGACGATCGCATCGCCGTCGCAGTCGATCCGCAACTGGCGCACCGACATCACGTTTCCCGAGGTCTCGCCCTTGCGCCAGATCTCCTCGCGCGAGCGGCTCCAGAAGTGCATCTCCCGGGTCTCGCGTGTGAGCCGCAGCGACTCCTCGTTCATATAGGCGAGGGTCAGCACCTCGCCCGTGCGCGAATCCTGCATCACGCACGGAACCAAGCCATCGTCATCGAAGCTGACTTCCTCCATCCTCCGAGTCTAGGAATCCGGCGACGGCGTCCGTGCCATCCGCGTGCGCGGGGCCGTGGAATTGCTCTCTACTCGATGCCGAGCCGGTCGAGCAGGCCTTCGTCGCGGCGCCAGCGCTCGCGCACCCGGACCTGGAGGTCGAGGAAGACCTTTGCGCCCAGGTCGCGCTCGATCTCGCTGCGGGCGCCGCTGCCGATCTCGCGCACCATCCGCCCGCCGCGGCCGATCAGGATTCCCTTCTGTGACTCGGACTCGACCCAAACCTGGGCGAGGACATCGATCAGCCCGTCCTCACGCGGCTCTATCGATTGCACCGAGACCTCGACCGCGTGCGGCAGTTCGTCGCGGGTGCGCCGCAGAATCTGCTCGCGGATCAGCTCGGCGAGGTGGACCTCACTGGGCTCGTCGGAATGGTCCTCCGGCGGATACATGAACGGGCCATCGGGCAACAGCCCGACGAGGTGCTCGGTCAGCGGTCCAAGCCCGGTCGCCAACTTGGCCGAGATCGGGAAGATCTCGTCGGCGACGTCGAGATCGTCGGTGTCGGATAGCGCCTTGGCGGCCTCGGGAGGACGCAGCCGGTCGAGCTTGTTGACCGCGCAGACGACCGGCGTATCGCCGCGCGCCGCGAGCAACTGCTGGGCGATGAAGCGGTCACCTGGCCCGACGCCCTGCTCGCCGTTGATCACGAAAAGGATCGCGTCCGACCCGGCGAGCTCGCGCTCGACCCGGCGCTGCATCCGCTGAGTGAGGACGTCGCGTGGCCGCTGAACGCCGGGCAGGTCGACGAGCACCATCTGCCAGCCGGCGGCCTGATCGGTGGCGACGCCGCGGACCGCGCGGCGGGTCGTCTGCGGGCGATCGGAGACGATCGCCACCTTGGCGCCGACGATCGCATTCGCCAGCGTCGACTTGCCGACATTCGGCCGGCCGGCGAGGACGACGAAACCGCTGCGGGTCATCGCAGCGATTCCATCACGCGGTCCTGGAGCGCGAGCATTTCGCCTGAATCGACCTCGTGGTCATACCCGCAGAGGTGGAGGACGCCGTGGACGGCCGCCTCGGTGAGGTCGACGGCGTGCTCAGGGCAGATCGCGACGTCACCGAGCTCGCGCGGCCCGGCGACGGCGCCACTGCCATCAAACGGGAACGAGAGCACATCGGTGGGTCGATCGAGGCCCCGATGCTCTCGGTTGAGCTTGCGGATTCGCTCCTCGCCGACGATCTCGACCGAGAGGTGCCCATCCCCCACTTCTGCCGCGGCCAAGACCGCCAAAACGGCATCGCGGAGCTGCTCCGGAACGTCGTCGAGTTCGAGCGTCAAGAATCAGGAGCCGTGTGCTCTGCTTCGCGTCCGCGCACGGCTGATTGCTGGCGTTCCGAATAGGCGCCGTAGGCAGCGACGATCCGCTGCACGAGCTTGTGGCGGACGACGTCCTCACCGCCGAATTGGGTGAACGAGATGTCCTCGATGTCGCCAAGGATCTCACCGATCACAACGAGGCCCGAGCGCTGATCGCGGGGCAGGTCGATCTGGGTGACGTCGCCGGTGACGACCATCCGCGAGCCGAAGCCGAGCCTGGTCAGGAACATCTTCATCTGCTCGGGGCTCGTGTTTTGCGCCTCGTCGAGGATGACGAACGAGTCATTCAAAGTCCGGCCACGCATGAACGCGAGCGGCGCGACCTCGATGATCCCCTTCTCGAAGTAGGCGTTGACCCGATCGGGGTCGAGCATGTCGTAGAGCGCATCGAACAGGGGCCGCAGATATGGGTCGACCTTCGCCTGGATGTCGCCGGGCAGGAAACCGAGCCGCTCGCCGGCCTCGACCGCGGGGCGGGTCAGGATCACGCGGCTGACCTGGCGCGAATCGAGCGCTGCGACGGCCATCGCGACGGCAATGAAGGTCTTGCCGGTGCCCGCCGGGCCGATCCCGAAGGTGACGGTGTGCTCGCGGATCGAGTCGACGTAGCGCTTCTGGTTCACCGTTTTCGGCGCGACCTTGGTGCTGCGATGCCGCCAGACGACGTCCTCGAGTACCTCGGCGGGGGTCTCGTCGGCGGCAATAACGCCGGCGACCTCGTCGACCGTCGCGGGGGCGACATCGTGGCCGCGCTCGATCAAGTCGACGATCTCGTCGACGACGGTCTCGGCCGAGCCCACGTCATCCTCCGAGCCGTCGAGGGTGAGCACGTTTCCGCGCAGGAAGAGTTCGCAGCCGAGCCGCTGCTCGAGCTCGCGCAGGACCGAGTCCTCGGAGCCGGCGAGCTCCGCCGCGACGCTGTTGTCGAGGGTGAGGGTCTTACGCGCCAAGCTTCTCGCGCACCATCGCGCTGACGCGTTTGCCATCGGCACGACCGGAAACCTTCGCCATCGCGAGCCCCATCGCCTTGCCCATGTCGGACGGCTCCGAAGCGCCGGATTCGTCGATCGCGGCGTCGACGATCGCGGCGAGCTCGTCGTCGGGCATCTCGGCCGGCAGGTAGGACGTAGTCACCTCGGCTTCGGCCTCCTCGGCAACGGCGCGCTCCTCGCTGCCGCCGTCGCGGAAGGCCGTAGCGGCCTCGAGCCGGCGCTTACGCTCGCGGCGCAGCACCGCGACCTCGTCGTCTGAGCCCTCCTTGGCCTCTTGCTGCAGAGCGTTCGAGATCATCCGCAGCACGCCGACGCGCTCGCGCTCGCGCGCCTTCATCGCGGTCTTCGTGTCCGCCTGGATCTGTTCGAGGATCGTCTCGGCCATTGCCCTACGCAGTCAGGGTAGTCAGACCACGACCCGCTCGACCTCGCCGAGCGGTAGCTGAAGGAAGCGCGTCCCGAGCTCGCGGAAGGCGACCGGATCGCCCGTGCAGACAAAGCTGTACTCGCCCTCGCCACGGTTGACCGTGGTCAGGCCGCCAACCTCGAGCGTCCGCTGCACGGTTGCTGCGATCGCGTGCCCGGCGGTGACGAGACGGACGTCGCGGCCGAGGATTCGCTGCAGCATCGGCGCGATCAGCGGGTAGTGAGTGCAGCCAAGGATCACCGTGTCGACCTCGGCCCGCTTCAGCGGCGCGCAGTAGGAGCGAACGGTCTCGACCACCTGCTCGGAGATCGGGAAGCCGCGCTGGATGATCGGCGCCAGGTCGGGCGCCTCGACCTCGATCACCTCGAGCTCGCGGCCCACCGCCTCGAGCGCCCGGTGGTAGGCGCCGCCCTCGACCGTGGCCGGGGTGGCGAGCACGCCGACTCGGCCGGAATCGGTTATCGCCGACGCGATCTCGGCCTCGGGGCCGATCACCGAGACAACGTCGATGCCCTTGGCGGCGGCGATCTCGCGAGCCGTTTCGAGTCCAGCAGTGGTCGCCGAGTTGCAAGCGAGGACGAGCAACTTGGCGCCGCGCCCAAGCAAAAAGGCGCTCGCAGCCTCGACCCGTGCGCGGACCTCGTCGAGCGTCTTCGTTCCGTAGGGGAAGTGAGCGTCGTCGCCGAGGTAGAGGAAGTCCTCCTCGGGCAACGAGACGAGGCACTCATGTAGGACGGTCAGCCCGCCGACCCCGGAGTCGAGGACGGCGATCGGCAGCTCGGACGTCGGTTCGATCAGCCTGTTCAGGGCTTGACGACCATGAAGAAGATCACCACGACGATGATCAGCCCGGCGAGTGAGCCGACCTGGGCGATCCGCTTCGAGACCGCCCAGTACTCCTCGCTGAGCTTGACCTCGCCGGTACCGGCGACCGCGATGTCGCGCTCGGCGAGCTCGATCGCCTGCCGCCCGCGCGGGTTGAGGTAGCCGTGAATTAGGCCGAGCAGGACGAGAATCGCGAGAATGCCCACACTGACGAAGACGTCGGAGAACTCCCAGAGGTCGATGACTAGGTAGAGGCCGGTGATCAGCGCGAGGATCGCCGCCGGCGTGACCAGGTACATGTTCGCCCTCTCGGTCGCGGTCCACATCGCCGGCACGCCGCGCGGGTTGAGCCGCTCGGTGAACGCATGGAAAAAGGCGTAGCCGAAGGTCGGCCCGAAGGCGAGGACGATCGCGGTCACGTGGACGAACAGGACAGTGTCGTAAAAGCGGATGTCGGCGAGCAGAACGATTCCCCGCAGCCTAGATCACTGATTCCTGATCGGCGTGCGCCCGGGGGCGTGACTGACCGCACTAGCTCTCGCGCTCCAGCCGGAGCGCAGCCCAATCCCCATCCTCGATCCTGCGGTGCTCTTCTAGCCCGTGCTCGGTGAACGCGGCGGCGATGCCGTCGGCCTCTCGCAGAAGCAAACCGGAGCAGACGAGGCGATCGGGCACGTCCTCTAGCCGTTCCGCGATCGCGGTCAGGATCGGAGCGGTCAGATTGGCGGTGGCGGTCGGCGCCGCCGGCGCCGGATCGATCCGCAGGTTGCGGCGCTCGAACTCGATCTCGACGTCGTTGGCGGCGGCGTTCTGTCTCGCGGCCTCGATCGCGGCGACCTCGTGGTCGAAGCCGCGAACCGGGTCGAAGCCGAGTTTCGCCGCGGCGATCGCGAGCACGGCCGAGCCGGTGCCCCAATCGGTCAGCGCGCCCTCGGCCTCACCCTCGTCGGCGAGCTCGATCAGTATTTCGAGACACATCCGCGTCGTCGGGTGGGCACCGGTCCCAAACGCCTGGCCGGGATCGATTACGACAGAAACAAGGCCCGCCATTTCCTCAGCTTCGCTTCCGGGGGTGTCGGGTTTCGTGGCGGGATGCGGCTCCCAAGAGGGCCGGACCACCAGCCGCTCGCCGACGACGATCGGTCGGTGGAAGTCGCGCCAGCGGTCGGCCCAGTCATCGGGGATCTCCTCAGTCGTCACCTTGATCCGGCCGTTGCCGGCGACCGCGTCAAGGTCTCCCAGCTCGGGGATCTCGCCGCGCGCGCCGTAGATCGCGTACTCGACGTAGCCGTCGCCCTCGTCCTCCTCAACCCCGCCCGGGGCGAGGACGATCAGTTCGGCGAGTACGCGCTCGGCGTGCTCGGGCGCGCAGCGGACGGCGAGGCGTATCACCCGAATGCCCGGCGGACGCGCGAGAAGATCCCCTCGCGGCGCTTCGGGCTCAGGTTCTCCTCGGTCAGCGTCTCGCCGAGGCGGGCGGCGATCTCGCGCTGCTCCTCGCTCAGGTTGGTCGGGACGATCACGTTTAAGTGAACGTACTGGTCGCCTCGCGAGGACCCGCGCAGGCTCGGAAGGCCCTGCCCCGAGAGCGTCACCCGCTCGCCGTGCTGGGTGCCGGCGGGGGCGTCGATCGTCTCGACCCCTTCGATCGTCTCGACCTCGATCTCGATTCCGAGCATTGCCTCGGTCGCCGAGAGGTCGGCGATCGAGACGAGGTCGGCGCCGTCGCGCTTGAAACGCTCGTCCTCGGTTACCCGGACCTCGACGTAGAGGTCACCGCTCTGGGCGCCGGACTCGCCCGCGTGCCCGGCGCCGCCGATCCGGATCCGTTGGCCGTCCTCGATCCCGGCGGGGACCTCGACCTCGAAGGTCCGATCGCCGATCAGCCGGCCGCGACCGTCGCATTGCTCGCATGGGGTCTCCGCGACCTTACCGTCGCCGCCGCAGGTGTCGCAAGCAACGGCGCGGACCATCTGCCCGAAGGCGGTGCGGCTGACCTGTCGAAGTTGGCCGGCGCCGCCGCAGGTCTCGCAGGTGCGGATCGGGGTGCCCGGCTCGGCGCCGTTGCCGCGGCAGCGCTCGCAGCTATGCACTGACTCGAACGAGACCTCGCGCTGGACGCCGCTGAGCACCTCCTCGAGCGTTACCTCGACCGCGGTGCCGATGTCGGCGCCCCCGGCCTGGCCGCGACGGCCGAAGCCGAAGATGTCGCCGAGCGGCGAATCGCCGCCGCCGAAGAAGGCGCCGAAGAGGTCCTCGAGGTTGGTCGCACCGGCCGATCGCGGGCTCCAACCGCCGCTGCGCAGGCCCTCATGGCCATAGGTGTCATAGGTCTGGCGCCGCTCGGGGTCGGAGAGCACCTCGTAGGCCTCGGCCGCCTGCTTGAACTTCTCCTCGGCCTCCGGATCGTGCTTGTTCACATCCGGGTGAAGCTCGCGCGCCAGCCGTCGAAACGCTTTCTTGATCTCCGCCTCGGTGGCCCCCCGGTCGACGCCGAGGAGCTCGTAGTAGTCGGCCGGCACGGTCGCGCCTAGTCCTCGTAGACCGTCTCGAAGAAGCGTGAGAGTTCGCCGGCCGCCTCGCGCACCGAGGTGATCGCCGTCGCGTAATCCATCCGCATCGGCCCGACCACACCGACCGCGCCGAGGTTTCGGTAGCCGAGCCCGTAGTTGGCACCGACGACGGTGACCGTTCGTAGCTCGGGCTCGGGGTTCTCCCCACCGATCCAGAGGAAGACCGAACGTTCCTCGAGCGCCGAGCGCAGTACCTCGAGCAGGTTGGCGCGGCGCTCGAGTGCGCGCATCAGCGAGTCCGCCTCGGGTATGTCGCGGGCGTGCTCCTCGGAAAGGAGCCTTGCCGTGCCGTCGACGTAGATCGTCGCCTCGGCCTCGGTCTCGAGCGCCGTGAACGCCCCGGCGAGCTGCTCGAGGAAGCGGCGCTCGGCCTCGCCCAGCTCGGGGTCGGCGAGCCGGCCGGCGATCATCCGCGCGCCGAGCCCAAGCCCTTCGAGGCGCTCGTTGAGGTAGCTCGACGCCCATTCGACGAGCCCGCGATCGACGGGCTCCTCGAAGCTGAAGACGCGCTTGGTCACCGACCCGTTCGAGGCGATGACGACGACCATCACCACCTTCGGCTGTAGCTGCAGCGCCTCTACCCGGTGGATCCGCGCGCTCGAGGGCGGAGGCGCCGTCGCCACGGCAAGCAGGTCGGTCATCTTCGAAAGCGCGGCCGTCGTCTCCCGCATCGCCTCCTCGACCTCGCGCCGCATCCGGTCAAGCCGCAGCTCGCGGCCATGCTCGACCGGCAAGCGGCCCCCATCGGCGATCAAGGTGTCGGCGTAGAAGCGGTAGCCGGAATCGGTCGGCACCCGGCCGGCCGAGGTGTGCGGGTGGCTGAGGAAGCCGTCGCGCTCGAGTGCGGCGAGCTCGGAGCGAACCGTCGACGGGCTCCACTCGACCCGATCGCGCTCGGCGATCGACTTCGAGCCAATCGGGCGGCCCGATTCGAGGTAGCCAGCGACGACGAGCTCGAGGATCCTCTGTTGGCGCTCGGAGATCATCCGAGCCAAGTCTAGGAATCGCCGATACTGATCCGCGCGCGGCTACGTGGCCAGCGTCGCGCCAGCGTTTCGGATGATCTGGTTGCCGCCCTGCTCGGCGACCGTGTCGGTGACGATCGTGCCGTCGCCGGCCTCGATCACTGTCGAGGTGACGGTCACCTCCTGCTTGGGGAAACCCATACCGCGAAATTGGACTTCGAGGCGCTTCAGCGAGCGCGGGTCGCCGCCGGCAGCCTCGGTGTGGGCGCGGGCTACCTGAGCCATCGTCCAGAGGCCGTGCAGGATGCAGCCGGGGAGGCCGACCGACTTGGCGAACTCCTCGTCGGTGTGGATCGGATTCGGATCGCCCGACGCGGCGGCGTAGCGCTTGGTCAAATCGGCGTCGGGCGTGACCTTTAGCTCGGGTAGCACGTCGCCTGAATCGAAGCCGGGCACTCAGACTCCCCTGACGATGTTGGTCCAGGTGGCGCGAACCGTCTCGGCACCCTCCTGGTTGGTCGACACGGTCTCGAAGACGTAGTAGCCCCTGCCATCGCGCTCGGAGATCTCCTTGCACGTGGCGGTCGTCGTTATCTCGTCGCCGGCGCAGACGGGCTCTGACCACTCGAATGCCTGGCCCCCATGGACCATCGCGGCGAAGTTCATCTCCACTTCGGGATCGAGGATCGCCTGGCCCATCGCTGCCGAGCTATAGACGACGCAGAACATCGGCGGCGCGACGACGTCGCGGAAGCCCTCGGCCTTCGCCGCGTCCGAGTCCTGGTGGACTTGGCTCGTCTCGCCGACCGCGTCGGCGTATTGGCCGATCCGGTCGGCCTCGACCTCGAAGGTTTCGGGTCCCCACTGCTTGCCGACGGCTTTGTCTGAAACGGGCATCGCGGCGCAGTTTATTGACCACGGGTCAGCCGTCGAAGTCGAGCACGGCGAGGAACGCCTCCTGCGGAACGTCGACCGATCCGACCTGCTTCATCCGCTTCTTGCCCTTCTTCTGCTTCTCGAGCAGCTTGCGCTTGCGGGTCACATCGCCGCCGTAGAGCTTTGCCGTGACATCCTTGCGCAGCGCCTTGACCGTCTCGCGGGAGAGGACACGCGAGCCGACCGCGGCCTGCACCGGGACGTCGAAGAGCTGGCGCGGGATCGTCTTCTGCAGTCGCTCGACGAGCGCCTTGCCGACCTTGTAGGCGTGGTCCGCGTGAACGACCACCGAGAGCGCGTCGACGCGATCGCCGGCGAGCAGAATGTCGAGCTTGACGAGGTCGCCGGGCTGGTTACCGATCGGCTCGTAGTCGAGCGAGGCGTAGCCGGCCGTCCGTGATTTGAGCTGGTCGAAGAAGTCGAGCACGATCTCGGCCAGCGGCAGGTCGTAATGGAGCTGCACCCGCTCGGGCGAGAGATAGTGCATGTCGACATGGGTTCCGCGCCGCTGCTGGCAGAGCTCCATCACGGCGCCGACATACTGCTTCGGGCAAATCACCGTGGCGCGGATGTAGGGCTCTGAGATCTCCTCGATCGTGCCCGGGTCGGGCATCTCCACGGGTGAGTGGACCTCGACCTGCTCGCCGCCGATCAAGGTCACCTCGTAGCGCACCGTCGGCGTCGTCGCCAATAGCTCGAGGTCGTACTCGCGCTCGAGCCGCTCGCGGACGATGTCCATGTGCAGCAGGCCGAGGAAGCCGCAGCGAAAGCCGAAGCCGAGCGCTTGAGAGGTCTCGGGCTCATACGAGAGCGCGGCGTCGTTGAGAGAGAGTCGATCGAGCGCGTCGCGAAGGTCGTCGTACTTGTCGGTGTCGATCGGAAAGAGGCCGCAAAAGACCATTGGCCGCACCTCCCGGTAACCCGGCAGCGGCTCGGTCGCGGGATTCTGCGTGGCGGTCAACGTGTCGCCGACGCGCAGCTTCGAGACATCCTTGATCCCGGTGATCACGTAACCGACCTCGCCCGCCGCCATGCCGTCGGCGGCGCGCATCACCGGTGTGAAGAAGCCGATCTCGTCGATCTCCGCCTTCGTCCCGGCCTGCATTGCGCTGATCGGCTCGCGCTTTCGAAACGAGCCGTCGATCATCCGCACGTAGGCGACGGCGCCGCGGTACTGGTCGAACTCTGAATCGAAGATCAGTGCCCGCGGCGGCGCCGTCGGCTCACCCTTGGGCGGCGGCACCCGCTCGACGATCGCCTCGAGCACGTCGGTGCCGCCCTCCCCCGTCTTCGCTGAGATCCTGAGGATCTCGTCCGCCTCGGCGCCGCCGAGGAGGTCGTTGATCTCTGTCTCGACGCGGTCGGGCTCGGCGTGCGGCAGGTCGACCTTGTTCAGCACCGGGATCAGCTCGAGGCCGGCCTCGATCGCCGCATAGGTGTTGGCGACCGTCTGAGCCTCGACCCCCTGCGAGGCGTCGACGACGAGCAGCGCGCCCTCGCAGGCAGCGAGCGAGCGCGAGACCTCGTAGGAGAAGTCGACGTGGCCGGGCGTGTCGATCAGGTGAAGCTGGTAGGTCTCGCCGTCATTGGCCTCGAAGGTGACCTGGACCGCCTGCGCCTTGAT
>JBPCRS010000112.1:0-4665 GCA_050996575.1 Solirubrobacterales bacterium
GAACCGAGCTGCCCGACCGCGACGTCCACGTTGGCCCCTCCGACTACGTGCCGTGGCTGACCGACCGCAAGTGGGCGCACATCCGGCTCGAGGGCAAGTCGTTTGGCGACGTGCCGCTTACGGTCGAGCTCAAGCTCGAGGTCTGGGATTCGCCGAACTCCGCCGGCGTCGTCATCGATGCGGTCAGGCTGATCAAGCTCGCGCTCAACAACGGCATCTCCGGTCAGCTCGACGGCCCGTCGAGCTACCTGATGAAGTCGCCGCACAGCCAGCGTCCCGACGACGAGGCGCACGAGCACACCGAAGAGTTCATCGCGGCGAACGCCCGTAAGGCGCCCGGCCAGCCCGCCGAGGAGCTCGAGCAGACGCAGGTCGGCTGACCTTCGTTCCCTTCCCGCTTGCCCTGCGGGCGCGTAGGGTGGATGCTGTGGCTACGTGAAGGGGATCGTTTTCAACCTCCTCGAGGAGGTCGTGGTCCGCGACCACGGCGAGATGGCGTGGGAAGCCGTTCTCGACAGCGCCGGGGCGGGCGGTGCCTACACCTCGCTCGGCAGCTATTCCGACGAGGAGTTCATGCGACTCGTCGGCGCAGCCTCCGAGGCGCTCGGAAAGCCCGAGGAAGAAGTCGTCCGCTGGTTCGGCCGTGAGGCGATCCCGCTGTTCGTCGAGCGCTACCCCGCTTTCTTCGAATCACATGAGTCGACCGAGCCCTTCCTGCTGACGCTGAACAGGATCATCCATCCCGAGGTGCGAAAGCTCTATCCGGGTGCCGATGTGCCAAGTTTTGAGTTCGGCGAATCGAACGGCTCGCTGACGATGAGCTACGTCTCCGCCCGCCGGCTCTGCTTCTTCGGCGAGGGTTTGATCGAAGGGGCGGCCGGGCACTACGGCGAGCGGGCTGAGATTTCCCAGCCCCGCTGCGTGCTGCGCGGCGATCCGAACTGTGAGTTCAAGATCAGGCTGACCGCGGACTGAGGTCGAGGCAAATTCCCCCCGAGAAGCCCAGCAAGTCGAGCCGTGAGGTTCGCGGTCGGGGAGCGGGCGATACGCGGATGCTCGAGCGCCGGTTGGCGCGCGAGCGCGAAGCTCGCCGGGAAGCCGAGGAGATCTCCGAGCGCGCGATCCGCGAAGCGTTCGAGCGCGAACGCGGGCTGAAGCTGCTCGCCGAGGTCGCGACGGCGGCGAACAAAGCGACGGACCCCGAGGACGCCCTCCTCGCCGCGATCACGGGCGTCTGCGAGCACACCGGCTGGCCGGTCGGCCACGTCTATCTGCGAAAGGCTGATGAGCCGGGTTCGTTTCGACCGACTGACATCTGGCATCTGGATGAGCCTCGTGGCGACTTTGAGAGCTTCGTCGAGGTAACGATGGCGACACCGATGACCGCCGGGGTCGGCCTGCCGGGACGGGTGGGGCAGTCGAAGGCCCCGGTCTGGATCGCCGACGTCACCGCCGACCCCAACTTCCCGCGGGCCCATTCCGCGGTCGAGATCGGTGTCCGCGCCGCCTTCGCCTTCCCGGCGCTGGTCGGCGGCGAGGTCGAGGCGGTGGCCGAGTTCTTCACGCCAGAACAGCTCGAGCCCGATCAGGCCATGCTCGACCTGATGGCGCAGGTCGGTGTTCAGGTCGGCCTCGTGCTCGAGCGGATCGAGGCGGCTCGCTCGCTCGAGCGGGTCAGCCGCCAGAACGAGCTCCTCCTCGCCGCGGCCGGCGACGGCATCTGCGGCCTCGACTCGGAGGGCCGGACGACGTTCGTCAACCCGGCGGCGGCGGAGATGCTCGGCGCACCCGCCAGTGCGCTGATCGGTGTACACGCCCATGAGCTCTTCCACAACGCCGGCCCCGCCGCGAACGGGCACTCGGTCGAGGATTGCCCGCTAACGAGCGCGCTTCGCGACGGGATCTCGGTCAGCGTCGAGGAGGAGAGCTTCTTTCGCAGCGACGGGCTCTCCTTCCCGGTTTCGTTCACGGTCACTCCGATTCACGATCGCGGTGATCAGCGGGGGGCGGTACTCACCTTCCGCGACGTCAGCGAGCGCCGGCGCTTCGAGCGCCAGCTCCGCCATTTCGCCGATCGCGACCCGCTTACCGACCTGTTCAACCGCCGCCGCTTCGAGGAGGAGCTGACCCGGCAGGCGGCCCAAGCCGTGCGTCGAGGCGGCGCGGGCGCCGTCGTTCAGCTCGGCCTCGACAACTTCAAGTACGTAAACGACACCTTCGGCCACCACGCCGGCGACGAGGTGATCCGCAGGGTCGCGGGCCTGCTGCGCGAGCGCTTGCGCGAAGCTGACGTCCTCGCCAGGCTCGGCGGCGACGTTTTCGCGCTCCTGCTCACCGATGCCTCCGAGGGCGAGGCCAAGGCGGTCGCCGAGGAGTTGATCGCCCTCGTTCGGGCTCAGAGCTGGAGCTTCGACAGCCGCGAGGCAAGGATCACGGCGAGCGCCGGGATGAACCTGCTGGGCGGCGCCGAGACGACGACCGAGGAGCTGATGGTTCGCGCCGACCTGGCGATGTACCGCGCAAAGGACGACGGGCGCGATCGGGTCAGCGCGTACACGGTCGAGGCTGCCGCCGAGACCCGCTCGCGGATCGGCCTGACCTGGGTCGAGCGAATTCGGCGCGCGCTCGAGGAGGACGGCTTCGATCTCTTCGGACAGCCGATCGTCGACCTGCGAGCGGGAAATGTCTCGCAGCTCGAGATCCTGCTGCGGATGCCCGGCGACGACGGCGAGTGGATTCCGCCAAGCGCGTTTCTGCCGACCGCCGAGCGCTTCGGGTTGATCAACCAGGTCGACTCCTGGGTCGTTCGCCAAGCGATCGACGTGCTCCGCCTGCGCCAGGAGCGCGGCGCCCGGCAGATCCCTTTCGAGGTCAACCTCTCCGGGATCACGATGGGCGACCCCGAGCTACCGAAGCTGATCGAGTCCGAGCTCGAGCGCACCGGCGTCGATCCGTCGAGCCTCGTCTTCGAGATCACCGAGACGGCGGCGAGCTCGAGCATGGATGCGGCGCGCTCGTTCGCCGAATCGCTTACCAGGCTCGGCTGCCGTTTTGCGCTCGACGACTTCGGCGCCGGTTTCGGATCGTTCTTCTACCTCAAGTACTTGCCGCTCGACTATTTGAAGATCGACGGCGAGTTCATCCAGAACCTGCCGCGCAGCCCGGTCGACCAGCGAATGGTGCGAGCGATGATCGACATCGCCCACGGGCTCGGCCTGCGGACGATCGCCGAGTTCGTCGAGAACGAGCGCACGCTCTCCCTGCTGCAGGAGTACGGGAACGACTTCATCCAGGGCTATCACGTCGGCCGCCCGCGGCCGCTGAGCGAGCTTCTCGGGTAAGTCACAGGGCGCCCGCTCGCAATATCCTCCCGCCGTGGCTCAGCCGCTGGCGATCGCCCACGTCACCCCGCATACGTGGGGGACGCCGCACGAGGTCAACGACTTCGTTGCCTCGGTCGCCGCTGAGCAGGCGCGGTCCGGCCAGCGGGTGTTCGTCGCGGCTCCGGCGGTATCACGGACCGAGGTCCGCGCCGCCCGTCGCGTGATCCGCGCCGCCGAGAAGGACGCCGAGGTCCTGTTCGAGGCGCCCGGACTGCCGCGCGCGGGTGGCGAGGGCGGTCCTCCCGTGCTCGCCGTTGGCCAGGGGATCGCCCTGCCGCGCGGGCCCAGGCCCCGCGCCGGCGCGGTCCCGCTCGACGTCAGCCGCACGCTCGAGCGACTGCTCGAGGCGGCGCCGCTCGACATCGTTCACGTCCACGACCCCTACGCGCCGAGCACCTCCTCAACCGCACTCCGCTTCTCCCGCGCGCTCAACGTCGGCAGCTTCCACGAGCCGACCGAGCGCGTGCTTTCGACCCAGGTCGCCCGGCCGCTTGTCGAGATCTTCTTTGGCCGCCTCGACGCTCGCACGGCCTCGACTCGCGGTACCGCGGAGTTGCTCGAGCGCTTCTTCCCCGGTACCTACGATCTGGTTCTGCCGGGGGCCGCCGGCGGGGCCGAGCCGTGGTGGCCCGGCGCCGAGGGGCCGTTGCGGATCGCCTATTGCCTCGGCGAGGAGCGCGGCGCGATGCGACTCTTCCTGCGCGGACTTCGTCGCCTCGACGAGGGGCTCGAATGGGAGGCGGCGATTTGGCTCGACTCGACGGAGCGCCCGCCAACGATCCCGAAGGCGCTGCGCGATCGGGTCACGATCTGCGGTCCCGGCGATTGCTCGACCGCGCAGCTGATCGTCGCGGCCGACGTTCTCTGCGCCGCGTCCGGCGGACCGCACGCGGCGCCGGGCCTCGTTCGCGAGGCACTCGCCGCCGGGACGATCACGGTCGCCTCACGAATTCCGATCTACACCGAGTTGCTCGTCGACGGCGACGCCGGCCTGTTGTTTCCGCCGGGCGACACGGTCACCCTCGCCGGTCAGCTCGCCCGGCTGAGCTCGGAGCCGCGGCTTCGCCAGCGGCTCAGCCGCAGGGCTGAGCGCGAGGCCCGGACCTGGGCCGACGTCGCCGACGAGACCGATGAGATCTACCGGCGCGTCGTCGCCCGCCGCCACGATCCCGAGGGCAAGCCGGCGGTCCGCCGCCAAGTCGCGAAGCGCGGGCTGGTCGAGGTCGACCGGCACAGGCACACCGACCACTCGCCGGATTGCGCGACGCCGGTCGACGTTCTG
>JBPCRS010000117.1:0-13197 GCA_050996575.1 Solirubrobacterales bacterium
CTCAAGTTCCGCACGATGGAGGACCGCGCGCACGAGCGCCGTGAGAGCCTTTCGCATCTCAACGAGGCGATCGGCGGCCTTTTCAAGATCGAGAACGACCCGAGGATCACGAAGGTGGGCGCTCCCCTGCGCAGGCTCTCCTTCGACGAACTCCCACAGCTATGGAACGTGCTCAAGGGTGACATGAGTCTGGTTGGCCCCCGGCCTCTTGTCGTCGAGGAGGACCGACTGGTTCGCGGCTGGCACCGTCAGCGGCTCGCATTGACACCGGGGATGACCGGCTACTGGCAGGTTCTGGGTTCGACGCGGGTGCCGCTCGACGAGATGGTCAAGCTCGACTACGTATACGTCCAGAACTGGTCCGCGTGGGAAGACATCAAGCTGTTGATGAGAACCGTCCCGCTGGTCGCGAAACGGCAGGGAATATGAGTGTTATCCTCGTCCGCGAGTTGATGATGGCGAGGGTCGCTGTGTCGAAGGGAAGGATTGTTCGCCGTGAACGGGAGAGTTAGAAATTTCAAGGTTCTTGCGCTGCTCGTGGTCAGCGCCCTTGCCGGCGGCACCCTCGCCGCGGTCGTAGCCTTCGGCCAGGGCGCCGGCAACTACCAGCCGTCGACCACCACGGTGACGACCACGACCACGACCACGACCACGACCACCCCTTCCGTGTGCGACGACACGGTGAGCTTCCGAGCAACGGGCACAGGTGCTCGGAAGCTAGGAAAGTTCGTCCAAATCGAGGTCGACTCCGACGAGGACGCGTTTGTGCACGGCCGTGGACGCCTGAGCGCGACGAAGATCCCAGGCCGTAAATCCGGGTCGAGGGAAACCCTGGTCAACAAGACCACTCGACGCTACCGACTCGGCGAGGACGCCAAGGGTATCCCTGGCGGCACCTCAGCGCAGCTTGACCTATCTGTCCCGAAAAAACTGCGCAAGGCCATACGGCGGTCAAAGAAGTACGGCGGCCGCGTACGAGCCAAGGTGACGGTTAGCGCCGTCGACGCGTGCAACAACACCGGAAAGATTCGTCTCCGGCTTAACTTTCGCGACTTCGAGTAGACGTCTACTTTCACCGCGGGGAGCTAGGACGCTCATCCGTCGAGGCAACGGCCCGATAAGCCCCCAGCGCCGGCTTCGCCTCCCGCCCCACCGTCACCAGTCCGACATCGGCACAAAACGCGCAGACGTTCTTCTCCGCCGTGTCCTGCCAGGCGAACCAGGTAACCCCGGCGATTCCCCACTTCGCCCGCTTGCGCTCGAGCTTGTCGTAGGCAGCGGTCAGCAGGCTGGCCTGCTTCGCCGGCGTCTTCGAGAGCTGCGGATGGGAGCCGCCCGAGGCCCAGCCGAGCTCGGTGATCCAGAGCTTGCGGTCGGCGAAGCCGGCGCGCTTGAACACCTTGCGCGCGGTCTTGATCTGGCCCATCGAGCGCTTCAGCGTCGGGCCGTAGGGGTGCAGGCCGAGCGAGGTGAAGTCGGGGCCGAGGTCCTGGCTCTTGAACAGCGCGCGTAGATAGGGCTTGGCGTCGATGCCGCCGTTCTCCTCGGTCGGCGTGCCGAATACGCCGGCGAGGATGATCTCGGCCGAGGGATCGACCGCGCGGATCGACGTCGAGGTCAGCTCGACCAGATCGCCGTACTCGGCGGCGTCGGGCCGCGGGTGCCAGAAGGTCCCGTCGGAGGGCTCGTTCCAGACCTGCCAGCGGCGAATCGGCAGCGGCGCCGCGCCCGGGTGGAGCTCTGGGTACTCCTCGGTCCAGAAGCTCCCGTCCGGGCCGTAGCGGCGAACCGCCGCCTGGAGCCAGGCGGTCCATGCGTCACGATCAGCCTGCGCGCGAATCGGCGGAGCGTTCTCCTGCTCCGAGACCCACTGGGGAACGTTGAGCAAATACGGCATCAGCTCGACGCCCGCCGCGGCGGCACCGCCGAAGATGCGGTCGTAGTAGGTCCAATCGCAGGCGGGCACGACGGGGACCGGCGGGTCGATCGGCAGGCCGTCGTCGGCCTCGCAGTCACCCTCCTGCGGCTGCACCTTCTTCCAGGAAAGCTGGACGCGCATGATCCCGACGCCGTTCTCTGCCATCCGCGGAAAGTCCTCGTCGGCGAGCCCGGCCTGGGAGACGACGCCGAAGAACTCGGGCGGGGCCGCTGCGTGGGCGGCGCCCGGAGCGATCAGGGCGGCGAGGGTGGAAAGGAGGGCGAGGCGCTTAGCCGCGCGCATATTCGAGTCGGATCTGCTTGCCCTTGAGCTTCGTCCCGTCGAGCATCTCGAGCGCCTTGTCGGCCTGGTCGACGTCGAGCTCGACGAAGGAGAAGCGCTCGAGCACGCGGATCGGTCCGATCGATTCCTCGGGCACGACGGCACCCTCGGTAAGCGCCCAGCGGATGTCATCCTCGGAGATCCCGCTGCGCTCGCCACGATTGAGAAACACTTTGGCGAGGCCGTTCGATTCGGTGGAAGCCTCGCCCGCGTCGCCATCGTCGCCATCCGAAACGCCCTCGGCAGGAGGGTCGGACTTGGCGGGCTTGCGCTCGGCCCGCTCCTTGCTGTGGTCGCGCCGCTTCGGATCGGGAGCGTGCTTGAGTCGCTCCTCGGGCGGCTCCCACTCGTCGATCCGATTCTTCGCGTGGTTCTCGATCACGCCGATCTCCTCGCGCTGTTTCGGCGTGACGAAAGTGATCGCGCGGCCGGTCCTCCCCACCCTGCCCGTGCGCCCGATCCGGTGCACGTAGATCTCGGGGTTGTTGGGGAGGTCGTAGTTGATCACGTGGGTGACATGCTCAATGTCGAGCCCGCGCGCGGCGACATCAGTGGCGACGAGCAGCGGCAGCCGGCGGCCCTTGAAGGCAAGCATGACGCCGTCGCGCTGGCCCTGTGACATGTCGCCATGGAGGGCCTTGACCCGCAGGCCGCGGTCGCGCAGGGTGCGGTCCAGGCGGTCGGTTCCGATCTTCGTCCGGCAGAAGATGATCGCCTGCTCGGGCTCCTCGGCCTTCAAAACCTCGACCAACCGGTCCGGCTTGGCCTTCGCGTCGACCTCGACGAAGGCCTGGGCGATCGCGTCGACGGTCAGCTTCTTCGGCTCGATCCGAATCGTCACCGGGTCGTACATGTAGCTCTCCGCGAGCCTTGCGATCGGCGGCGGAATCGTCGCCGAGAACAGCGCGGTCTGGCGACCCGAGGGGGCCTGGCGGAGGATCCGCTCGACGTCCTCGATGAAGCCGAGGTCGAGCATCTCGTCGGCTTCGTCCAAGACGATGTAGCGGACCGAGCTCAGCTGTATCGCGCCGCGTCCCATCAGGTCCATCATCCGGCCGACGGTGGCGACGACGACCTGGGCGCCGGCCCGAAGCTGCGACGTCTGCGAGGAGATCGGCGCGCCGCCGAAGACGGCGACGATCTCGACCCCTTCGAGGTGCTCCGCATAGGCGCGCAGCGCCTGCGTGACCTGGATGCAAAGCTCGCGGGTCGGCGTCATCACGACCGCCTGCGTCTCCTTGCTCGAGCCGTCGACGTACTGAAGCAGCGGCAGCCCGAAGGCGGCGGTCTTGCCCGTCCCCGTCTGCGCCTGGCCGATCACGTCGTGGCCGGCGAGCAACTCGGGGATTCCCTGTTCTTGGATCGGGGTCGGGTCCTCGTAGCCGAGCTCATCGAGCGCGGTCTGTATTTCCTGCTTGAGGCCGAGGTCCTTGAACGGGATCATGGGTCCAGTCAGGTTAGGGGGCGCGAGGAACGAGCCGCTCAGCCCGACGGATCGAGCAGAAGCTTGCCCTGTGTGTTTCGTCCCTGCAGATCCTCGTGTGCCTTGGCCACCTCGGAGAGCGGATAGACGCCGCCGATCACGACTTCGAGCTCAGCGCTCGCCAGCGCCGCGAACAGATCCTCGATCCCAGCTCGGAGCTCGTCCGGCCGCGTGAACAGGTGCATCAGCCAGAAGCCGACGACAGCGCGGCTGGTCGACATCAGCTTGCGCGTGTTGACCGTGTTCGAGTCGCCGGAGGCAATCCCGAAGCTGACCAGCCGCCCGAATGGCGCCAGCGCCGAGAGGCAGGCGTAGAAGATTGCGCCGCCGGCCCTTTCGAGGACAACGTCGACCCGCTCGCCGTCGTTGGCGGCGATGATCTCGTCCTTGAGCGACTCGGAGCGGTTGTCGACTGCGGCATCGGCACCGAGCCGCAGCGCCAGCTCGCGCTTTTCCTCGGAGGAGGCGAGCGCGATCACGCGCCCCGCCCCGAAACGCTTCGCTAGCTGGACGGCGAGGGTTCCGGTGCCGCCGCCTGCGGCGCCGACGACGACAGTCTCGCCGGGCTCGAGCCGGCCGCAGACGCGCAGCATCGTCCGCGCGGTCAGCCCCTGCAGCAGGATCGCCGCCGCCGCGTCGTCGGAGACGCCGTCGGGGACCGGGACGAGCGCCGCCTCTCCGACGACGACGCGCTCGGCGTAACCGCCGCCGGTGAGCAGCGCGGCGACGCGGCGGCCGTTGGCGGTCGTGCCGCTGACCTCACCGCCGGGGATGAACGGAAGCTCGGCCTTCGCCAGGTACTCGTCGCGCCGCTGGTGGGTGTCGGCGAAGTTGACCCCCGAGCGAGCGACCTCGACCAAAACCTCGCCCTTGCCGGGCTTGGGATCGTCGAGCTCGACCTGCTCGAGCACCTCGGGGCCACCGAACTCGGAAACCTGGATCGCGCGCATCGGGAGAGTGTTCCAGATGGGTATCGCTCAGATCCGGGCGCCCGGTGCGAACGTCCGCAAGCCCCCCGATTGGGCAGCGTCGAGCAACCGCCGGTCGTAGGCGATCAACTCGTCTGCTCCTGAGATCATTGCGCTCGCAAGGTGGATCGCATCGAGCAAGCGCAGGGAATGCGAGGCAAGCTGAGAAGCAGAGTCGAGCAGGCTCGCACTTACGGCGATAAGTATGCAGTCGGCGAGCAACTCATTGGCGACCGCGACGACTTCCGGGCGGGGATCCGCCATCGCCGTTGTTCGCCGAACCTCAACGACGGCGAGCCTGCTCGTGATCAAGCCTGAGTCGAGGCCGAGATACTCATCGAGCGCCTCGCTCTCGGGCTCGTCGATGACGAGTTTGACGAGCGCCGAGGAGTCGAGATATAAGAGCCTCCGCTCAGCCTCCAGCGCGGTCCGCCTCCAGCGCCTCGCTCGCGGTGATCCCTGTAGTCGGCGGATGCCGCTTTAGCCGTCGCCTCAAGGGTCGGCCCGGTGTCGCCTCGCCCGCGGCGATGAGCTGGCCGAGCCGGTCCTGCGGAACCGGCGCCAGGACCGCGACCGGGACGCCCTGATGCGTGACCTCGATCGTCTCTCCGGCTCGAACTCGCCGCACCGCAGAGGTGAGGCCGTTCCGCAGCTCACGTATGCCCATCTGCTTTGGCATTGTGGCTACATGTTACTACAGATTACAGCTGCGGCGCGACGCGCAGTGCACGGTTCGAGAATTGTGCGTCGCCACCCACGCAGCCGCAATCGGCATACCGGAACTCTTAAAGCTCTATCCGGGCATCTCGAGGACCGCGTCGTCGTCCTCGTCGGGCAGCGGGTCGGCGGCGCCGCTGCGCAGTTCGCTGAAAACCGCGGTCCGTCGGCGCTCGCCGCGCTCGTCGTCGGAGATCACGTGGGCGACCGCGTTGATCAGCGAGAGGTGCGTGAACGCCTGCGGGAAGTTGCCGAGATGCAGGCCCGAGTCGGCCTCGAGCTCCTCGGCGAAGAGGTTGAGGTGGCTGGCGTGGGCGAGCAGGCTCTGGCAGAGGTCCTTCGCCCGCTTGCGCTCGCCGATCTCCGAGAGCGCCGAGACGAGCCAGAACGAGCAGATCGTGAAGGTCCCCTCCTTGCCGGAGAGGCCGTCGTCGGTCTCGTCGACCTTGTAGCGCAGGACGAAGCCGTTCTCGGTCAGCTCGTCGCTGATCGCGAGCACCGTGTCCCGGACGCGCTCGTCGTTCGGCGGCAGGACGCGAGCACGCGGGATCCACAAGGTCGAGGCGTCGAGCGAACCGGTCTCGTAGTGCTGGCGGAACACCCCGCGCTCCGATACGCCGCGATCGAGCAGCTCGGCTCGGCAGGCGTCGGCCTCGGCGCTCCAGCGCTCGACCTCGTCGCTCTCACCTCGCTCCTTCGCGAGACGGACGCCGCGGTCCATCGCCACCCAGCACATCAGCTTCGAGGAGACGAAGTGCTGCGGCTCGCCGCGCACCTCCCAGATCCCGCGGTCGGGGTCGCGCCAGCAGCCGACGGCGCCGTCGACCTGGTCGGAGACGATCCGCCAGAAGTTGTCGGGCAGGCGCTCGCGGCGGGCACGGGTGTGGATGTAGACCGAGTCGAGCAACATCCCGTAGACGTCGTTCTGGCGCTGGTCCCAGGCGCCGTTGCCAACCCGGACCGGCTTCGCGCCCTTGTAGCCGCCGAGGTGCGGAATCGTGCGCTCGGTCAGCTCGCGCTCGCCGTTGATCCCGAACATGATCTGCGGGTCCGGGCCCTGCTCGTGAAAGAGGCTTGCGATGAAGCCCATGAAGGCGAACGCCTCGCGGTTGAAGCCGAGGATGTGAAGGCCCCAGAGAGCGAAGGTCGAGTCGCGCACCCAGCTGAACCGGTAGTCCCAATTGCGCTCGCCCCCGGGCGCTTCCGGCAGTGAGGTCGTCAGCGCCGCGATCAGGGCGCCGGTCGGCTCGTAGACGAGGCCCTTGAGCGTCAGCGCCGATCGCTGCAGGTGAATCCGCCAGGGGTGATCGGGGAAGCTTCCGCGTTCAAGCCAGCGGCGCCAGTAGTTGACCGTCGCGTCGACCCGCCGCGCGGCCTCGTCTGTGTCCTTCGGCGGCGGCGCCTCGTCCCAGGCAAGCGCGCAGAAGCAGGACTCGCCACGCTTCATCCGATGCGACCCCTTGACCGCCCCGTCGTCGATTCCGTCGACCTCGATCCCGGCAAGGCGCATCGGCCACTCGACGTCAGGGACGTCGCAGGTCATCGCCCCTTCGCGGTCCTGGGTCCAGCGCGCCGGCTTCGCGCCGTACTCGAGCATCGGGTCGCAGATCATCTCCATCTCGACCTCGCCCCAGGTACAGGTCGCGCAGCGGATCAGCATTCCCTCGGGCTCGCCTTCGACCGCGATCGCGAGCGCCTCGTGGACGACGACCCAGTCCCCTGACTCAGTCATCCAGGTCGTCTCGAGGACGATCGTGCCGGGGATGTAGCGGGTCGCGAGAGGCACCCGCATCCGCTTCGGCGCGAAGCGGAAGGCGCCGGCCTCGCGGTCGAGGATCGCGCCGAACACGCTCGGCGCGTCGAAGCGGGGCAGGCAGAGCCACTCGACCGCGCCGTCGGGAGCGACCAGGGCCCCCGTGCGCCCGTCGGAGAGAAACCCGTAGCCGGCGATCGGATGGAAGGTCGGAGCCGCGGCGCCCATTCGCGCAACCATAGAACGGGGGCACGTTTGAGCCTGTCCCCGCTCCCCGCGTCCCTTAGTCTGCGCCGCGCATGTCGCTCACAGTCGTCGGCTCGATCGCATTCGACTCCGTCCGCACGCCCTTCGGCGAGCGCGAGCGGATGCTCGGCGGCTCCGCTGTTCACTTCGCGCTCGCGGCAAGCTTCTTCACCGAGGTCCGCGTCGTCGGCCCGGTCGGCGACGACTTCGGCGAGGAGCACGTCGGCGTGCTCGCGGCACGACAGATCAACACCGACGACATCGATCACGTCGCCGGCGGTCAGACCTTTTTCTGGCAAGGCCATTACGACCACGACATGAACGTCGCCCACACCGACGACACCCAGCTCAACGTCTTCGCCGAGTTCCAGCCGAAGCTCTCGCCCGCTTCGTGCGAGTCGGAGTTGCTCTTCCTCGGCAACATCCAACCCGACCTGCAGCGCGACGTGCGGGGCCAGTCGAGCGCTGGCTACGCCGCGCTCGACTCGATGAACCTCTGGATCGACACGGCCAAGGACTCGCTGCTCGCAGCGATCGGCGGGGTCGATTGCCTGCTGCTCAACGGCGCCGAGCTGCGGATGCTGACCGGGGAGCCGAACCTTGCCCGCGCGGCGCGCGCGGCGATGGACCTCGGGCCTTCGGTGATCGTCGCCAAGCGCGGCGAGTACGGCGCGGCGTTGTTCACCGAGAACGGCTTCTTCGCGATTCCCGGCCTTCCGCTCGAGGACGTCCGCGACCCGACCGGCGCCGGCGACAGCTTCGCCGGCGGCTTCCTTGGCTACCTCGACGCGGTCAGGATCGGCGGCAGCTACGACGACCGCGCCCTGCGCCGGGCGATGGCCTACGGCTCGGTGATGGCCTCGTTCAACGTCGAGGACTTCGGCACCGAACGCGTCGCCCGGCTGACCGAGGCCGAGATCGCCGAACGGTTGCTCGAGTTCAAGCGCCTGACCCACTTCGACGAGAACGACTGACCAACTCGCAAGCCTCGGCGCGAAGCCGGGTGCTGCGATACTTCCGGCGACCGCAATACGCACCCTGAGGAGGGTCAGCTTGGCCGAGAACGAGACGCAGGATTCAGACGGCGCGGCCGCAGTCGCGACCGCCCAGGACTCGCTGACGATCACCGACAACCGCAACGGTGAGAGCTACGACGTCGAGATCACCGAGGGCACGATCAAGACGATGGACCTGCGCCAGATCAAGGTGTCCGAGGACGACTTCGGCCTGATGGGCCACGACCCCGCCTTCACCAACACCTCCTCCTGCCGCTCGGCGATCACCTACATCGACGGCGATGCGGGGATCCTCCAGCACCGCGGCATCCCGATTGAGCAGCTCTGCGAGAAGTCGAGCTTCGTCGAGGTCGCCTACCTGCTGATCTTCGGCGAGCTGCCGACCGAGCCGCAGCTCGAGCGCTGGACCTATGACATCACCCACCACACCTTCGTCCACGAGGACATCAAGAACCTGTTCGAGACCTTTCGCTACGACGCTCACCCGATGGGCATGCTGCTCGCCGGCGTCGGAGCGCTCTCGACCTTCTATCCACACGCCAAGGACATCGAGGACCACGAGCAGCACTACATGGCGGCGATCCGGCTGATCGCGAAGATGCCGACGCTCGCCGCCTTCGCCTACCGCCACAACCTCGGCCTGCCCTACGTCTACCCGGACAACGACCTGAGCTTCCCCGAGAACTTCCTCGGGATGCTGAAGAAGATGACCGAGGTCAAGTACGAGCCCGACGAGCGGCTCGCGAAGGCACTCGACGTCCTCTTCATCCTCCACGCCGACCACGAGCAGAACTGCTCGACCGCGGCCGTGCGCGCGGTCGGCTCTTCCCAGGTCGACCCCTACTCGGCGATCGCCGCCGGCGTCGCCGCGCTCTACGGCCCGCTTCACGGTGGCGCCAACGAGGCGGTGTTGAAGATGCTGCGGCGGATCGAGACGACCGAGAACATCCCCGACTTCCTCGAGGGCGTGAAGAACCGCGAGGAGAAGCTGATGGGCTTCGGCCACCGCGTCTACAAGAACTACGACCCGCGGGCGCGGATCATCAAGAAGCACGTCGACGAGGTGCTCGAGGCGACCGGCGCGAACCCGCTGCTCGACATTGCGACCGAGCTCGAGAAGCGCGCCCTCGACGACGAGTTCTTCACCGATCGCAAGCTCTACCCGAACGTCGACTTCTACTCGGGCCTGATCTACGAGGCGCTCGGTATTCCCGCCGACATGTTCACAGTGATCTTCGCGATCCCGCGGACGGCGGGCTGGGTCGCGCAATGGATGGAGATGATCGACGACCCCGAGCTGAAAATCGCCCGGCCGCGGCAGATATACACCGGCGAGCGCGACGTCGACTACGTGCCGATCGGCGAGCGCTCGGGCGAGGAGAAGATCACCGGTCCGCCGGCGCGGCGCCCGAAGCTGCCGCGCCGTGGCGCCTGAGCGCTCGGACCCCTGGCCTCCTACAGGCTCACTATCAGGCGCGGGTCCGACGTTTCACGCGACACCTACGCGCGGCTCGGCGACGCCGTCGAGGCGATGCGCGTCGAGGCCGAGTCGGTCCTCGCCGAGGGCCCGCTGCCGGAGCGCAAGGTGATCCGCAACTACGAGCCCGCGACGCAGGTCGCGGCACGATTCGAGATCTCGAGCGGCGGGATGTTCGGTGGCGACACGGCCGGCCTCGACGTGATGGGCGACGGCCGGCTGGTCGCGTTTAAGGGCGGCATCGTCCGCAAGCAGCTCGAGCCGAAGGGAAACCAGACGCCCTACGACGCGGTCACGAAGGCGTTTCGATGACCGCGGGAGGCGCCTCCGGCAAGCGCGGCCACACTAAGACCGAGAAGGGCGGCGAGGCGGTCGGTCGGCGGGTGAAGCTGCCGCGCGGCGCCGCGCCGCCGATCGTCGTCTACATCAACGGCGTCGCCCAGACCAAGGGGACCGACTACAAGATCGCCGACGGCACGATCGTCTTCGCCGAGCCGATCATGAAGGAGGGCAAGCTGAGCGGGGCGCGCAAGCTCTCGCTGTTCGTTGGCCTCGTCGGCACCTATCGCAAGCACGAGGTAGTCGACGTCGAGTACCGGCTCGAGGGCAAGACCGAGCTCGGCTCCGACCTCGAGGTCCTGCCGGACTGATCGCGCCCCACTAGTGGGCCTTCCGCTAGCGACCGCTGAGCACGTTGCCGATGCGGTGGTGCGCGCTGAAGCGAAATGCCTCAGGGCGGTTCCACTTGCCGCGCATGCGCACGCGGCCCTCGACGTTGTCGGCGTCGAGCCAGGTCGCGATCAGCTCGAATCCGAGGTGACGGATCTGGAGCCGGCCGTCGCCGAGTGGCGCCTCGGGGGCGACGAGGTGGCCGTCGATCCGGACGTTGCGGACGCGATCGCCATCGAGCGTGAACGAGATCCTGTGGCGGGCGTTGCCGTCGGCGGCGCCGAGGTAGGCGCCCGGCGCGTGCTTTCGGGCGACCGAGCGCGACATCTCCAGCGCGGAAACCGCCGCGGGGCCCGCTTCTCTAGTAGCCATACCTGAATGGTGACCGAGCGA
The DNA here is from genome assembly GCA_050996575.1 of Solirubrobacterales bacterium. Taxonomy (GTDB): domain Bacteria; phylum Actinomycetota; class Thermoleophilia; order Solirubrobacterales; family 70-9; genus DASUSH01. Next base: position 10,983 of record JBPCRS010000117.1, read on the forward strand.
GGGCGCCGGCGCAACGGGGGAAAGCCGCAGACCGCTATGCGGGCTTACTACGGATCGGCGCTCAGGCAGCGCCGAGACCGGCGAAGCCGGCGACGCGGTCGCGATGCGCACCCGCGGGGCCGAGCAGGGCGGCGTCGGTCTTTGCCCGCTTGAGCAGGAACTGGAGATCGTGCTCCCAGGTGAAGCCGATCCCGCCGAGCACCTGCAGCGCCGATGCGGTCACGGCCCAGGCACTGTCGGAAGCGCGCGCCTTCGCCATGTGGGCGGCTTGCGGCAGCGACTCGGGCTGGGCGTCGGCGCACCAAGCCGCGTAAAGGGTCAGTGACCGAGCCTCCTCGACGTCCCAGAGCATCTCCGCGCAGCGGTGGGAGACCGCCTGATAGGCGCCGATCGGGCGGCCGAACTGCTCACGCTCTTTCGCGTAGGAGACCGCCATCTCCATCGCCCGCTGGGCGATCCCGACCATCTCGGCGGCGATCGCCACCCCACCCCTGGCGAGGTGTTCGAGCGCGTCGCTCGGCAAAGGGTCGCCTCCGGTCGCCTTCGAGCGCGCGTACGAGCGCGTCGTGTCGATCAGGTCGATCGGGGTCAGCTCCGTCTGTGAGGGCTCGGAGATCACGCCCTGCTCGCCGTGATCGCATGGGGCGAGGACGAGGACCGAGGCGCCGTCACCGTCGATCACAGTCGCCGATTCGCTCGGCTCAAAGGCGGCCGCGCCGCGGCCCTCGCCGGAGGCGATCCCCGGCAGCCATTTCGACTTTTGCTCGTCGGTGCCGTTGCCCTCGATCAGGATCCCGGCGAACGCGTTCGAGAGAAACGGCACCGCCGCGCACGAGTAACCGAGCTCCTCGCAGAGGATCGCCAGCTCGATCGTGCCGAGCCCCTGGCCGCCGTGCTCTTCGGCGATCGAGATCCCTGGCCAGCCGAGCCCGCAGATCTCGCCCCAGAGCTCTTCGTCGCGGGTTCCGGCCTCCGCGTGCTCGCGAACCCGCGAGAGTGGCGAGCGCTTGCTCAGCATCTCGCGTGCGGTGTCGCGAATCGCCTGCTGCTCGTCGTTGAAGCCGAAGTCCATTCGCTCTCCCTACCTCCTCAACGAAGTTTGGGCAGGCCGAGGACGCGCTCGGCGACGATGTTCTTGAGGATCTCGGTCGTTCCGCCCTCGATCGAATTAGCGCGGGCGCGGAGGAAGCGGTAGGCCCAGGTCGAGTCACGCTCGAGCATCTCGACACCGCCGATGTCGACCGCGAGCTCGGTCATCGCCTGGTTGGTCGAGGACCACTGAAGCTTCGCCACCGAGCCCTCGGGACCGGGGATGCCGACCTTCATCGTCTGCGTCAGCGCCCGCATCGCGCCGAGCCGCAGGCCCTCGATCCCGATCTTGAGCCGGGCGATCTTGTCGCGGATCAGCGGGTCCTCGCCGAGGCCGCGCTGATTGGCGAGCTCGACGAGCTCGTCGAGCATGGCGGACATCGCCATCGCCGCCGAGCCGCCGAGGCCGGCACGCTCGTGCATCAGCGTCGTGATCGCGACGTTCCAGCCATTGCCGGCGCCGCCGATGACGTTCTCGTCGGGGATCCGCGCCTCCTCGATGAAGAGCTCGTTGAACTCGGACTCGCCGGTGATCTGGCGCAGTGGCCGGACCTCGACCTCGTCCTGCTCCATGTCGCAGATGAGATAGGTCAGCCCCTTGTGCTTGGGGGCATCGGGATCGGTGCGGGCGACAAGCATGCACCACTTCGCCTCGTGGGCGAACGTCGTCCAGACCTTCTGCCCGGTGACGACCCACTCGCCATTCGACTTGACCGCGCGCGTCTTCAGCGAGGCGAGGTCGGAGCCCGACTCGGGCTCGGAGAAGCCCTGGCACCAGATCTCCTCGCCGGAGAGGATCGGGTCGAGGAAGCGCTCCTTCTGGTCCTCGTCGCCGTGCGCGATCACGACCGGTCCGCCCATCACCAGGCCGAGCACGTTCGCCGGCCGCGGGACCTTCGCCCGCGCCATCTCCTCGGAGGCGATCGACTGCTCGATCAGGGTCGCGCCGCGACCGCCGTACTCCTTTGGCCACGAGATCCCGGCCCAGCCGCCGGCGTGCATCACCTTCTGCCACTCGCGCTGAAACTGAAACTCGGCCGTCTCGCCGCCGCCCGGGCTCGGGCCGGGGTGGTTCGCCTCGAGCCACGAGCGGATCTCGTCGCGGAAGACCTCCTCCTCAGCGTCG
>JBPCRS010000184.1:0-17196 GCA_050996575.1 Solirubrobacterales bacterium
GGCGGTCGCAGTTGCGGTCGAGGGCGCGTAGGCCGGGCAGGCGCACCGCGCGATCCATCAGCTTGAAGCCGCCGCCGCCCTTCGCGCTGCCGGTCTCCCACTCGCGCTCGAACTGCGGCGAGCTGAAGCCGTCGTCGACGCCGAGGAAGCTGAAGAGCCGCTTCATCGTCGCCTCGCGCTCGTCGCGCAACTCCTCGCGAGTGACGAAGGCGATTCGCTCGGCGTCGAAGTGCTCGAGGTAGGGCGCGGCCTGCATCACATAGAGCGAGCGCCGCACGTATGCGCTGTCGGGGGTGAGCGCCTCCTCCATCGAGCGGTCCTCGTAGCCGCCGCCGACGTTGTGCAGATAGTGCGAGAGCAGGCGGTCGATCGGATCGCGGACCATGTAGACCAGCCGCGCGTCGGCTCCGAGCATCCCCCGCATCCGCTCGGCGACGCCGGCGAACCGGGGCTCGTTGGTGTAGTGCGGCGAGGTCTCGCCCCGGACCGGGTCGCCCGCAGAGAAGTGACCGGCGTACCAGTCGGCGCCGAGACCCCAGTTGAGCTCTGAGACGAAGAAATTGAGCTCCTTCGGCCGCGACATGCCGATCTCGGGGTGCAGGCCGAGGTAGTGGTGCAGGCTCGTCGTCCCGCACTTGAGCCCGCCGATCACGATCAGGTTCGGCAGCGCCGCGTCGCTTCGCCGGGTTTTCGCCCCCCGTGCGCGCTCGGCCGCGAAGCGCTCGTGCGCCCGGGCGACCATGGCTTCGTCTGCTTGGTCGTGGGTGCCGTTCATCAACGTCGTCCCGACTGGGCCCGGCGGAACCGGACGCGAAGCGGGGGATTCCGCCGGTTCTTAGTTTCCCGCGCCGAGCTTCTTCGCCGCGTCGCGCAGCGTCTTGACCTCGGCCGAGGGCGCTTTGCGGCCCTCGAGCTTCTCGCCGTGGCGATTGACCCAGATCACCGGCACGTTCATCTTCAGCGCCGGCCCGACGTCGGACTCATAGCCACTGGCGATGTGCAGCCAGCCCTTCTTCGAGCCCATCCGCCGTGCGGTCTCCTTGAAGTGGGCCGGATCGGGCTTATAGCTGCGCACCTGCTGCGCGGTAACGACCAGGTCGAGCTCGGTCCGCAGGTGGCGTCGTGAGACGCCGAGCAGCTTGTCGTCGATGTTGGCGACGATCCCGACCGGGTAGCGCTTCGCGATCCGGTCCATCGCCGCGTTCGACTCGCGGAAGGGCATCCAGTAGGCGACGCTGTCGGGCAGGAACTGGGCCCTCGACGGCTCGAGCTCCCAGCCGACCTCGCCGGCGACCTTGACCGCGGCGCGGCGCAGGACCTCGGCGTAGAGCTCGTAGGAGCCCGCCATCACCTCCCGCTGGACCTCGTAGAAGCGGGCCATGAACGGTTCGGTGTCGAAACTGAAGCCGTCTCGGGCCGCTTCCTTCTTGAATGCGTCGAGGATCCCCTTCTCCCAATCGATCAGGGTGCCGTAGCAGTCGGTGGTGACCGTCTTAATGTCTTTGAGCTTGGGGATAGCCATGGAAGCGGGCTCACCCTAGCGGGATCGGCAATCGGCCTCGATATGCGGTCGGATAGGCTCCCCCGCCGCATGGACCTCCTCGAATACCAGGGAAAGCAGCTCTTCGCCAAACACGGCGTCAAGGTGCCCGAAGGCCGCCACGCACCCGACGCCGAGAGCGCGGTCGAAGCCGCCGAGGAGATCGGCTACCCGGCGGTGATCAAGGCCCAGGTACGGATCGGCGGCCGCGGCAAGGCCGGCGGGATCAAGATCGCCTCCAATCGCGACGAGGCCGTCGAGCACGCCGAGGCGATCCACGGAATGGACATCCGCGGCTTCACCGTCCACGACCTCTGGGTCGAGCAGGCGTCGGAGATCGCCCTCGAGTACTACGCCTCGGTGATCCTCGACCGCTCCGAGAAGAAGCTTCTGGTGATGGCCTCGGCGAAGGGCGGCATGGACGTCGAGGAGGTTGCCGAGACCGACCCCGACGCGCTCGTCAGCCGCCACGTTCCGCCCGGCGAATCGCTCTCGCCCGAGCTTGCGCGCGAGATCGCAACCGCCGCAAACGTCGCCGACGATGTCGTCGACGGGGTCGCCGAGATGCTGGTCACGCTCGTCGACGTCGCGGTCGACGAGGATGCGACGCTGATCGAGGTCAACCCGCTGATCGTCACCACCGACCGCGAGGTCTGGGCGCTCGACGCGAAGGTGACGATCGACGGCAACGCGATCTACCGTCATCCCGAGCTTGCCGACCTCGCCGACGACGATGCCGAGGACGAGCAGGAGAAGATGGCGAAGGAGCGGGGGCTCACCTACGTCAAGCTTGGCGGCAACATCGGCATCCTCGGCAACGGCGCCGGCCTCTGCATGTCGACGCTCGACGTCGTCGCCGCGGCGGGCGGCAAGCCGGCCAACTTCCTCGATGCCGGCGGCGGCTCGAAGGCGGAGGCGATCGTCGACGCGCTCGAGGTGATCACCTCCGATCCCAACGTCACCGGGATCCTGTTCAACATCTTCGGCGGGATCACGCGCTGCGACGAGGTTGCCAACGGCATCGTCACCGCGGCCAAGCAGGTCAACATCGAGATGCCGATCGTCGTCCGCCTCGACGGCACCAATTCAGAGGAGGGGCTGAAGATCCTCCGCGAAGCCAACCTGCCGAACCTGACCGAGCAGCAGACGATGCTCGACGCCGCCGAGAAGATCGTCGAGCTGGCGAATTGAGCGCGGAGCAGCATTATTCGATGGTTAGTGCGAAGCGCGAAGAAGGCGTTCTATGAGCATCATCATCGACAGCGACACAAAGCTCGTGATCTCCGGCCTGACCGGGCGCGAAGGCACCTTCCACGGGATGCGCAACCGCGAGTACGGCACCGACCTCGTCGCCGGGGTAACGCCGAAGAAGGGCGGTCAGGAGGTCGAGGGCGTGCCGATCTTCGACGCGATCAAGGAGGCCGTCGACGAGCGTGGCGCGAACACCTCGATGATCTTCGTCCCGGCCCGCTTTGCCGCAGCCGCGATCGAGGAGGCAATCGACTCCGGGGTCGCGACGGTGATCGCGATCACCGAGGGGATCCCGGTCCACGACATGCTCAAGGCCTACTGGAAGGCGAAGGAGGCCGGGGTAAGGCTGATCGGGCCGAACTGCCCCGGCGTGCTCTCGCCCGGCAAGGCGAACGTCGGCATCATCCCCGCCCACTTCTTTGAGCATGGCCCGATCGGCGTAGTCTCGAAGTCGGGCACGCTGACCTACCAGATCGGCAACGAGCTCGCCCAGGCCGGGCTCGGCAACTCCTCGATCGTCGGCATCGGCGGCGACCCGATCGTCGGTTCCGACTTTATCGACATCCTCGAGCTCTACGAGGCCGACGAGGAGACCGAGTTGATCGTCATGGTCGGCGAGATCGGCGGCGACGCCGAGGAGCGCGCCGCCGAATACATCGCCGAGCAGGTCTCGAAGCCGGTCGTCGCCTACATCGCCGGCTTCACCGCGCCGCCCGGCAAGCAGATGGGCCACGCCGGCGCGATCATCTCGGGTTCGAGCGGCACCGCCGAGGCGAAGAAGCAGGCGCTGGAGGCCAAGGAAGTCCGCGTCGGCCGGAGCCCGACCGAGACCGCTCAGTTGGCGGTCGAGGCGCTTAAGAGCGCGAAGTAGCCGGCCGAAGTTTGGCCCGATCCACTCAGTGAGCGGTGCCGGCGAGCAGCGCGAGCTTCGCCGAAACGGCCGCCGGCCGCGAGTGCCGCGCCGGCGACGGTGTGGCGGCGCGCGCCGCGAAGCGGCGCTGCATGCGCCCCTGCGGTCGTTGCCGCGCTCGAGCGGGGACGAAACCGGGACGCGACGGCGGCTTGGCCGCGGCGTTTGGCTGCCGGCTCGGAGCCTGTGGACGAGCGCGAACGCCATAAAGCCGAGCGAACTCCGCGTCGAGCTCTTCGCTCATCGGTGTCCCGCGAAGTATCGCTGGGGCGCTGCGAACAAGCTCGCGGTCGATCTTGACACAAAGCCTGCGCCGGCCGCCTACAGCCTCGACGGCCGGGACCAGAGTGCGGTGGGCGCCGGTGGCTCCGGTTCGCACCAGCAACCAACGCGGCTTTTCGGTCACCGGGTCGGAAAGAACATCCTCGAGCCTGCCGACCGGCGCGCCGTAGATGTCGTTCACCCGCGATCCGATCCAGCGCATCACCTCCTCGAGCGTCGGTACTACGGTGCTCTGCAGTTCGTAGCTCGCTGTCCGGTTTCCCTTCATCACGCCTACAACGCCGACGACCCGCGGAGGTTGGCGAGAGACCGTCAAGTTCAGACCCGGGTAGTCAGGTTGAGGCTCAGGGCGGATTCCTATACTCGCCGTCGATGCCGTCCGAGATGATCAGCTTTGCCCGCGGCGCGCCGAGCGCAGACCTGCTGCCGAAGGAGGCCGTCCGCGAGGCTGCGGCGACGGCGCTCGAGAACGACTGGCAGAAGGCGCTCTCCTACGGGGTCGGCATCGGCCACCCCGGGCTTTGCGAGTGGATCGCAGATCGCCACGACCTGCCGAGCGCTGACCACGTAATGGTCACCAACGGCTCGCTCGAGGCGGGCGCGCTGCTGTTCGAGCACGCGCTCGAGCCCGGCGACCGCGTGATCGTCGAGCAGCCCTCCTACGACCGCACCCTGCTCTTGATCGGCCGGCTCGGGGTCGAGGTCGTCGGTGTGCCGCTGGAAGAAGACGGGATCGACGTCGACGCGCTCGAGCGCGAGCTCAAATCAGACGGACCCTCCCGCCCCCCCGTCAAGTTCGTCCACGTGATCCCGAACTTTCACAACCCCGCCGGCTGCACGCTTTCCGACGCGAAGCGCCGGCGGCTGGTCGAGCTCTGCGCCGAGCACGGCTTCTGGCTCTTCGAGGACGACCCCTACCGCGAGATCTGCTTCGGTGAGAAGTGCCCGCCGACGATGCTCTCGATCGCCGCCGGCACCGATGCGGCCGCGAAGCTGATCCACGCCTCCTCGTTCTCGAAGACGGTCAGCCCTGGCGTCCGCGTCGGCTACCTCGCCGGCGAGCCCGAGCAGATCAAGAAGCTCGCCAAGCGGGCGAACGAGATCTACATCTCGCCGAACATGCTCGCCGAGTCGATCGTGCTCGAGCTCTGCCGCTCGGGCGGGCTCGACCGCAACATCGAGATCGTCTGCGAGGCGCTGAGCGAGCGTCGCGATGCGCTCGTCGACGCGCTGCGAGAGCAAATTCCGGAAGCGAAGTTCGTCGTCCCCGAGGGCGGCTACTTCCTCTGGCTCGACCTCGAGTCGGATGTCGACACGACCGAGCTCGCCGTCGCCGCCAAGGACGAGGGCGCCGCCTTCATCGCCGGCCCCGACTTCATGCTCGAGGGCGGGACCTCGAGCCTGCGGCTCTCGTTCGCCAGCGTGCCCGCCGAGCAGGTGCCCGAGGGCGTCTCGCGGATCGCCCGCGCGCTCGAGGCAGTTCGGTCACAAACTCGCGCCTGAGATTTGACCTCTCGTTAACCCCCGGTTCAACCTCGTTGCTTAGGGTCGAGCTCAATGCAAGCCGTGGAGGAGAGATTTTGAGCCCAGTCTGGATGATCGAAGGCGGGGCCGCTCCCGCGGATGGAATCGGAGTCGATGCCGAGGAAGGCAGCGGCGACACCCAGAAGCCAAGATTTCCGAGATCCACGGACCAGCGGCTCTCTGCGCTCGCCGCGGCCATCCGCGACCACGAGAGTCGCGCCCGCCACCACGCGCTTCCGGCGAGGCCGGAGGATCTTGCGCTCTACCGCCGCCTGCGGCAGATCTGCGGCCAGCGCTAGCGCCCGTAGCGGTCGCTCGATAGCTCGAGCTGATCGGGTAGCGGCGGCCGCGGTGGAGGCGCCGGGTCGGCGCGGACCGAGACCGTCTCGGCGACGTCGCGGGCGATGCGGTGCTCGCCGCCGTCCGAGCTGACGACGACCTCGTCGCCACCGCTGCCGGCGATTGTTCCTTCGAGCCCGGGCCGAAGCCCGACCCGCTTCAGGTAGTGGAGGAGCTCCTCGGCCTCGTTCTCGAAGCGGAGGATCTGGACGCTTGCGCCGTCCTCGCAGTCGGCGAGCAGGGCGCCGTGCTCGCGCGTGCCCTCGACGATCGGATGCCCGTGCGGGCAGGTCGTCGCGTCGCCAATCGCCGCCAGCATCCGCTCCTCGAGCACCGGTGACATCGCATGCTCGAGCCGCTCGGCCTCCTCGTGTACCTCGTCCCAGGGGATCCCGAGAACGTCGGTCAGGAAGCGCTCGATCAGCCGGTGGCGGCGGACGATCGCCCGCGCGTGGTCGCGGCCGTCGCCGGTAAAGCTCAGCGACTTGTCGTCGGAGCGGGAGACGTAGCCGTCCTTCTCGAGCCGCCCGATCATCTCGTGCACGGTCGGCGCCGAGAGCTGCATCGCCCGGGCGATGTTCGCGCCGGTGATCGGCAAGCCCGCCTCCTCGAGCCAGAACATGCTCTGCAGGTACTCCTCCTCGGCGACCGTGGCGTGATCGTGAGCCATCGCCACCGAGTCTACGAAAGCGATTACGGAAGCGGCTGCCAGTCGTTGTCGGATCGCGAGCTCGAGGTGAGAAAGCGCAGCCGGCGCTTGGCCAGGTCGTAGATCGCGATGCCGCGCCGCTGCGAGTCGATCACGTAGAGGGCGATCTTGCGAGCCGAGGGTGAGAAGGACGGATCGCGATAGGGACGGCCGCTCGGCGAGCGGATCAGCAGCCGGCTGGCCTTGCCGTTCGGGCGGATCAGCGCGATGTCGTCCGGACCCTTCGAGCGTTCGCGCTCGTAAAGCAGGCGCCGCCCGTCGGGGCGCCAGCTCGGGTCGTCGTCGTCGGCGTTGGGTCGTCGCCGGGTGACGAGTTCGCTCGTGCCCAGCCCGAGATCGAGCAGGAATACGTCGCTCGGCAAGAAACTCTTTTCGGCGTTCGGGTGAACCGCGGCAAGTGAGTAGGCGATCTGCCCGCCTCTCGGTGACCAGGAAGGCTCGCCGACCCGGACGCCCGGAGACTCGGTCAGCTGAGCGAGTCCTCCGCCATCCAGGTCCGTAGTGAAGATCTCCTCGACTCCTTCGAGGAAGGACGTCCTCGGTGGCCTGCCGACGAAGCCGATCCGCGCCCCGTCCGGGGAGAACGTCGGCTCGTTCTGGATCATCTCGACGTCCGGCGGGGTCAGCTCACGGACGATGCCACTGGCACGTTCGAGGATCATGATCCTGGACGCAGCGGCCGTAGGCGCGCTGGTGTCCCGCGTGAAAGCGAGCAGGCTTCCATCCGCCGACCAGGCCGGGTCGTAGTCGCGAGCGGTGCCGGGGGTGGTCAGCTGGCGACGATCGCCCGATGAGGGGTCGATCTCGAAGATGGCTTCGCCGCCGCCCGGGACACCGTCGCTGAACGCGATCGAGCCATCGCTACCCGGAAAGGAGGCGAGCGCCTGCGCCGAAAAGAGCGCGATGCTCGCCGCGAAGGCGAGCAGGAAACCGAACAACCTCCCAGCAGAGCCGCTCATCACTCGCTCCTCATTAGTCCTTTCGCGCCCCCGCACATCAAGAGGCTACAGATCTAAACACGGTGGGCGCGCTTCGATTCGGTCCGCTCACTCGGTCGCCAGCGTCCCGACAACGGCCTCGTAGAAACCGTCGCCCATCGTGCCCTCGGTGACCGTGACGTTGTCGTGCCGGGTAATCGCCTCGCGGACGCCCTGGTCGCGCTCCGGGCCGTTCGCCGGAACGAAGAAGTGGCCGACGACTTCGGCAACCGAGAGGTCCTCGGCCGAGTCCCCGATCGCGATGCACTCCTCGCACGCGTAGCCGCGGGCGCGCATGTGGAACTCGACGGCGCCGGGCTTCGAGGATGCGCCGGGGACGAGGTGGTAGGCGTGGGTGATCTCGATTCCGGGCATCCGCCGGCCGATCACGCCGTTGTCGAGGAAGCGCAGGTGTTCGTGGCCGTGCTCGGCGAGGAGCGCGTTCGCCTCGACAACGTCGACCTTTCCACGGAAGAGATGCGAGAGCTCGCGCCCGACATGCCAGGGCGAGTGGTACTCGAGCGCTCCCGGGAAGCGCTCGAAGAGCAGTTCGGGGATGCCGTCGGCGACGATCTTCTCGTAGACGGTGCCCCGCTCGTCGGAGACCATCTCGCCGGTCAGATAGGTGCGCTCGCGGTCGATCACGACCGCGCAACCCGCCTCGTAGATGTATGACGTCTGGCCCATCAGCCGCGAGTCCTCGAGCACCTGTGCCTCGCGCCGGCCCGACATCACGACGACCTCGACCTCGGCGCGATGGAGCGCCTCGAGCGCCATCGACTGGGCCCGCGAGAAGCCGCCCTCGGCGTCGCGGAAGAGCGAGCCGCCGAAGCCGAGCAGGGTTCCGTCAAGGTCGGTGTAGACACAGCGCAGGGCCACGGCGGGGTACCGTAGCCGCGATGCCAATTGACGCCCCGGTGAGCGCTCGATCGACGAGCTGGTCGCTCGCCGGGCGCGTACTCGATCTCTCCGCCCCGATCGGTGCCGGCATCGTCAACGTCACCGAGGACTCGTTCTTCTCCGGCGCCCGCAGCGGCACCCCCGAGCGCGCGGTCGAGGACGGCCTCGCGCTCGTCGAGGCCGGCTTCGAGATGCTCGACGTCGGCGCGGTCGCGGCACGCAGCGGTCCGCCGGTCAGCCCCGAGGAGGAAGCGGCGAAGCTGATTCCGGCGCTCGCCGCGCTCGCCGAGCGCTCCGGCGTCCCGGTCAGCGCCGACACGTTCTCGCCGCTGGTCGCGATCCGCGCTGACGCAGCGGGTGCCGAGGTAATCAACGACATCGGCGGCGGCCACCCCGAGATGCTCGAGGCGGTCGCCGAAACCGGTTGCGGCTACGTCCTCATGCACATCGAGGGACCGCCGCGCGTCGACCGTGAGCCGCCCGGCTACGACGACCCCGTCGACCACCTGAAGGCATGGTTTGCCGAGCGGATCGAAGCCGCGCTGGCGGCCGGCATCGACGAGCGGCGGATCGCGATCGACCCCGGCTTCGACTTCGACCTCTCGCTCGCCGACGGCCTCGAGATCATGCGGCGCCTCGGCGAGTTGCACTCGCTCGGGCGGCCGCTGTTCCTCTCGCTTTCGCGAAAGGACTTCCTCGGCGCGGTGCTCGCCGGCTCGTGGGAGAAGCGCCTGCCCGCGGAGGAGCGCGAATGGGCCACCTGCGCGGCGGCGGCGATCGCCACGGCGGCCGGAGCCCAGGTCCTCCGCCTGCATGATGCGAGCGCACTCGATGCGGTGCGCGTCGCCGCCCGGATCGTGCATGGCTGAGCCGCCCGCGGGCGATCCCTTCGGCTCGCCGATCTCGACCGGGTGGGAGTGGGTCGTCGGTGCCGGCGCCGACGACGGGCGCCTGGTCGAGACGAGCGTCGACGCTCCGCGCCCGGCCCGGACCGCCGAGCTGCCCGATGACCTAGATCCGGGGCTCTCGGCGGCGCTTCGCGGAGCGGGGGTCGCCGCTCTCTACTCCCACCAAGCCGAGGCGCTGGCCGCGGCCGGGGAGGGCAACCTGATCGTCACCAGCGGCACCGCATCGGGCAAGTCGCTTTCGTTCAACTTGCCGGTCCTCGACTCGCTCGTCGGCGATCCGGTCCGGCGCGCTTTCTACCTCTACCCGACCAAGGCCCTCGCTCAGGACCAGGCGCGAAAGCTCTCCGAGCTCCACCTCGGCGGCCTGCGCCACGCGATCTACTACGGCGACACCCCCCGCGACGACCGGCCGCAGATCCGCAAGCGCTCGAACCTCGTCCTGACCAACCCCGACATGCTCAACGTCGGTGTACTTCCGCACCACAGGCGCTGGGGCGACGTCCTCGCCAACCTCGAGTGGGTCGTCGTCGACGAGGCGCACACCTACCGCGGCGTCTTCGGCTCGCACGTAGCCAACGTACTTCGCCGGCTGCGACGCGTCGCGGCGATCTACGGGGCGAAGCCGCGCTTCATCCTCGCCTCGGCGACGATCGCAAACCCGCTCGAGCTCGCCGAACGGCTGGTCGGCGAGTCGTTCACGCTGATCGATTCTGACGGCGCGCCGCGAGCCGGCCGGCGGATTGGTATCTGGAACCCGCCGCTGATCGACGAGGCAACCGGAACGCGGCGCTCGCCGCTCTCCGAGGCCGCCGAGCTGCTCGCCGACCTCGTCGCCGCCGGAGTGCGGACGATCTGCTTCCTGCAAAGCCGGCGCGGCATCGAGCTGATCCAGCGCTTCGCCAAGCAGCGCCTCGAGGATCAGGGACACGGCGACCTCGCCGACCGGATCGCGCCCTACCGCGCCGGCTACACGCCGCAGCAGCGCCGCGAGATCGAGGCCCGCCTCTCCTCCGGTGAGCTCGCCGCCGTCGTCGCCACGAACGCGCTCGAGCTCGGCATCGACATCGGCGAGCTCGACGCGGCGATCTGCGTCACCTTCCCGGGGACGGTCGCCAGCCTGCGGCAGATGTGGGGTCGCGCCGGGCGAAGGCGTGAAGGGATCGCGCTCTACGTCGCCGGCCAGGACGCGCTCGACCAGTTCTTCTGCCGTCACCCCGATGAGTTCCTCGAGCGCCCGGTCGAGGCGGCGATCCTCGACCACCGAAACGAGCGCATCCGACTCGCCCACCTGCACGCGGCGGCCTTCGAGGCACCGCTCGGACCCGAGGACGCGGCGATTCTCGATCCCGACTGGGAGCACGGCGCGAGGGAGCTGGTCCGCGTCGGCGAGCTCCGCCAGGGCAAGGGCGGGCGCTACTACCCGCGCGGCGAGGGCTTTCCGGCCGGCGAGATCTCACTGCGTTCGGCGTCGGCGGACTCGATCTCCGTGTTCGAGGCGGCGTCTGGCGAGATGCTCGGCTCGGTCGAGGCCGAGCGCGCCTTCTCGACCGTCCACCCGGGCGCCGTCTACCTCCACTTCGGCCGCTCCTATGAGGTCCGCGAGCTCGACCTCGACGCTCGCCGGGCGATCGTCGAGCCCTTCGACGGCGATTGGTACACGCAGCCGAAGAAGGAGACCGAGATCTTCATCGAGGAGGTCGTCGAGCGCCGCGACGTCGGCGGCTTCGAGCTCTGCTTCGGCGAGGTCTCGGTGACCGAGCAGGTGATCGCCTTCCAGCGCAAGCGGCTCGCCGACCACGAGGTCGTCGAGATCGTGATCCTCGACCTCCCAGAGCAGAACTTCCCGACCCAGGCGCTCTGGTACGAGCTTCCGGACGATCTCGCCGGCCCCGGAGCGCTACCGCCGGAGATCCAGCTCGGCGCTTTGCACGCGACCGAGCATTCGCAGATCGCGGTCCTGCCGCTGCTCGCGATGTGCGATCGCTGGGACATCGGCGGCCTCTCGACCAACATCCATTTCCAGACCGGGTTACCGACGATCTTCATCTACGACGGCCATCCCGGCGGAGTCGGCATCTCGCGTCAGGGCTTCGAGCGCTTCGACCGCCTGCTCGCCGATGCGGCCCGGCTGATCGGCGAGTGCCGATGCCGGGCCGGCTGTCCTTCGTGCGTGCAAAGCCCGAAATGCGGCAACTTGAACGAGCCGCTGCACAAGTCGGGCGCGTTGGGACTGATCGAGGCGATGATCAACCGGGTCGCCGCCGAGCGCCGCCCGGTGAAACGGCGTGCCGCGTAGGCGTCAGCTTCCGCTCTCACGTTTAAACACGCCCTATCCCTGGTAGGCAGGGCATGGGATCCGTGTGGCCGGGGAGCCGCAGCCCGCCGGCGACGACACTCAGGACGCGGCGAACATCTCGCCCGCGCCGTCGGTCTCTGCATCTACTCGACCTCGATGAGCTCGGGCTACGCAACTCTTTCCGGGACCTCGATCGCGAGCCCGCATGTTGCAGGGGGAGCGGCGCTCCCTCGCTGGCCTTCCCCGCCACCCGGCGAGGTAGCTCAGTTGGTAGAGCACACGACTGAAAATCGTGGTGTCGGCGGTTCGATTCCGCCCCTCGCCATCCCCGTCGCGCCGATGACCCGCAGGAGCTCGCCCTAACCGCGGGAGATGACCAGGCGCAGAGCGCCGTCGAAGGCGTCCATCTCGCGCAGGTGCCCGTGCGCCGCGTCCCAGGTGCCGTCGCCGAGCTCGCGCGCGAGCCGCTCGATGATCGCGTCCTCGACCCCCGGGGGGAGCAGCGCCCACATCGACTGCGACGCGCGAACTCCGGGGGCGAGCATCGCCTCCGGCCGGCTCCAGAAGGCCTCGAAGAAGCCGTCGGAGCAGTCGGCGGGCGTCGGGACCCGCTCCACTCGCGCATCGCCGAGGGCGGCGGCAACCTCTTCGATTGGACCGAACCGCGGCCGTTCCATCTCCAGCCCGGGGGCGAGGTGGTCGTGCTGCCACTCGGGCAGGGCGTCGAGGTCGAAGGTGAATACGACGACGGGACCACGGGCCACCCGGCGCATCTCGGCGAGTCCGGCGGCCATGGGCTCCCAGTGATGGATCGTCACGCACGCCATCGCGGCGTCCACCGAGTCGTCGTCGAGCGGAAGGTGCTCGGCGCGGGCATCGATCACCGGCGCCGCCTCAGCCGGCCGCTGGGCGCGCATCGTCGCGCTCGGCTCGACAGCGAGGAGCCACCGATCCGCCGGCTCGTAGGACCCGGTGCCTGCCCCGACGTTGACGACGGTGCGGGCATCGCCGAGGGCGGCGTGGATCCTGGCGGCGATGCGGGGGTCGCCACGGCGGTGGATGCCATAGCCGCGCCCTCGCTCCTCGTAGTCGACGCCCGGGCTCACCCGGCCGACGCTAGCGCCAAACCGCACCGGGGCGGCGTAGGATCCGTCGATCAGCGGCGTCACGCACAGGAACGATCGCGGCCGTGCCTGATACCGATTCCACCGTTCTCGTGACGGGCGGGACGGGTTTCCTCGGCGGCTGGTGCGTGGCCGAGGCGCTTCGCCGCGGGCATTCCGTGCGAACCACCGTCCGTGACCTCGCCCGTGAGGACGTGG
This sequence comes from Solirubrobacterales bacterium, assembly GCA_050996575.1. Classification (GTDB taxonomy): domain Bacteria; phylum Actinomycetota; class Thermoleophilia; order Solirubrobacterales; family 70-9; genus DASUSH01. The sequence continues at coordinate 12,959 of JBPCRS010000184.1, forward strand.
TGCGTGCGGCGGTCGAGGAGGCGGGCGTCGACGCGGACGGCCGCCTGACGGTTCTCGCCGCGAACCTCTCCTCGGACGAGGGCTGGGAGGAGGCGGTTTCCGGCTGCGATTACGTCCTGCACGTCGCCTCGCCCTTCCCGCCGAAACAGCCGACGGATCCGGATGAGTTGATCGTCCCGGCGCGCGAGGGATCCCTGCGGGTCCTCCGGGCCGCACTCGACGAGGGCGTGCGGCGCGTGGTCCTCACCTCGTCGGTCGCCGCGGTGCGCTTCGGGGGCTCTCCTAAGGACGGCCCGCTGACCGAGGCTGACTGGACCGACGGCAACGACCCGGAACGGACGCCTTACACCCGCTCGAAGGCGATCGCCGAGCGCGCCGCCTGGGACCACGTGCGGGACGCCGGCGCCGAGAATCGCCTCGCGACGGTCAACCCCGGGGCGATCATCGGGCCGCCGCTCGGCGAGAGCGACTCGTTCTCCCTCCAGGCGATCGAGCGCCTGCTCGGCGGGCTTCCCGCCATGCCGCGCCTCGGGTTCACCTTCGTCGACGTCCGCGACGTGGCCGACCTACACCTCCGGGCGATGACCGACCCGGCGGGCGGGGGTGAGCGCTTCATCGCCGCGGATCGGTTTCTGTGGATGAAGGATGTCGCGACGGTCCTTCGGGACCGGCTGGGGGCTCAGGGGAGCAAGGTGCCGACCCGCGTCGCGCCCGACTTCGCGATCAAGGCGATGGGCCTCTTCGACCCGAGCATCCGCTCGATCACCGGAGACCTAGGAAAGTCGACCGAGTACTCCAGCGAGAAGGCGAGGACAACCCTCGGCTGGAACCCGCGGCCGATCGAGGACTCGATCGAAGATTGCGCCCGCGGCCTGTTGGCTCGGATCGACGATGGCTCATGAGATCGTCAGCACGCCGCGGCTCGACGCGGCGCTCGAGGTGCAAGCGGCCTGGGCGAAAGGGTGTTCACGACACCGAGGGGCAATGCGATCTCAGACGGGAACTTGAGACGGCGAGTCCTGGCTCCCGCCGCAGACCCCGTCGGCGTTTCGTGGGTGACGTTCCACACCTTTCGTCACACATGCGCCTCCCTCCTGTTCGAGGCTGGCCGAGACGTCAAGCAGGTAGCCGCCTGGCTTGGTCACGCTGATGCGAGCTTCACGTTGAAGACCTACATCTCCTTGATCGATGACGGTGTAGGTGACGCTGAGTTTCTGGACGACGCGGTCCGGGTGGGCAATGCCTGGGCAACAGAGCACCCGCAACCTGCCGACGCACGATCAACAGAAAAAGCGTCCTGACAGCCCGATTCTCGCCACCCTCCACAAGCAGCCGCAAGTTAGGGTCACGACTGAAAATCGTGGTGTCGGCGGTTCGATTCCGCCCCTCGCCATCGCGTAGCCATGCGGATCCCAGCCGCGCTGAGAGCAGCGATTGATCTCGATGGGCAACGGATTGGGCAACAAAGGGGCGCTGGAACTGCCGATCTGCGGGGGTCTGCCTCCCCGGTCCAGTTGACGAGCGCCGAGTCGGCGGCCATCGAGGAACGTAAGCGTGAGGCGGACGCGATGCGCCGTCTCGGTGAGATCGGATCGCGGTTGCGGGCGCTCTCGTAGTCGCCGCCAGGCAACAATGTCGTGATGGCCGAGAGGAAGAAGAAGGCAACGCCGCCGATACCAGCAGCTACCTGATCCCCTTGAGCTGGGCCGCTGGCTGGACTCGTAGGCCCCCAGCAGCCGCCTACTCCGACAGCCCGGCGGCTTCGAGGGCGTCCTCGCGGCTTGGCAGCCAAGCGACACGAGCGACCATCCCGTTGCGGATTGTCCAGATCCCTGCCATGTGGGGAAACTCGACTTCGACTCCGCTCGTTCGTCCCCGCGCCCTGTACGTGATCACCGAGACGACGTGTTCGCCGCCCGCGTCGATCATTTCCTCAAGCTCGGACTCGACGTTTTTCCACGCCTCGTACCAGTCGCGAAATGCCGCCTGGACGCCGTCTCGACCGCGGAATACGCGCCCGACCGTCCCGGCGAAGTCCGCTACCGGACTGCGCGAGTTGTCGAACTCGATCTCGGGGTCGTAGAGAGCCAGCGCCGTCTCGGTATCGCCCCGCACCTCGGCGTCAAAAACGCGCCGCACGATCTCCACGTTCTCCTGCGACATCGCCTACTCCGAGAGCCCGGCGGCTTCGAGGGCTTCTTCGCGGTCGAGAAAGGCCTCGATCTTGACCACGTGCCCGACTCGAAACGTGAACAGCCACCCAGCATGCAGCTCGACACTGGCCCCGCTGCCTTTGCCACGGGACTTGATACGAAGCAAGCTAAGCACCCGGCCATCGTCGAGACCGATCATGTCCTCGGCTTCGAAAACGAACTCATCGAAGCTCTGGACGAATTGCTCCAGGTACTGGCGACACGCCTCCACCCCGCGGTAGATGCCGGCTTCCGGGAAGCGGGGGTCTTCGTGAAATTCGATCGCAGGGTCCAGCGATGCATAGATGACGGACAGAGACCTCTCATCCAAGGCGTCTACGACCAGGCCTTGACGTCTGGAGCGCTTACCCGCCTCTGCGAGGAGTCGGTGGGCGATCTCCACGTTCTCCTGCGACATCGCCTACTCCGAGAGCCCGGCAGCTTCGAGGGCATCCCCGCGGGCGGTGTACTCGCTGATGCGATAGAGCCTGCCGCCGCGCAGCTCGCTAACCCAGAACAAGAAGTCGTTGATCTCGACTCCGCTCCCCTTGCCGCTGCCTCGGCAGCGTATGGCGATAAATACATGGTCCTCTGCCGGCGTGATCTCGATCTCCTCCGCCTCCGCCGAGAACGTTTCCCAGGCCTCAAGCCACCGCTCCAAGTAATCGGTGAACGCCTCATGGCCGTGAAAGGTCGCGTGTTCCTCGACGGGCGTGTACTCCACCTCAGGGTCAAGCTCAGCGGAGAGCGCGTCCCAGTCGCGTTCGTTGAACGCGACAAAGAGCCTCCTCACTCGCTCGACGACCTCCACGTTCTCCTCCGACTTCGCCTACTCCGACAGCTCGGCGGCTTCGAGGGCTTCGGTTCGTGTGCCGAAGGCCCAAGCTTCACGCGGCTTGCCGTCCTCGACGCGCCACAGATGCCAGGTCGTGACGTCGATCTGCGAGTCGCTTCCGTGCAGGCAGGCGCTCTGTCTCACCTCGACCACTACATGGTCGCCCAGTTCCTCGAAGGCGACCGGAACGAGCTCGAACTCCGAGAACGTCTCATCGAGATCAGCCCACAGGTCAGTCATCTCATCGCCGCGGTAGGTCCGGCGACCGGGCCACTCGGGCCTGTTGTGCCAAATGAAGTCCTCCGCAATCCGATCCCGGATGCCCTCAACGCTCCGTTGGACATATGCCACGTCATAGGCGATGCGAACCGCCTCCACGTTCTCCTCCGACATCGCCCGCTCCGACAGCCCGGCGGCTTCTAGGGCTTCGACCCTCTCGGTGTAGAGGTCGACCGAGACAATCGCTCCGCTGCGGACGACATGGACCCAGAAATAGGTCAACTCGATCGGGATGCTGCTCCCCTGGCCGCGAGCGGTGAACCGGACCGTGGCGAGGACCCTTCCATCCGTCGCTTCATTGAAGTCCAGCGGCTCGATCTTGTAGTCGTCCCAGATGTCGAAGAAATCGGCCCAGAACGCCTTGAGTGTTTCTCGGCCCCGAATGGCCTGTGGGGCATCAATCCCGAGCTGGCCATGAAGACGCCACTCGATCTTGGGATCGGCATTGTCGAGAGCCGCTTCCCAGTCGCCACGATTGAAAGCGGCGTAGCTGTTGCGGAGCATCTCCACGTTCTCCTCCGACATCGCCCGCGCAGTATCTCGCCTTGAGTGGCCTCCCACGGTCATGGGTTCGCGAAGTACATAGTTCCGACTGCGGCTACCGCTGGTCGGGGTCGGAGTCCGGCTGAACCTCCGGTGCCTTTGGCGACGGGCGACGCGCCGAGAGATCGCCCGACCTTTCCGAATCTGGAGATCGGCCCATGGCTCGCCGCTGTCCCTCCGAGCCGTGGAACTCCGGGGGGAAAACGATCTGCCTCGGCTTGGCCGGGAGAGTCGTCGTGACGTTGATCGTGACCATGAGACGTGTGCTCGAGGCGATCGCCGCGGGCCCGAGCGGCTTAACCTGGATCCACCGATCCGACCGGCGTTTCTGCTCCGCATCCCTTCGCCAGGCGCCGATTCCCTCCACCCAGGTAGCACCACTACCTGGG
>JBPCRS010000191.1:0-13028 GCA_050996575.1 Solirubrobacterales bacterium
GGCGTTTGCCCGAGCGCCGCCCTCTACGCCCGCGGGAGCCTCTGGGCGGTCACCGCTGGTGATTCGACCCCGCCTCAGGCAGAGAGCGCTCAGCTCGGTCAGATGGACTCAACCCGGTACGCACTAGACGGCTAGACCCGCGCGTCGAGCCAATCGAGGATTGCGGCGAGCACCTCATCGCGCTCGGGCTCGTTGAGGATCTCGTGCTTGAGGCCCTCCCAGTTGCGCAAGGTGACGTCGTCGGAACCAACTCGCTCGGCGAGCATCTCCGAGCCCTCTGGGGCGGCGATCGGGTCGGTCGTCGAGTACATAATCAGCGTCGGCACCGTGATCCGGGCCGCGCGGTCGGGGAAGGTGTCGACCTCAGCGCCGAGCTCGGCGACCGAGCGCACCGGCAGCTTGCCGTGGAAATTGAGCGGGTCCTCGACGTACTTACGGACCTCTTCGGGGTCGTTGCTGACCCCATCCGCGTCGACGGCATAGACGCCGAGCCGCGGGGCGACCCGCGAGAGCGCGCGGCTGATCGCAGCGACTCCGGGCGCCGTCTTCACCGTCGCCACCGGATTCGACAGAACGAGGCCGGCGAGTTCGGCGTCGTGCCGGATCGCATATCCGGTCGCGATGCAGCCGCCCATGCTGTGGCCGAAGAGAAAGGGCTTGCGATCCGGATGTTCGGCGCCGGCGAGGCGCATCAACGAGCCCAGATCTTCGATCAGGAAATCGAAGTCCTCGATGTAGACGCGATCGCCGCCGGAGCGCCCGTGGCCGCGGTGGTCGAGCGCCCAGAGCGAATAGCCACGCTCAACGAATGCCTCGCCGACGTGCTCGTAGCGACTCGAATGCTCGGAGGCGCCGTGGGCGAGGACCACCGTCGCGCGCGAGGCGCTCTCTGGGCGCCAGTTCTGCCAGAAGATCTCGACGTCGCCAACGCCGGGGTAGGTGCCCTGTTCGCTACGGGCGGGAATGGGCGCTACTCGATGCCGGCTTCGACGGGCTCTTCGTCGCGCCCGGCGAGACGGTCGCGGCCGCGCTGGACGGCCGCGAGGAACTTCTGCAGGTTGACCTCGAGCGTCGAGAGGATCTCGTCGGCGTAGTCCTCGGCCCCGAGGCGAATCTGGCGCTCGGTGTTGCGGGCGTCCTCGATGATCTCCTCGGCGCCGCGCTCGGCCTGCTTGTAGACCTCCTCCTCGGAGATCAGGCGGGCCTGCTGCTCGCGCGACTCCTTGACGATGCGCTCGGCCTCACGCTTGGCCTCAGCGAGCATCTCCTGCCGCTCCTTGACGATCCAGCGTGCCTGCTTGATCTCTTCGGGGATCGTCGCCCGCATCTGATCGAGCAGGTCGTAGATCTCCTCGCGATCGACACGCACCTGGTCGGTCAACGGCACCGGCCTGGCGTTGTGGATCAGGTCGTCGAGCTTGTCTATGAGGACTAGTACGTCCATTTAGCGTCCGTAAGGGTAAGGGGTGGACTGAATCTCGGTAAGCACCGTGAAGGTTCCACGCTGTCCTGCAAGCTCCTGCCCACCCGTTGAGGGCGAGGGCAAACGTGCCTGCAAACGTGCGTGATGCGTGCCGTAGAGCCGGTTAGTCGTCATCGAGCCGGGCTGCGAGCGCCTCGGCGACGCCGGCAGGCACGAGGTCGGAAACGTCGCCACCAAACGTCGCCATCTCCTTCACCCCGGTCGAGGAAAGGAAGCTGTAGTGCGGCGAGGCGATCGCGTAGAAGCTCTCGATCTCGGGCGCGAGCTTGCGATTGAGCTGATTCATCTCGAATTCGTACTCGAAGTCGGAGATTGCCCGCAGGCCCTTGACTATCGCTGTCGCGCCCCGCTCTCGAGCGAGCTCGACGACGAGTGTCTTGAACACCTCGACCTCCACGTTCGGCAGATGCGCGGTGGCGTCGGCGATCAGGTCGCGCCGTTCCTCGGCCGTGAACAGGTGGGTGGCCTTGCGCGGGGCGTGCCCGACGACGCCGACGATGACGCGGTCGAAGACGTTCGCCGTACGCGAGATGATGTCGATGTGCCCGTTGGTGACCGGATCGTAGGTCCCGGGACAGATCGCGAGGCGCTCGTCAGGCATCGTGGATCCGCAGCACTGTGTCGCCATAGGTCCGCTCGAAGCCGATCGGCAGGCCGAGCTCGAGCGGCTCGCGCACGGCGGACTCGGTGATCACGCGCGAACCCTTCGCGAGCCGCGGGACGAGCAGTTTTCCGAGTTCGGGGCCAAGACGGTCGGCGAGTCTATAGGGGGGGTCGCAGAAGACGAGGTCGAAAGTTCCCCGCTCGCGACGGAGAAACGAGAGCACGTCGGCGCGCTTGATCGTCGCCCGATCGACGAGGCCGAGGTCGTCGACGTTGCGACGGGCGAGCCGAGCTTCGGTGTCGACAAGGGTCGCCGAACCAGCGCCGCGGGAGAGCGCCTCGATCGCGAGCGCGCCGGTGCCGGCGAAGAGGTCGAGAACCGTGGCCCCGGTAATCTCGCCGAGAATCGAGAACAGCGCTTCGCGGACGCGGTCGGCGGTCGGGCGCACGTCGGCGCCCTTCGCCGGCGTCGCCAGCCGGCGCCCACCGAATTCGCCGGCGACGACTCTCAAATCAGCGGCTCGCGCTTCGCGGGGCTCAGCAACGAAGCAGGCGCGTGCGCTTCGCTCGACGACAAAATCGGCGCATTCGCTTCGCTCATGCTGCGATCGGCTCGGAGCGCTCGTCGCCGAAGCGCGCGCGGGCGGCGTCGAGGAGCGGGCCGAGCGCCGGGTCGTCGAGCGAGCCGTATTCACGGATCAGGCCGATCACGTCGTGGCGGGCATCGGCGAGCAGGGCCGAGTCCTCGGGCAGGGCGGCGACGCGATAGCAGGGCAAGCCCGACTGCCGCGTGCCAAGCACCTCACCTTCCCCGCGCAGCGCGAGGTCGACCTCGGCGAGCTTGAAGCCGTCGCGCTCTGAGCGGATCGCATCGAGCCGCGTCCGCGCCCGCTCGGACTCGGGATCGGCGAAGAGGATGCACTGGCTCGCGTGCTCTCCGCGCCCGATCCGCCCGCGGAGCTGATGAAGCTGGGAGAGGCCGTAGCGGTCGGCCTCCTCGATCAGCATCACCGCGGCATTGGAGACGTCGATCCCGACCTCGATCACGCTCGTCGCGACGAGGACGTCGGCCTCGCCGGCCGCGAACGACTCCATCGCCGCCGTTTTTTCCGCGGGCGGCATCTGCCCGTGCAGCAGGGCGACGCGGAAGTCGGCGAACTCGCCCTTCGCGAGGCGCTCGGCTTCGACCGTCGCCGCGGTCGCCTGCAGCTTCTCCGACTCGGAGACGAGCGGGCAGACTACGAACGCCTGCCGGCCATCTAGCAGGCGGCCGCGGATGAACTCATAGGCGCCGGCTCGCTTCTCCTCCCCCACCACCCAGGTCTTGACCGGCTTGCGCCCGGCCGGTAACTCGGTGAGCACGGTCGAGTCGAGGTCGCCGTAGGCGGTCAGCGAGAGCGTTCGCGGGATCGGCGTCGCGGTCATGTGCAGCGTGTGGGGCGCGGCGCCGCCCGGACCCTTGGCGTCGAGCATCGCCCGCTGGCGAACTCCGAAGCGGTGCTGCTCGTCGACGACGGCGAGCCCGAGCCGCGAGAACTCGACCGGGTCCTCGATCAGCGCGTGAGTACCGACGACGATCGATAGCTCGCCCGAGGCGAGCCGGGCAAGCGCTTCCCGGCGGCCGGCGGCGCGCGAGGACCCGGTCAGCAGGGTGAAGCTCAGCATCGACGGCTGGAGCAGGCGCGAGAGCGTCACCGCGTGCTGCTCGGCAAGCGTTTCGGTCGGCGCCATCAGCGCCGCCTGGTGGCCGGACTCGACCGCGCGCAGCATCGCGTACAGGGCGAGCACGGTCTTACCTGAGCCGACCTCGCCCATCAGCAGGCGCTGCATCGGCCGCCCCGCGGCGAGGTCGGCATCGATCTCCTCGATCGCGCGGCGTTGGTCGGCGGTCAGCTTGAACGGCAGCGACGCCAGCCAGTCGGTGACCAACTCGCCGGGCGGTTCGAACTGGATGCCGGGCCGCTCGAGCTCGCGGCCGCGGCGGCGCATCGCCAGCGCCGCTTGATGAAGGAAGAGCTCCTCGTAGGCGAGCCTCCTTCGCGCCGGGTCGATTTGCTCGAGGTCCTCCGGGAAGTGAGCGGCGGTAAGCGCGTCGGCGACTCCGGCGAGGCCGCGGCCGGCGCGAATCGCCGCCGGCAACGGCTCGATCGCGTCGGTTGCGTGAGAGATCGCCTGCGAGACCCAGTCGCGGATCTTCTTCGCCGAGACGCCCTCGGTCGCGGGATGGGTGGGCACGATCCCGGTGGTGTGAATCCCGGCGCCGCCAAGCTCCTCGTAGTCGGCGACGCGAAAGCCGTTTCGGTCGAGCGTTCCGTTGAGCAGCCAGCGGCTGCCGGGTTCGAGGCGGTCCTTGAGCCAGGCCTGGTTGAACCAGACCGCCTTCAGCGTCCCCGTGTCGTCGGCGACCTTCGCCTCGAGGATGCGCAGGTTGCGGCGCCGGGTCGGCCGCACGCTCGCTGAGCGGATCGTCGCCTCGATCGTCCGCGGCGCGCCGAGCGGCAGGTCGGCGATCGGCGTCCGCTCGGAGCGGTCGTCGTGACTGTGCGGCACGTTTGCGAGCAAATCGCCGAGCGTCTCGATCCCGATCGCCTGCGCGGCCGCCGAGAGCTTCGGGCCGGCGCCCTTGAGCGAGGAGATCGGCGCCTCGAGCCGGCTCGGCCTCGGCATCGAGCGCGGGGGCGCGGCGGCAATGGCTTTGCGGTCCTGCGAATCACCGCTGCCAATCGCGCGCGGGGGCTCCGCCAGCCCCTCGGCCGGCGGGCTCTCTGTGGTCGCGGGCATCGGCCAAGGCTACGCACGGCGCCGGAGGTAGGCTGGAGGCGTGGGAGCGATCGAGGATCGGCTGGGCGAGATCGGATTGGAGCTGCCGCAGCCTTTCTGTGCGCCGGAGGGGATCGAGTTCAAGTTCGAGCTCGTCCGCGTCGCCGGCGACGTCGCCTACGTCTCGGGGCACGGCCCGATCGACGGCTTCCGGCCGCTCGTTCAAGGCAAGGTCGGCGCCGAGGTCTCGCCCGAGCGTGCATACCAGGCTGCGCGCGAGACATGCCTCTCGGTGCTGGCGTCACTGAAGGCCGAGCTCGGCGAGCTCGACCGGGTGAGCGGCTGGCTGAAGCTGCTCGGCCTCGTCAATTGCGCGCCCGGGTTCAGCGGAACGCCCGGCGTGATCAACGGCTTCTCCGACCTCGTGCTCGAGCTCTGGGGCGAAGAGCGTGGCCGCCACGCTCGCTCGGCGATCGGCGCCTCCGAGCTTCCCTTCGACATCCCGGTCGAGATCGAGGCCGTGGTCTCGGTCGCGTGAGCTCATCCGAGCTCGCCCGCGAGTCGGTCTGGGACTACCCGCGCCCGCCGAGGATCGAGCCCTGCAAGCGGCCCGTCCGGATCGAGCACGGCGGCGTGGTCGTCGCCGAGTCCGAGCGAGCGCTGCGCGTGCTCGAGACAGCGAGTCCGCCGACTATCTACATACCTCGCGACGATGTGCGCACGGACCTGCTCAGCGAGATCGACGGCCGGCACACCCACTGCGAGTGGAAGGGGCGCGCCTCCTACTGCCACGTCGACGCCGGCGGCTCGCGCGCCGAGACGGCGGCGTTCTTCTACCCCGAGCCGCGCAATGCCTTCGAGCCGATCCGCGACCACGTCTCCTTCTACCCCGGCCGGGTCGATGCGGCGTTTCTCGGAGACGAGCGCGTCAGACCCCAACCGGGCTCGTTTTATGCCGGCTGGATCACCGACGAGATCGAGGGCCCGTTCAAAGGTGAGCCCGGGACCGAGGGCTGGTAGCTCAGGCGGCCGAAGTCGCGCCGGCGGGCGCCTTCGCGGCGCCGCGCTTGCGGTGGCGGTGGAACATCTCCTCGACCCACTTGAAGCCCGGGCGGTCCTCTAGCGCCGCGCGGATTTCGGCGTAGGCCGGCGGCGGCTCCGGCAGCGGCGGCCCCTCGGGGGGCAGGACGGTCGGGTAGAAGAGTGCGGCGGCGGTGAGGTCAGCGACGGTGAAGCGATTTCCGACGAGGTATTCATTGCCGTCGAGCTCGGCCTCGAGGCGGTCGAATCCGGCCTCGATCTTCGCCCTGGCCTCGCTCGCCCTGTCGGCTGACTTGACCCCGTAGCGGAGCTGGAGGAATCCGGCTGCCACGGGGGCGGTGAAGCGAGAGCCGGCCTTGAGCGGGCCGACCATGCTGTCCTCGATCAGCTTCCGCGCGGTTGGAGGATCACTGACGATCGTGTTCCAGGCGAGCAGGCGCGTGTAGGGGCCGACCTGCTCGTCGAAAAAGTCCTCGAGCGCGAGCGCGCGGGTTCGCTTGGCAGGGTCCTCGGGATAAAGCGGCGGCTCGGGCCAGCGGCGCTCGAGCGCGGCGATTATCTCGGTCGAATCCGAGTAGGTCTCGCCGTCGAGGTCGAGTAGCGGAAAGGTCTTCGAGGCGCCGCGGCTCTTGATCAGCGCGAAGGCCATGTGTGGGCCCGGCGGGGGCGCCTTGCGCTCGTGCTCGACGCTCTTCAGGTCGAGTGCCCAGCGGATCTTCTCCGAGTAGTGAGAAATCTTGATCTGCCAGAGGGTGGGCTTTCCGTTTGCGCTCATATGCCGAGGTTACCCGGCGTCGACTTCGATCTCGCTGAGCTCGAGCCAGACCAGCGCCGGGTATGGCAGGGCCCGGTTCGCAACGCCGCGCGGCGTCACCCGGCGGCTCGTCGGGAAGATCAGGCCGCCGAACTCACGGTGCTTCGCGAGCGCGTGCGCCGCCTTCGCCCAGGCGCCGACGACGTCGGCTGTGTAGTCGTGGCGGCAAATCAGGCCGTCGGGACCGATCCAGAAAGTCTGCTCGGGAGAATGCGTGTCGAGCGCCGGATCGAAGCGCGCTTCGAGCGGTCGCCAAGTCTCGCCGTCGGGCGCGGTCCACGCCGCGCCCTCGCGGACCTCGACCTCGTCGCGGGTGAGCAGCAGCGGGGTCGTCATGTAGTTCCACATCGCGTAGCCGGCGAAGTAGGCGAGGTCGAGCGGGTCCCAGCGGAAGTTGCGTCGCAGTCCGGAGCGACCGAAGAAAAATGGCCGCGGGTCGTCGCGAGATTCGATCACGGCGCCGGAGGCGTCCTCGAGCCTGACAGCGCCAGCATCAAAGATCGCTCGCTCCGACCTCCCGGCGGGCTCGATGCGCGCCCAGGGCTCGTCGAGGCGGATCGTCAATCTGTAGTCGGCGACAAGCTCCGACGGTGCTCGGGTCGCCAACAACAACCCGCCAGAGCGGACCCGGGCGCGGATCTCGCCCACCGCCCGCCAGCGCTCGAGGCCGCCGTGCGCTTCAAGGACCTCGTCGAGCAGCTTGGTCATCTCATTCGGCGGTGATCAGCCACCACCAGCCCGGCTGGCCGGCGCGCTGGACGTCGACCTCGGCGCCGCCGTCGAGTGCGTCGCCGAGCTCGTCAGCCGGGATCGGAGCGTCGTCGGCGGCAAAGATCGTGACCAGCTCCGCCCCCTTCCCGAGGATTTCGAGCGTTTGGCGCAAAGTCGTTCCGGTACCGCCCCAGGCGACAATCTCGTCGCCGACAAAGCCCACGGCATCGTCCTTGCTGAACCTGCCATGGATGTCGTCCTTGACCGCGGGCGCAACGCCACCGGCGCGGATCCGTCCGAGCGCCTCGCCGAGCCGCCTCCCGTTCTCCCCCGCCCCCGCCTGAGTATCCGCCTCGGGCAGCGCCGCGAGCGCGGCCTGCTGGGAGTCGCACGGAATCACGACGACCGTCTTCTCTGCGATCTCCGCCGCTTCGTTGGCCGCCATTCGCACGTTCGGCGAGTTCGGGAAAAGGACGATCTCCTCAGCCGGCGCCCGCTCGATCCCGCTGAGAAGGTCGGCGGTAGAGGGGTTCAGCGTCGCGCCGCCATCGACGACGAACGCGCCGAGGCTCTCGAACATCTCGCGCATCCCGTTGCCGGTCGCCACCGCGACCGCGACCGAGCGCCCGCCGCGCAGCTTCGCCTCGCGCGCGGCGACCTGCTTGCGCATGTCGGCGATGTCCTCCTGGACAATCTCCCCCGCACCGTCGAACAACGCCTTGGCGGCCTCGAAATCGTCGGTGTGGACGTGGACCTTGATCGTCGCCGGGTCGCCGACGACGAGCACCGAGTCACCAAGGCCATCAAGCTTTGGGACCCACTCGTCGGCGTCGAGGCCCTCGCCGGTGACGATGAAGTTCGTGCACCAGCGAAAGGTCGGGTCGGCGTGATGAACGTCGTGGCTGCGAGCCGGGGCGTAGTGCGGGATCTCGGGCAGGCTGACCTGCTCGCCCGCGAGGCCGGCGACGTAGCCGCGGACGAGTACGACGAGGCCGAGGGCGCCGGCGTCGACGACGCCGTGCTCGGCGAGCACCTCGAGCTGCTCGGGCGTGTGGCGGACGGCCTCTTCGCCGGCGAAGAGCGCCGTCGTCATCATCTCGGCGAGCAGCGCGTTCTGCTCCTCCTCGGTCGCCTCTTCGTCGAGCTTGTGGTGCTCGCGCCAGTGATCGAGCCGCTCCTCGACGGCCGCGGCCATCCGTTCGGCGACGGTCAACATCGTTCCGGGCTGCGGATCTCGCACCGAGGCGTTCGCCGCCTCGCTCGCGGCGCTCAGTCCCTCCTTGACGATCTCGGGATCGATCAGGCGCCCGGGCGGAGTTACGAGCTTCTCGGCGGCGCCGCGGATGAACTGGCTGAGAATCACACCGGAGTTGCCGCGGGCGCCCATCAGCGCCGCCCGAGCGACCGCTCGGACGATCTCAGGCCTCGACGGGTCCTTCTCCTCGGCCTCGAGCCGGTCGAGTCCGTCGAGCACGTAGCGCATCGTCAGCGCCATGTTGTCGCAGGTGTCGCCATCGGCGACAGGGCAGACGTTGAGGTCGTTGATCTCCTGCCGGCGCTCCTCGAGGTGGGCGAGCGCGACCGCCGTCATCTGGCGGAAGCGGTGTATCGATGGGTCCGGCACGCGGCGAGACTATCCGCGAGGGGTGCGGATCGTCAGGCAGAACGAACCAGGTTCATGCGGCCTTCGTGACCTTGTTCGACTTCAGGCAGCGGCTGCAGACGTAGACGCGGCGCGGCGTGCCGCGATCGTCGACGCGGACCTTCTGCAGGTTCGGGTTGAAGCGGCGCCTGGTGGCGACCATCGAGTGCGAACGCGAGTTGCCGAACGCGGGCTTTTTGCCGCAGCTGAAACAGACCTTGGCCATCGGCGCGGAAGGGTAGCGGGGGCGCCGCGGTGGCAGCGCTCCCACCCTCGGGAGATCCAGATAGACTAAGTGGACTAATCAAATCTCCGGGGAGAGCCGATGCCGCCCAAGACTCAACTCAACATGCACGAGGCGAAGACGCACCTCTCGAAGCTGGTCGAGCGGGTCGAGAAGGGCGAGGAGATCACGATCGCGCGGAACGGCACGCCGGTGGCGAAGCTGGTGCCGGTGGCGGAGCGGTTCCCGGTGGCGCCGCCCGGGTTCATGAAGGGTGAGGTCTGGGTTGCCGACGACGCGTTCGAGCCCGACGAGGAGTTGATCGATTCGTTCTATGACAGCAAGGTCTTCCCCGACGACGAGGGCGAGTGAAGCTCCTCGTCGATGGCAACGCAGTGATCTGGTATGCCGAGGATGCCCGCCCCCTCGCGGACACGGCGCGCGCCGCGATCGAATCCCCTGCGAACGAAAAGCACGTCAGCGTGGCAACGATCTGGGAGCTCACGATCAAGGCGAAGACGGGAAAGCTCCGGTTTTCACCGGATCTGCGCGACCGGCTTCGGGCCGCTGGATTTCTCGAGCTCAACATCAGCGGGGATCAAGCGGTCCAAGCTGCGCAATTGCCCCTGCTCCACCGCGACCCGTTTGACCGCTTGCTCGTCGCCCAGGCTCAGCTCGAGGGCATGACGATCGTCACGAGCGACTCGGTCATCGCTCACTACGACGTCCCGGTAATCCCCGCCGGTTAGATCGACTCCCGAAGGCGCGCCATCCCCAGCAGCGCCATCGCGGCGTTCCGACCCTGGTCGCGCTTGTCCCCCCCGGCCCGTGCGAGCGCCTGATCCATCGTCTCGCAGGTGATCACTCCGAAGGCACACGGGATGCCGGTCGTCAGCGCGACCTCCTGGACGCCGCGGGCGGCCTCGGTACAAACGAAGTCGTAGTGGTCGGTCTCGCCCTTGATCACGGCGCCGAGGCAGGCGACGCCGGCGAATCGGCCCGACTCGGCACACCACTTTGTCGCCAGCGGCAGCTCGAAGGCGCCGGCGACCTCAAACTTGTGCAGCGAGGAAGGCGCGATGTCGTTCTCGTTGAACGCTTCGGTCGCGCCGTTGACCAGCCGCTCGGCGAGATCCTCGTAGAAGGTCGCTACGCAGAGGGCGTATTCACTCATCGCTCGAGGAGCCTGGTGCCCCATCTGGCTCGATGTCAATCGCGTCGTCGAGCTTCTCGGAGTGGATCATCTCGTCGTCGAGCGCGAGGCCCTGGTGGTGGAGCGTGTGGCCGAGGCGCTCGCGCTTGGTCCGCAGGTAGTCCTCGTTGTGCGGGTTCGAGGTCGCCTCGATCGGCACCTGCTCGGTGACCGAGAGCCCGTATCCCTCGAGCCCGATGATCTTCTTCGGGTTGTTGGTGAGGATGCGGATGCTTGTCAGGCCGAGGTCGCCGAGGATCTGGGCGCCGATCCCGTAGTCGCGCAGATCCGCGGGCAGGCCCAACTTCAGGTTGGCATCGACTGTGTCGAGGCCCTCCTCCTGGAGGCGATAGGCGCGGAGCTTGTTCAAGAGACCGATCCCGCGGCCCTCCTGGGAGAGGTAGAGAAGGACGCCGGAGCCTTCGCTCTCGATCATTGCGAGCGCCGCCTCGAGCTGGTCGCCGCAGTCGCAGCGCAGGCTGTGGAAGACGTCGCCGGTCAGGCACTCGGAATGGACGCGGACGAGCACATCGTCGGTGCCCGCAACCTCGCCCTTGACCATCGCGACGTGGTGCTTTTCGTCGACCAGCGAGCGGTAGCCGACCGCGGTGAACTCGCCGTACTTGGTTGGCAGCTTGGTCGAGACGATCCGCTCGACCAACTTCTCGGTGCGGCGGCGGTAGGAGATCAGGTCGGCAACCGTGACCATCTTGAGCTCGTGGCGCTCGCAATAGCCGACCAGGTCGGGGACCCGGGCCATCGTGCCGTCGTCGTTCATGATCTCGCAGATCACTCCCGCCGGAATCAGGCCGGCGAGGCGGGCGAGGTCGATCGAGGCCTCGGTGTGGCCGGTGCGCTCGAGCACCCCGCCCTCCTTCGCCTTGAGCGGGAAGACGTGCCCGGGCTGATGCAGGTTTTCGGGCGCCGAGTGCGGGTCGATCGCGACCTGGACGGTGCGGGCGCGATCGTGAGCCGAGATCCCGGTGGTGACGCCCTCGGCGGCCTCGATCGAGACAGTGAACGCGGTCTGGAGCGGCGCCTCGTTCTTCGCCGCCATCAGGTTGAGGCCGAGCTCCTCGCAGCGCTCCGGGGTCATCGCCAGGCAGATCAGCCCGCGCGCCTCTTTCGCCATGAAGTTGATCGCCTCGGGCGTCGCGAACTGGGCGGCGAGCACGAGGTCGCCCTCGTTCTCGCGGTCCTCGCCGTCGCAGACGACGATCATCCTGCCGCGGCGGATGTCCTCCAGCGCCTCCTCGATCGTCGAGAAGACGGTTGTCTCGGTCGTTTGGTCAGTCATCGTCACTAGAGGTTGACAGGAGACGCTCGACATAGCGCGCGACGACGTCGATCTCGACGTTGACGATATCCCCCTCGTTCGCCACTCCGAGGTTGGTTCGCTCGAGCGTCTCGGGGATCAGCGAAACCTCGATTCCGGCGTCGGTGAGCGCCGCAACCGTAAGGCTGACCCCGTCGAGGGCGACCGAGCCATGGTCGACGACGAAGCGCGCCAGATCGCCCGGGAGCTTGATCTCGATCCGGCGGGCGATGCCGTCCTCACGGACGCCGGCGACGGTGCCGGTGCCGTCGATGTGGCCCTGGACGATGTGGCCGCCGAGGCGGTCGGACGCGCGCAGCGCGAGCTCGAGGTTGACCAGGTCGCCGGGCTCGAGCGGCCCGAGCGAGGTCAGCGAGAGCGTCTGGTTCATCACATCGGCCTCGAATCCCTCGGCCGACACCGCCGCCGCGGTCAGGCAGGCGCCGTTGACCGCGATCGAATCGCCGTCGGCGAGCTCGGGGGCGAGCTTCGTCGCGATCCGCAGGCGGGCACCCTCGGCGCTTCGCTCGGCTGACTTGACCTTGCCGACATCGGCAATCAGCCCGGTGAACACGTGGGGCCCCTCCTGAAGACGCGACGAATGGTGATTCGCCCACGCCCTCTGTGGCCGAATCGCCGTTGGTCGAGCGAGGTCACCATTCGCAGAGCCTCGCTTTTAACAGAATGTCCTCGCCGATCAGCTCGGATTCGACCGAGGGCGCGCGCCGAGCATCGGCGATCCGTTCAACTCCAAGACCGCCCGCGAGGCCAGGAGCCTCCTCGCCGCCGATCAGGACCGGAGCGATGAACAGCCGCAGCTCGTCGATCTCGCCGGCGTCGAGGAAGGAGCCGGCGAGCGTCGGGCCGCCCTCGAGGAAGAGGCTGGTGATGCCGCGCTCGCCGAGCGTCGCGAGCGCAGAGCGCAACCCACCGGCCGTCAGGACCTCAGCGCCGGCGGCGCGGAAGGCGACGAGGCGGTCGGCTGGGGCGTCGGCGCCGACGACGATGAAGAGCGGCGCTTCGTCGATCGAGGCGATCAGCTTCGAGTCGAGGGGGAGGCGGGCGCTCGAGTCGAAGACGACGCGGGACGGTTGGCGCGCAGGCGGCGGGTCGAGGTCGCGTGCGGTGAGCAAGGGGTCGTCGGTGAGCGCGGTGCTGATGCCGACGGCGACCGCGTCCGACTCGGCGCGCCAGCGGTGGACGAGGGCGCGGCTCTCGGCGCCGGAGATCCACTTCGAATCGCC
>JBPCRS010000194.1:0-5236 GCA_050996575.1 Solirubrobacterales bacterium
CCCCTGGACCGTCTTCTTGAAATCGTCGGGCTCGACGTCGAGCGCCTCGTAGGACCATTCGCCCACGAGCCCCATCTCCCCCAGCGCGGCGTTGTGCATCGCCGGGGAGAGCGAGTGTGCGACCGGGTGGCCGAGAACGGCTAGTCGTGGCATATCGCCCCAAGCATGAACGACGGAGGCCTCAACAGTCGGTCGGAGACTTGCCGCCGGCCGCCTCGCGCGCGTCGTTGTAGCGCGCCGAGGCGGCATTGTGCTCGGCGAGAGTCTCGTTGAACTCGTGTACGCCGCAGGTTCCGGGCTTGACTACGTAGAACAGGAACTCTGTGTCGGCAGGCGCTGCCGCCGCTTGAATCGCGTCCAGGCCCGGGTTGCCGATCGGCGTCGGCGGCAAGCCCTGGCTCGTGTAGGTGTTGTAGTGGGTTGCCTGCTCGAGCCGAGCGGTTTCGAGTGGCTTCGTGTAGTTCCCGTCCTCGTAGCGAATCGTTGCGTCGACGCCGAGCGGCTCGCCTGACTCGAGCCGGTTGTAGATCACCGAGGAGACCAGCTTGCGCTCCTCCGGCACCTGCACCTCGCGGTCGATCATCGAGGCGATGGTCAAGACCTCGTAGGCGCTCAGGTCCTTCGACTGCGCGTACTTCATGTCGACTTTCTTGAACTCCCGCTTGAACGCCGCAAGCTGCTCGGCGACGAGGTCGTCGGCCGAGGATTTCGGCTTCAGCTCGAAGGTGGAGGGGAAAAGGAAGCCTTCGAGGCTCGGCGCCCCCTCGGCGCCATACTCGGCCGGGTCCAGCTCCTTCGAGCTCTTGCTCGCCTTCTCGTAGCTGCCCTCGAGGCCGGCATCGGTCGAAACCACCGCGATCTGCTCGCGGCTCAGTCCCTCGGGCACGGTGACGGCGATCGTCCGCTGGCTCGGTGGCTTGGTCAGCTCGGTCATTGCCGCGGAGTAGCTCATGTCCTCCTGCAATGAGTAGGCGCCGGGAAAGACATCGCCGCGGCGCCCGGCGAGGGTCAGCCTGATCTCGAGCAGCGTTCCGCTCGAGACGATGCCCTCCTCGTCGAGGCGGTCGGCTACCGAGCCGGCGCTCTCGCCATTCTTGATCTTGAACAGGACCTTCTTGCCGCCGTCATCGTGGAAGGGCTGGAACAGGGCATTGAGGAAGAGCAAGAGGGCGAGGGCGAAGACGGCGAGGACGATCAGCACCGGGGTCGGCCCCGGTAGCCGGGAGAGAAACGAGCGTCCGCCGGACCCGGGCGCAATCTCGTGCGCGTAGGGCACGTCGTCGGCCGGTCGGGATGGCGTCGGCGGCTGCTTGCGCTCGCCGCGACGCTTGGAGATTCGGTCGCCGAGGCCCGAGAGCGCGGCCGACGCACGCTCGGTCGGCGATCGTCCCGACGGGCCGCGCTCGTGGGGCTCGCGGCCGGCCGCGCGCTGTGCGTCGCGGGCATCGCGCTCTGATTGACGGGCTTCCCTATGCGCCCGGCGTTGCTCGCGCTCCAGTCGCCGGCGCTCGCGCTCGGCCGCCGCCGGGTCCTCGGCGAGAAACGGATCATCGGGTGCGGGCGAGCCCGTGTCGTCCGGCGGCCGTTCGTTCATCGCTCACCGCCATCTGCCGTGCGCGAATCGAGGTAGCCCTCGAGCAGGTGGGCCGCCGCCAGCGAATCCTCGGCCGCCTCGGCCCCACCGCGGGCGCTCGACCTCGCCAGGGCCGTCGTGAAGCGCTCGTCGTAGGTCTCGACCGGAACGTCGATCAGCGTGGCGACCTCGTCGGCAAAGCTGCGCGCGACGGCGGCCTGCTCACCTTCCTCGCCGCTGAGTGAGACCGGCAGGCCGACGACGACCGCCTCGACCCCGTGCTCGGCGACCAGCGCCGCGACATCGCGCGGGTCCGGGGGCTCGATCACCGGCAGCGGCCGGACCAGGGTGCCGCTGGGGTCGGAGATCGCGCAGCCGCAGCGAGCTGTTCCATGGTCGAGGGCGAGGGTGCGCATCGGCGAGCGAAGAAATCTAGGCGAGCTTCCGCTCGATCGCCTCGCGCGCAGCGGCGAGCGCATCGCCGAGGTGCTCAGGATCGCGCCCGCCCGCCTGGGCGACGTCGTCGCGTCCGCCGCCGCCACCGCCGACGATCGGCGCCGCCTCGCGGACGATCTCGGCGGCGGAGAGGCCGCGCTCGACGAGCGGTTTCGAGAGCATCGCGACCAGGCCGACCTTCTCCCCGGCCGCCCCGCCAAGGACGACCGCGCAATCGCCGAGCTTCGAGCGCAGGCGGTCTGCCATCACCAGCAGCTCGCGCTGGTCGGCGGTGCCACCGTCGGCGGCGAGAACCTTGACCCCGCCAACCTCGATCGCCTCGCCCTCGAGCTCGCCGACGCGCTCGCCCGCCTGCGCCGCGCCGGCCTTGCTCGCCTCGCGCTCGAGCTCGGCGAGCCGCCCGGCGGCCCGCTTCGCGGCGGCGACCGGATCGCGCGGACTACCAAGTAGCGCGCCTACCTCGTCGAGGCTGGCGCTGCGCTCGCGAAACCAGTCGATCGCCGCGGGGCCGGTGAGCGCCTCGATCCGGCGGACGTTGGCCGCACTCGAACCCTCGGAGACGATCGTGAAGATTCCGACCTCGCCGCTCGAGGCGACGTGAGTCCCGCCGCAGAGCTCGCGCGAGACCTCGTCGACCTCGACCATCCGCACCCAATCGCCGTACTTCTCGCCGAACAACGCCATCGCTCCAAGCCGCTCCGCCTCGACTCGTTCCATCTCGATCGCGCGGACCGCATGGCTGCCCTTGACCCAGTCGTTGACCATCTGCTCGACGTCGGCGAGCTCGTCGGGATCGAGCGGCGCGCCGTGGGTGAAGTCGAAGCGAAGCTTGTCGGGCCGCACCGCCGACCCCGCCTGGCGAACGTGTGTCCCGAGCCGGGATCGAAGCGCCGCGTGCAGCAGGTGGGTCGCGGTGTGGTTTCGCATTGTCGCGTGACGCGTCGCGTGGTCGACGACGGCCTCGACCCGCTCGCCCTCGGCGGGAAGGGCGTCGGCGTCCACCCGCACGGCCTGGTCGTCTCCGACCCGGTAGACGTCGACGACGCCGGCCTCGGTACCGTTCCAGCGCAGCTTTCCCGAGTCGGCGACCTGGCCGCCGCCCTCGGGGTAGAACGGGCTCTCCTCGAGCTTGACCAGGCCGTCGCCGGCACCGACGACGCCGGTGCTCGCGGCAAGGGTCTCGTAGCCGACGAAGCTCGTCCGCGGCAATCCGGAGACGAACGAGATCACCGCGTTGTGGCGGTCGGGGGTCGCGGTCGCGGCTCCGGTCCGGGCGCGCTCGCGCTGCTGATCCATCAGCTCCTCAAAGCCATCGTCGTCGACCGAGAGGCCCGCCTCCGCGAGCAGCTCCTTGGTCAGGTCGTAGGGGAAGCCGTAGGTGTCGTGGAGTAGGAATGCCTCGCTCGCGTCGACCCACGAGGTGCTTGACTCCTTCGCCTCGGCGACCAGCTTGGCAAGCATTTCGGTACCGCGGTCGAGGGTGCGGCCGAAGCTCTCCTCCTCGTCGCCGACCCAGCGCATGATCGTCTCACGGCTCTCGACGAGCTGCGGATGGACGTCGCCGCCGGTCTTGATCGCGCGCTCGGCGAAGCGGCCGAGGTAGGGCGGCTCGAGCCCGAGCACGCGGCCCTGGTGGATCGCACGGCGCATGATCCGGCGCAGGATGTAGCCGCGGTCCTCATTCGAGGGAACGACGCCGTCGGAAATCAGCTGGACCATCCCGCGGGTGTGATCGGAGATGATCCGCATCGCCCGCGTCGACTTGGCGTCGTCGCCGTAGGAGCGCCCGCAGAGCTCCTCGGCAAGCTCGACCAGGGGACGAAAGCCGTCGGTCTCATAGACCGACGGCACGTCCTGTTTGATCGCCGCCATCCGCTCTACTCCGAGGCCGGTGTCGATGCTCTGCTTCGGCAGCTCGCCGAGCGAGCCGTCGGCGCCGAGCTCGTAGGTCATGAAGACGAGGTTCCAGTACTCGAGGTAGCGATCGCTGTCGTCGCCCGGTCGCTCGTCGTCGCCGCCGAAAGCCTCGCCGCGGTCGTAGTAGAGCTCCGAGCACGGGCCGCAGGGGCCCGTCGGACCGGCCTGCCAGAAGTTCTCCGAGCGGGGCAGCTCGACGATCCGCTCCTCGGGGACGCCGTGACCCTTCCAGATCTCGATCGCCTCGGTGTCGGGGCCGAGCCCAAGCTCCTCGTCGCCGCCGAAGACCGTGATCCAGATCCGCTCGGGGTCGAGGCCGAGGTGCTCGAGCGAGAACTCCCAGCCGAAGGCGATCGCCTCCTGCTTGAAGTAGTCGCCGACGGCGAAGTTGCCGAGCATCTCGAAGTAGGTCAGGTGGCGGGCGGTGTTACCGACCTCCTCGATGTCGGTCGTGCGAAAGCAGCGCTGGCAGGAGGTGAGCCGGGGCGCCGGCGGATCCTCGATGCCGAGGAAGTAGGGCTTCAGCGGCTGCATACCGGCTGTGGTGAGCAGGACCGACGGATCGTGCGAGGACGGGACGAGTGGCGCCGAAGGCCTGCGCATGTGCCCGCGCTCCTCGAAATAGGAGAGATACGCCTCGCGGATCTCGCTCGACATCATCGGTGGGGAGTCTAGGTAGGGGCGGGGCGCCCGAGCGAACGATGGCGGCACGAACAACTGCGGCTCTAAAGGGCGTCAGGCCGGGGCCTGGCGGTCGCTTTCGAGGTTCCGGAGGGCGAAACCGGGCGGTTTGGCGACTTATCGTCGGTATGCGGCGACGAAAACTCGCCAACCCGGATCTGGTCGTCGCTCAGATAGCTTCGCGCCAACACGGCGTGATCGGCCTTGCGCAGCTCTACTGGGCCGGGCTCAGCCCCACCGGCGTGCGGCGGCGAACCCAGGCCGGCCGCCTGCATCGCATCCACCGCGGCGTCTACGCCGTCGGTATCCCCAAGCTCAGCCGAGAAGGAACGTGGTTCGCGGCGGTAGCGGCCTGCGGCCCCGACGCAGTCCTCAGCCACCAATCCGCCGGAGCCCTATGGCAGCTCTCACCCCCTACAAGCGCAGTTGTTCACGTAACGGTCGCGACCTCGGCAGGCCGCGCCAAGCGCGAAGGCATCGTGATCCACCGCTCCACGACCCTGACCAAGCGAGACACGACCCGTCGCCACAACATCCCCGTCACCACCCTCGCCCGCACCCATCGCGACCTCGGCTTCGGCCCGGAGCGGACCAGAAGCGGGCTCGAAC
>JBPCRS010000133.1:0-5437 GCA_050996575.1 Solirubrobacterales bacterium
AATTGCGTTCGACGCCTGCGGGGCGGTACTTTTCGCGGCTGGCGTCGCCGCGATCCTCTACTTTGACGGCCACGGCATCCACTTCGCGGCGAACTCAGTCGCGAACGGGGGCCCGGGCCCCGGGGTCGATGACCTCGTCCACTTCTGGGACGAGCGCTTCTCGCACGTCGAGGCGGTGCTCGGTTGGTTCGGCCTCGTTGGCTGCTTCTGCTTCGCCGAGGCACGGTCAAGGCCGGCCGGCGGTGCGCCGGCCACCCCGATCGCCGCGCTCACCGCAGTGCTCCTCGGATGGACCTTCTTCACCAGCACGGTCGAGGGGGCGACCTGGCCGCTGATGCTCGCCGCGGCAGTCGGCTTCGCCGTCTGGGGTTGGCGCTCGCCGCGGCCGATCCTGCTAACCAGCACGGCCGCCTATCTCGTCGGCGCGCTCCTGCTCGCGATCTGGGCGATCTGGCAGGGCGGCGTCCCCGAGTTCAGCGACGCCGGGTTCCTATAGAGGGGGCGCCGAGCCCGCCGCCGGGGCTTCCACTCGTGTGGGCACGAAACGCGTTCGTTCTGCAGTTGACCACCAAGGAGGTGGCAAAGTACAGAACGAACGCGAACTCGGAGCGATCGAGCGGCGGATCGCGGCGCTGGCGAGTCGCCAGCACGGAGTGGTGGCGAGGAGGCAGCTGTTGCGGCTCGGAATTTCGGCGAGGGCGATCGAGCGGCGGATCGCGGCCGGCTCGCTGATCCCCGTTCATCGCGGCGTGTATCTCGTCGGGCACCGCGCGGTTCCGCCGCTCGCGATCGAGATGGCGGCGGTGCTCGCGTACCGGGGTCGCGGGGTGGTCAGCCATCTCAGCGCCGGCGCGATGTACCGCTTGACGCAGTGCCCGAAGCAAGCTGTCCACCTCACTCTCACCCACGACGCCAGGTCGCGGAAGGGAGTAAGGGTCCATGTCTCGAGGCTCGAGCCGGTCGATGTCTGGCACCGCGATGGAATCCCCCTCACGAGCCCGGGGCGAACCCTCCTCGACCTCGGCGCTTGCCTCGACGCCGACGACTACGAACGCGCGGTCGCCGAGGCATGGGCCAGAGGGCTCGTTCGACGGTCCGAACTGGAGGCTCATGTCGATCGCAACCTGCGCCGTCCTGGGACCCCCGCCCTTCGCTCCCTGCTCGAACTCGATCGCGACCCCGCCCGGACACGGTCGAAGGCGGAGCGCCTTCTGCTGCGGCTGATTCGCACGGCGGGGTTGCCCGAGCCCGAGACGAACGGACGAGTTGGCGGTTTCGAGGTCGACTGTGTTTGGCGGGAGCAGAAGCTGGTGGTCGAGTTCGACAGCTGGGCGTTTCATTCCAGCCGACGTGCCTTCGAGCGCGACCGCCGAAAGGACGCCGAGTTGCTCGCGCTCGGTTACCGCGTTTTGCGACTCACCTGGCGGCGGCTGACGCGAGCTCCCGACGAGGTAATCACCGCGCTTTCACGAGCCTTGGATCAGCCCACTCACTAACCTGCCGCGTCCCGAGAAACCGGAAGACGAAGGAAGCATGAGCGATACCGAGCAAAAGCTGATCACCGACCAGGCTGGCCGCGAGGCCTCAGGCGCCCACCGCTACGGTCGCTACCTTGAGGAGTTTGAGGTCGGCGCCGTCTACAAGCATTGGCCGGCGAAGACCGTGACCGAGTCCGACGATCACCTCTTCTGCCTGATCACGATGAACCACCACCCGCTCCACCTCAACGACGTCTACGCCTCCGAATCGCAGCAGGGCCAGAACGTCGTCGTTGGCCCGTTGGTCTACTCACTGGCGTTGGGGATGTCGGTCTCCGACGTCTCCGGCAAGGCAATCGCCAACCTCGCGACCGAGGAGCTCAGCCACCCCAACCCCGTCTTCCACGGCGACACGCTCTACTGCGAATCCGAGGTGCTCGAGGTCCGCGAATCGCAGTCAAAGCCCGATCGCGGCATCGTCAAGGTCCACACCCGCGTCTACAAGCAAACCGGCGACCTCGTCGCCGAGTTCAAGCGAGCCGTGCTGATCCCGCGCGTACCCGACGGCGTCGACCTCGCCGCCGGCGTGGAGGCCTGAGCGTGGAGCGATGAGCCGTCGGTCGCTCGCGGTCGCGCTTGTCGGAGCGGCTTTCGCGCTCGCTCCGGCGGCCGCGCAGGCGCAGGACGGAGAGTTTTGCCTCGGCGAGACCGAGGCCGAGAACGTCACGCCGCTGGCGGGCGCACCGCCGCTCGGCTTCGGGATCAACCCGGCGGGCGAGGCCGGCGCGCTCGGCCCAGCCGTCGTCGCGGTTCCCGGGACGAAGGCGCAGGACCTCGCCGCGCTCGCGCAACTTCGCCCGGCCGATGCGCCGTTCACGGTCAGGCTCAACCGCTTCTTCTGGTCGCTCGGCCAGGAGGGCGTGCGCCGCTTTCTCACCCTCGCCAAGCGCTACACCAACAACGGCTATCTGGTCGAGCTTCAGCTTCGCTACCACCCGCGGCCCGACCAGGAGGGCAAGATCAAGCGCTGGCTTCACTTCGTTCGCAAGGTCGTCCGCCGCTTCGGGCCGAACGAAGGCGTGACCGCGCTCCAGGTCACAAACGAAGTCAACTTCTACGCGATTGCCCCCGACGCCTCGGACTCCTCCTATGAGGGTGCCCGCGAGGCACTGGTGCGCGGGGTCCGGACCGCCGACCGCGCGACCGAGCGCCTCGGCTACGAGCACCTCGCGATCGGCTTCAACTGGGCCTACCGGACCGATCCGAACCGCGAGCAGAACTTCTGGAGCGAGATCGGGGAGCGCGGCGGCCCGAAGTTCGTCGACGCGCTCGACTGGATCGGCCTCGACGCCTATCCGGGGACGGTCTTCCCCCCGGTCGAGACCGGGGACGGTTACCGCGACGGGATGGTCAACGCGCTCAGCGTTCTGCGCGAGTGCTATCTGCCGATCACCGGGATTCCGGCGTCGGTGCCGATCAAGGTCGAGGAGAACGGCTATCCGACCGGCCCCGGCCGCTCCAATGCCGAGCAGGTGAACGCGATGGAGCAGATGGTCCGCGCGGTCCACGACTACCGCGGCACGTTCAACGTCAGCGACTATCGCTGGTTCGACCTCCGCGACCACGCGACCGACTCGGCCAACTTCCAGCACCACTACGGGATCCTCGAGGACGACTACACGCCGAAGCCGGCGTTCGAGACCTACCGCTCGCTGATCGCCGAGCTCTCCGGGCCGTGACTTGTCGACTACGACGACCTCTCCCCGGCGGGGAGCGGCTGATCGCGCGCGTCGTCGGCGCGCTCTTCCGCCACCGCCACAAGCACCTCGAGCGCCATTGGCGCGGGGCGAGCTAGACGGAGCGGGCTGTTTCGATCGGCTTCGGCTTCGCGCTCTCGTCCTCGTCGTCGCCCAGGATCGAATCCCGGACGCCGCCGAGCGAGTCCTTCAGCTCACGAGCGCTGTTGCCGGCCGAGCGGGCCAACATCGGTAGGCGCTTTGGGCCGAAGATGAAGAGCGCGATCACCAAGACGATCGCTATCTGCCAAACACTGAATCCCATAACCACCAACTACGCCGGTAAGCGGCGATTGGATCAGAGCAGCTCGGCGGCGGCCCGCAAGGTCGCCTCGAAGTCGGTCTTCGGGATCGCGCCGACGCACGGCGAGACGGCCCCCGCATCGCGGTAGCGCTCGACCCCGGCCTTGACGTCATCGCCAGAGCCGATGCCCGAGAGCGCGGTCAGCATCCGCTCGGATATCCCTGTCTTCGCCTTGTCGACGTCGCCGGCGCCCATGCCCGCGTCGAACTCGGCGATCTCGGCCTCGAAGCCCGAGCGCTCGAGCATCGCGCGGTAGAACGGCAGCGAGAGGTAGGTGACGAGGTCGCCGCGCATCGTCTCGAGCACCGGCTCGCGGTCGTCGGTCAGCGCCGCCGGGACCGCGGCGACGATGTCGAAGCCCTCGAGCGTCTTACCGGCCTTCTCGCGACCGGCGGTCACCTCGGGCACGACGACGTCGCGGATGTACTCGGGCGAGCAGAGCCAAAGCATCACGCCGTCGCCGATCTCGCCGGCGAGGCGCAGCATGTTCGGCGAGAGAGCGGCGATGTAGATCGGAAGCTCGGGACGCGGGGGGTAGCCCATGAAGGCGAACTTGGTGTTGAAGAACTCGCCCTCCGGCGCGGGCTCACCGCTGAGGATCGCGCGCACGATCTGCGCGTACTCGCGCATCTGCGTGACCGGCTTCGTGATCTCGGCGTCGAACCAGTTCTCGACCGTGACCTTGTGCGAGACGCCGAGCCCGATCACCATCCGCCCGCCCGAGTACTCGTCGATCGTCGCCGCGGTCTGGGCGGTGGAGGCGGGCGTGCGCGAGAAGATCGGCAGGACTCCGGTGCCGAGCCGGATCCGCTCGGTCGCGGCGGCGTAGGCGGTCAAAACCGTGAGCGAGTCGCGGCCGGCGATGTGGGTCGTGTAGGCGGAGTCGAAGCCGAGCTCGTCGGCGAGCTTGGCGCGGGCGATCGCGTCGTCGAGCGAGCGCCCGGCGGAAATGAAGGTGCCGAGCCCGGCCATCAGTGCGCTTCGCCCGAGGCGTGCGCCGGCGGGCGCGACTCCTCGGCGAGCGATGTGATCTCGAGCACGCCGCGGGAGGCCTCCTCGAGCACACCCGCTGCCTCGTCCTCGGTTCGCGAGTAGAGCTCGACGAGCAGGTGGATCACGATCCGCTCCTCGTCGTGCTTGTGGAAGCGCACGTGGGTGAAGAACTCGCGCGTGCCGGCATCCCCGAAGGCGCCGTAGGTGAGGCTGTCGGCGGCCTCCGGACCGGAGCAGGTCTCGACCAGGTCCTGGTCGACCATCACCGTGCAGGAGGCAACGAACGGCTTGCCGGCGACCATCCGCTCCCAGCGGTCCTCGATCGGAACGACCCTGCCCTCGTCGATCGTCAGGTGGGGCTGGTCGTGCATGCAGTCGAGGCACTGGACGACCGCCTCCTGGACCTCGTCCACGCGGTCGGCCGATTCGCCGGTCTCCTGGTCGATGCGCAGGATCGCGTCGTAGTGCACTTGCGCCTCGAGACGCTGCGACCAGCAGCGGTAGCAACGGAGCCAGGCGGAGCGATCCCCGTTCAGCTCGTTCACGATATTTCAGGCTAGTGGGTTACCGGCCGCTCGACCCACGCTTGCACGTCGGCTGCCGCCGGGCGGCGTCTTTAGCGAGATCTCGACCCGGTCCTCGATCGTCGGCCGCGAGGCGTCCCCGGCGAAGCCGGTGACGCCGTAACAGGTGATCGTCAGCCTGTCGCCGTCGACGTCGAGGCGAAGAAAGCTCTTGAAGAACGGCGGCTCGGTCTGCTCGGCGAGCTCGGAGAGGAAGTGCGAGAGGCCCGGCGTCCGGGTCAGCAGGAGTGCGATCAGCTCGGTCCCGGGAGAGGTCGGGCGGCTGCGCTCAGCAGGCGGCGC
>JBPCRS010000139.1:0-9070 GCA_050996575.1 Solirubrobacterales bacterium
TGCCTGAGGCGGGGTCGAATCACCAGCGGTGACCGCCCAGAGGCTCCCGCGGGCGTAGAGGGCGGCGCTCGGGCAAACGCCGGTGCGTGCGCCGGGAGCGGAGTTCGTGGAGCTAACCCGGTACGCATCAGCCGTCTAGTTCACTGATTCCTAATTGCCTGCACCGAAGAAACGGCGCCGCTGCTGCGCACGGCTCGACTATCTCGCATCTCGGGTCTCGCAGCTCCGGCCGACCCGGTCGGCGCGTCCCACCGCCATGACGGCGTCCTCGCCCCGTCCACAGCGCACGCGATCGCGGCCCCCGCCCGCGCGGAGCCTGTCGTCACCCGGGCCACCGCTGAGCTCGTCTCCGCCGGCTCCGCCGAGGAGCCGGTCGTTTCCGGCCTTGCCCCGTAGCCGGTCGGGGCCGCCGCCGCCCTTCAGGCAATCGTCGCCGCGGCCACCGCGCATCCGGTCGGGGCCGGGGCCGCCCTTGCGGCACTTAGAGGCGCCGCCGCCGCCATCGCCGCCCGGCCCGGCACCGCCGCCGCCAGAGCGCGGCTCGAGCCAGATCGGGCTGGTCACCGCCTCGATAGAAGCCCCGCCGTTCGCCGTGCGGTCGACCTGCAGCCTGTAACGGCCGGGCTCAGTGGCCGAGAACTCGAAGCTGAACCGATCCCCGCTCGAGGGGACCTGGACGGTCCGGAAGGGCGAGCCGTCCTTGAAAATCTGGGCCACGTACGCCCCGGGCCGCACGGCCCGCGCCTCGTCGAGGTTCAGAACCCTGGCGGTCACCTCCATCCGATCCGCGTGCATGACGTCGCCGATCATCGCCGGGTCGCGCCTCCCGGACGGATCGGTCGCCTCGAGGCGGAGGTCAGGGCCGTCGGTCCCCCAGACCTTCACGTAGGTGTGCCGGGCGAGGACGCCCTGCTGGATCCCCTCGGCCGAGAGCTCGTCGGCGAACACGTAGGTGTTCGCCTGCCCGATCGGCGACTGGGTCACCTGGCCCTCCCCCGAGGAGCGCTCCCCCGCGTTGTGGGAGTCGCTCACCCCCACTGCCGCGATCTTGTTGGCATTGCGACCGCCGGCGTCGATCGCGTCCTCGTAGAACCGGAGCGCCGTCACCGTGAAGGGATTCGGCCCGGGATTTCCCGGTATGTCCTGGAGACCGGCCGGGCCCGTGGCGACCTCGATCGCGTCCACCTTCGAGTAGTCAGTCTCCGCATCGGAGTAGTCCCAGGGGCATCCTCGGCAAAGCGAGTCGAACAGCGGCACCTCCGAGGGGAAGATCGTCGGGTGGTTGATCTGCGTGAACCCGGGTTCGCCGGTGCGCCCGTGGACGAAGTCGAAGATCTCGCTCGGCGGCCGCGGTCCACGCAGCTCCGCGACGCTCCCGGCCGAGTCGTCCCACCGGTGGATCACGCTCGTGCGGTAGTCCACCTGCGCGGTGATCCCGTGCGCGACGGTGTGACCGCGGTAGGTGATGATCTCTGCGCTGGGGACGATGAGCTTCCCGGGATAGAGCGGCTGGAAGCGCCCGATCTCGCCCCATTGCGCACCGCCGACGTAGTCGGAGAGCGTGACGAAGTCGAGACCCGCTCCGGGCTTCGAGGCCTCGGCGTCGCACACCGCCCCCAGGGCGGGGTCGGGGCAGAACGAGTATCCGAACACCTCCTCCAGCGGAGCGTCCTTGAGTGCGGAGTGCTCACCGTGGACGTGCAGATCGCCGGCGTACCAACCCTCGCGTGCCTGCGCCGGGCTCGGGTCATAGGGACAGCGACCACCCGCCGCGCATGGAGTCGTCTCGTAGGGCTCGTTCGCGAACTCGGCACCGGTCAGGAAATCCACCTCTACCCGCCACGCCACTCGCCCGTCGAGGTCGCCCTCGGCCTGGGATGCAACGCTCGCCACGCCGAGCTCGGCCGCCCACTCGCCTGCTTCGATCGCGCCGGGCAGGAACGCTCGGGTGGTCGTACCGTTCACGGCCTCCGCGCCATCCGAGGAGAGCGTCACGTCGGGGTGGGTCGAGCCGCCCCACCCGCGGAACTCCGGCTGCCCCCAGGGCCGGCCGGCATCGGAGCGCGGCTCGTACAGGCCGAGGTCGAGCGTATGGCGGATCTGCGCGCTCGTCGGCAGGTCGGGCGCGTCGTAGCAGTACTTGACGCGGAGGCCCGTGACGGGATCCGCGCCGACCGATGCGGGGACGTCGAAGGGCACCATCACGTACGACTTCTCGAGCCCGGCACCGAACTCGCCGTCGATCACCCGGTCGGGATTCGGCATCGGCGCGCCGCGGCATGGGCCGGCGAGGGCGGCGAACGCCGGCTCCGGCCCCACCGCGACGGGGACGAGGCCGCCCCCGTCGATCGCGAGCGCCGGCGGCAGCGCGGCGAGCGCGAGCAGGGCGAGCACGACCGCCCCACCGCGGCCGATCGGAGACTTGCGCGAATCCCGCTCGGACACCGCGCCGGAGTCTAGGTCACCGATTCCTAATCGCCTCTAGGAAGCGATCCGGCCGATGCCGGGCAGAAAGCGGCCGACGCGGGCGGCGTACTCGGCGTAGGCGTCGCCGTGGACCGCGAGCAGGTAGGGCTCCTCGGTCAGCCGGGTCTGCATCTCCAGGGCGACGATCAGCAGGACCACAGCGCCAAAGGAAACAGGGTTGGGGTTGAGCAGCGCAATCCCTGTCAGCGTCGGGATCATCGCCGAGTAGATCGGGTTGCGGACGATCGCGAACGGGCCGTCGGTGACCAGCTCGGTGCGCTCCGACTCGTCGACACCGACCCGCCAGGAAGCGCCCATCGCAAGCTGGGCGGCGAGCGTCGCGAGCAGGCCGATCGCGTAGAGGAGGATGCCCGCGACTTGGACTGTGGCCGTGTCCAGATCCTCGTAGGGATCGAGCACGCCGGCGAGATCGAGGATCGGCGCGGCGACACCGGCGGCGATCGCGAGCCCGAAGACGACACCGCCGAGCCACTCGGCCGAGCCGATCCGCCCGCTCGCGCCGATCAGCCCGGTCGACCCGGTGCGGCGGTATTGCAGGTAGGCCCGCCCACAGATCGCGAGCGCGCCGAAGATCAGCCAGAGGACGAGGGCGAGCTCAGCCATCGCGCTGAGACTATTCTCGCGGCGGTGGCTGAGCCCCCTGACCCTGCGGCGGTTCGCGAACTCCTCGGTGAGGCGCTAGCCGAGGACCCCGGGGTGCTCGAGCTTGAGGACGTACCGGGCGGCGCATCTCGCCAGACCTACCTGGTCGTCGGTGAGGGCGGTCGCTGGGTCCTGCGCCGCGACCCGCCCGGCGCCGAGTCGTTCTCGCCCCTCGGCGCGGAGGTCGAGGTCAACCGCGCCGCGGCGGCGGCCGGTGTGCCCGTGCCGAGGATCGTCGCCTTCGAGCCGGCCGGCGGGCGCCTCGACTCGGCAGGGTTCTTGATGGACTACCTCGAGGGAACATCGGTCGCGCCGCGGGTGCTTCGCCGCGACGAGCTCGCCACTGCGCGCGAGCGGGTTCCCGGCCAGTTGGCGCAGGCGCTGGCGCGAATCCACTCGCTCGATCCGGGCGATCTGCCTTTGCTGCCCGCCGTCGACGGCGACCCGGCGCTCGCCGCGTGCGAGTTCTGGGAGCAAGCGCTCGACGATGTCGGCGAGCCGCTGCCTGCGGTCGAGGCGGGCCTGCGCTGGCTGCGGCTCAACCCGCCGCCGCCGGTTGCGGAGCCTCGGCTTGTTCACGGTGACTTCCGGCTCGGCAACTTCATCGTCAACGGCGATGGCCTCGTTGCCGTGATCGACTGGGAACTCTGCCACGACGGCGATCCGGCCGAGGACATCGGCTGGCTCTGCATCCGCTCGTGGCGCTTCGGCAACGACGATCGCCCGGTCGCCGGACTCGGCGCGCTCGACGAATTCCTCGCCGCCTACGAGGCGGCAGGCGGCGTCAGGCCGGAACCCGAGCGGCTGCGCTGGTGGGAGGCGCTGGGCAACGCGAAGTGGGCGGTGATCTGCGCCCGCCAGGCCGCCGACCACCTCTCCGGCCGCCGCCCAAGCGCGGAGCTCGCCTCGCTCGGCCGGCGAATCTGCGAGCCCGAGTGGGACCTGCTCGAGCTCGTCGGCTGATGCAGGACCGCCCGACAGCTCCCGAGCTACTCGACGCGCTCGCCGCGCACCTCTTCACCGAGGTCCGCGAGTGGGTGCCGCGCGAGCGGACGTTTCAGGTCCTCGTCGCGGCCAATCTCTGCGCGATGATCGCGCGCGAGATTCGTGCCGGGGTGGAGCCGTCGCAGGCCGACGTAGCGCTCTTTCGTTCGCTCCTAGGCAAGGAGGGCGAGGTGCCGCCGCCCGAGCAGGCCGAGGCCGAGGCGCGCGCGGCCGCGGCCGAGCTTTCGGCGGCGATACGGGCCGGAGAGCTCGACGCTGACCTCGCGTCTGTGGCCGCCGGCCTCCATGACCACGTACGCCGCAAGCTCGAGATCGCCCGACCGGGCTACTCGGCCTGACGAACGCGGTGGCTGTCCCGGATTGGTGTCGTCTGACGACACTGGGATGGGACACCCCACGGATAGCGGCTCAGTCGTAGCTCGCCCGCACGACGGCAAGGTCACCGGCCTCCCAGACGACCTCGCCGCCGCACCACTCGGCGACGTCGGTGAGCGGGGACGGGAAGTCGTGCTCGGGGCTGAGCGGGGTGACCTGCTCGTCCGCCAGAAAGACATCGCCAATGACGAGCGAGCGCGACTGCTCGCGGACGCGGCGGAAGAGGTCGCGCTTGCCGTCGTCGGTCAGGTGATGGACGGAAAGGACCGAGAGGACGAGGTCCCAGGGCCCGTCGGGAAGCGGATCCTCCATCCGCGCGAGGCGAACGTCGACGCCAAGCTCGCGGGCGCGGAAGGCCATCTCGGGGCTGGCGTCGAGGCCGGTAACGGCAGCATCGGGATATCGATCGAGCAGGCGCCGGGTCGAATGGCCAGTTCCGATCCCGAGCTCGAGCACGTTCGCCGGGGCGAACGGGATCGCCCCGACGGCGTGACCCTGGAGCTCGTCGAAGTGCGGTACCTCGGCGTGCATCATCTCGAGGTAGGTGTCGGGATCCCAGTGGAACTGACCGCGCGCCTGTCGCTGTGGTTCAGCCATTACGGTTGGCCAGTATGAAGATCGCCGAATCCTCCCAACGAGGGGGACGCGCCCGAGTCCGGCTCGATCGCATCTGCATGCGATGACCGAGACGCCGCCGACAACGTTCGACGTCGGCCGGCTGGCACTCTCGCCGGGTGAGGCGCGCAGGCTCGATCTCGCCGTCGACCCCGGAGTTTTCGAGCTCGGTGGCCAGACCTACACGCCGACCGATCGGCCGACCGTCGCCCGGCTCGACGTCTCGAGAACCGCTGCCGGCCACGCATTCCGGCTTCGCTTCGGGACCGACCTCGAGGGGACCTGCGTCGCCTGTCTCGAACCCGCTCGCCGGCGGGTTGAGGTCGATGCGCGCGAGGTCGACCAGCCGGGCAGCGACGACGAGGAGCTCGAGAGCCCCTACGTCGACGGCGACGAGCTCCTGCTCTCCGACTGGGTCCGCGACGCCCTCGTCCTCGCGATGCCGCTGCGGTTTCTCTGCCGCGAGGACTGCGTCGGGCTCTGCTCTGTCTGCGGCAAGTCGCTCAATGACACCGATCCCGCCGACCACGACCACGGCTCCGAGCCCGACCCGCGCTGGGCAAAGCTCCGCGAGCTCGAGCTCGAATGAAAGACGAGGGGTTCCTCAGCCCGGCCGGAAAGCGCTTCATCATCATCGCCGCGCTCGTGATCGCCGGCGGGCTGATCGCCTACTACGCGAGCACCGAGGAGATCTCGCTCGAATTCCTCGAGGACATCGGGCAGACCTCGACGACCTCATCCACGCCGACTTTCCCTGAGATCACCGTGCCGGAGATCGAGATCCCCGAGATCGAGATCCCGAAGCCTCCCAAGCAGGCGCCGGGCATACCGCCCTCGGCCGAAGAGCAGATCCGCGAGGCCGAGGCGATCTTTGATTGCATAACGCGAGCGCAGGGGGATCCTGACGCGATAGCGAGGTGCAGCCAGCCCTGATGGCCGGATTCACGTTCAAGAACCTGCAGTCGGATATCGAGGACCCGGGGGCCGATGCCGAGATGGTCCAGGGTTGGTGGAGGGACTGACTACCATTCCGCACCTCGCATGGCCGTCCCGAAGAAGAGAACCTCAAGGCAGCGCCGCGACACGCGCCGCGCCACCCACAAGGTGAGCGCGCCGCGGCTGAACGAGTGCCCGCAGTGCCACAGCCCGCGGCTGCCGCACCGGGTCTGCCCGACCTGCGGTACCTACGCCGGGCGCGAGGTGATCGAGCAGGAAGTTCCCGAGCTCGGCACCACCCCCGAGTCGGAGTAACCACGATTGGCGGCGGACGCCGCTACGACTATCGCCCTCGATGCCCTCGGCACCGACGAGGGTGTCGCGCCGATCATTGCCGGGGCTCGCTCGGCAGCCGCCGACGGAATCCGCCTACGCGTCTTCGGCCCCACCGCTGCGCTCTCCGATCTTGACGGTGTCGAGAACGTCGAGCTGATCGAGGCCCCCGAGCTGATCACCAACGACGAGGACCCCCTGTCCGCGGTTCGCTCGCGGCCCGAGGCCTCCGTCGTCGCCGCTGCTGCCGATGTCGCCGACGGGACATCCGAGGCCCTGGTCAGTGCCGGCGCGACCGGGGCGACGATGGCGGCGGCGACCTTCGGCATCCGCCGGATGCGCGGGGTTCACCGGCCGGCGCTCGCGGTCCAGCTTCCGAGCCCGGTACGGCCCGACCGGCCGGTGCTGATGCTCGATGTCGGCGCCAGCACCGAGGCCCGTACCCAGCACCTGATCCATTTCGCCCACCTTGGCTCCGCGTTCTCGAGCTCAGTGCTCGGGGTCGCCCGCCCGCGCGTCGCCCTGCTCTCCGTCGGCGAGGAGTCGAAAAAGGGAACGCCGACCGTGGTCGAGGCCAATGCAGCGCTTGCCGCCGGTGCAGCGGGCGGGGCCGAGAACGCGTTTTACTTCACCGGCAACATCGAGGGCCGCGACTTGCTCAGCGGCGATGCCGACGTCGTCGTCACCGACGGCTTCACCGGCAACGTCACCCTGAAGACGATCGAGGGCACGGCGAAGGCGGTCGCCACCGCGGTCGGCGATGCGGCGCGGTCGAATCCGATCTCCGCTGTCGGCGGCCTGATGATGCGTTCGGCGCTCAACGGGCTTCGCCGCGAGATGGACCCCGACTCGACCGGCGGCGCGATCCTGCTCGGCCTGCGCCGGGTCTGCGTTGTCGGCCATGGCAGCTCCGGCCCGGAGGGGATCGCCAACGCGATCAGGCTCGCCGACCGCGCCGTCCGCGAACGCGCGATCGAGCGAACCGGTGAACAGCTGATCGCGTCGGGGGCGACCCGCGGCGCGCTTCGTGATACTGCGGAGCGATGAATCGCGAAGAGGTGATGACGAAGGTGCGCGAGCACCTCTCCGCCGAGCTCGAGGTCGAGCCCGGCGAGATCGCCGAGACAACCCGCTTCCGCGAGGACCTGGACGCCGACTCGCTCGACCTCTATGAGCTCGTGATGGAGCTCGAGGACACCTATGGCGTCCGCGTTCCCGAGGAGCAGGCGGCGGAGATCGAAACCGTCGGCCAGGCAGTCGATTTCGTTCTCGCCCGAATCTCCGCGTGAGCGTCGAGCGGCTCGCCGCACTCTTCGATGACCTCTCGGAGCGCCGGCGGCGGCTGGCGCTGACCCACTCTTCCTGGACCGACCACCGCGCCGACTCCTACGGCCGACTCGCATTTCTCGGCGACAGCGTCCTCGGCCTTGCCGTCGCCGAGGAGATTTTCAGCCGCTTTCCGCGATCCGACATCGGCCGCCTTACCAAGGTCCACGGCCAGGCGGTCAGCGGCCGCGCCTGCGCCGGCGTTGCGTTCGAGCTCGGCGTGCCCGAACGCCTCGCCGAGCTCGCCCCCGACGGTCCGGAGTCGATCGACGTACCGCAGCTCCTCGCCTCCGAGCGGGCGATGGCCTCGATCACCGAAGCCGTGATCGGCGCCTGTTACCTCGAGCACGGCTACGAGCGCACGGCCGAGGCAACCATCGCAGCCTTTGGGCTCGAGATCGAGTTGGCGACCGAGACGACGCTCGACTTCAAGTCAACGCTCCAGGAGCGCCTCGCCCGGCGCGGGGTGCGCGTAACCTACGCCGTCGTTGACGAGGAAGGACCGCCTCACGACCGGCGCTTCGAGGTCGAGGCGCGGGTCGAGGGGGAGGCCGCCGGCAGTGGCTCCGGGCGCTCGAAGAAAGAGGCCGAGCAGGCTGCCGCCGCCGAGGCGCTCGTCCAGTTCGATTCCTGAGTGAATTGGCGTCCGAGGGGGGCGCGAGGCTATGGAGCAGGAGAGGTTATGCATCTGAAGTCGATCACGATGAAGGACTTCAAGTCCTTCCCCGAGCGGACGCGTCTGGACTTTGCGCCGGGCGTTTCGGTGATCGTCGGCCCGAATGGCTGCGGCAAGTCGCATATCACCGACGCCGTGCTCTGGGCGCTCGGCGAGCAGAGCCCGCTCGCCGTCCGCGGCCAGACGACGCAGGACGTGATCTTCGTCGGCGGACAGGGCCAGTCGCGCCGCCAGGCGGCCGAGGTCGAGGTCGTGATCGACAACGACGACGGTTGCGCTGCCTCCGAGTTTTCCGAGATCGCGGTCAAGCGCCGCCTCGACCGATCCGGCGAGGGCGGCGGCTACTGGCTGAATGGGGCCCGCTGTCGGCTCGCCGACGTCGTCGAGGCGCTCTCCGATGCAAACCTCGGCCGCGAGATGCATTCGGTGGTCAGCCAGGGCCGGGTCGAGGAGATCGTCCACTCGAAGCCGCGCCATCGGCGCCTGCTCGTCGAGGAGGCGGCCGGACTCGGCAAGCACCGAAAGCGCCGCCACCGGGCACAGCTCAAGCTCGCCCGGACCCAGGACAACCTCGATCGCGCGCTCGCCGTCCAGCGCGAGGGGCGGACGCGGATGCGTCCCCTCCAACGCCAAGCGCAGGAGGGCGAGGCCCACACCCGGCCCGAACGAAACTCC
>JBPCRS010000150.1:0-7370 GCA_050996575.1 Solirubrobacterales bacterium
TGCCCGAGGGGGTTACGCGGAAGATCGCTCCGGAGCCGGCGGGCCCGGCGTTGGGATCGACGATGTAGGCGTCCCCGACCCGTCCCAGCGCCTGTCCCGGCACCGCGCATGCCAGAACGAGGACCGCCCCCACAAGTCCCCCTCGCACCGCCCAGCGCATACCGCCGGATTCTATCTCACGGTGGAAACCGCCGCCGGCGGGGCCAGGAGCGTCGTCTAAACTCGCCGCACTCATGCGCGCCGCCGATGCTCTCTGCGAAGCTCTCAAGGCCGAGGGCGTGAAGCAGCGCGTTATCGAGGGCGCGATCCTGCCTCGCACCCGCTGGAAGCCGGGCGAGCTCGAGGGAGCCGGTCTCGCCGCGCCTGAGAGCACCGGGACGTGAGCGCGGCCACCGCCGCCCAGCCCGGCGGCACCGGGGTCGCGAGCTCGGATCGCGGCGCCGAGCGCCGCTCCGCGATCCTCGGGGCCACGGTTCGGGTGCTCGGCTCTCGCGGCCTCGGCGCGGTCACCCATCGCGCCGTCGCCGAAGAGGCCGGCGTGCCGCTCGCCGCGACCACCTACTACTTCTGCTCGAAGGACGAGCTCCTCGTTGAGGCCCTGAAGCTGCTCGCCGGCGAGCAGATGGCCCGACTCGGGCAGCGTGCCGACGAGCTCGATCCGGAGCAGTTCCGCTCCCCCGAGCGGCTCGCCGAGGCGATGACCGAGATCCTGATTCCCAGCACCGAGGGCGAGCGCGAGTCGCTTCTCGCCAGCTACGAGGTTTACCTAGAGGCCGCCCGGCGGCCGGCGCTGCGAGCGACGGCCGCGCATTGGATCGGTGCCTTCAACGAGCTCGCGGCGAACGTCCTCGCCAAGGCCGGCGCCGCCGACCCCGAGCGCCAAGCGCCGCTCCTGGTCGCCGCGCTCGACGGGATCCTGATCCACCAGATGGCTACCGGCGAGGGACCCGGCGAGCACGAGGACGAGCGCCGCCGAATCGAGCGCCTGATCGTGGCGCTCACGCGGTAGCCAGCGCACGGTCTAAAGGGGGGCGATTCGGTAGCGCTCGCTGACTTTGGTACTCGATGGGGTACTCAATTCAGCAAGCGCGGCTTTTCTGGGCGCTGGTGAGGCACCAGCATGGGGTGATTGCTCGGTGGCAGCTGATCGGGCTCGGGATGCATGAGCAGGCGATCAAGCGCAGGATCGCGAACGGAAGGCTCTATCGGATCCACTACGGCGTCTACGCGGTCGGGCGTCCTGAGCTAACGCGGTTCGGAGAGTGGATGGCAGCTGTGCTCGCCTGTGGCCCTGGCGCTTTGCTCAGCCACGAATCGGCGGCGATGCTTCTCGGCATGCTGCCGTTCCGTCCGGGACGGATTCACGTCACCTGCAGGTCCGGCTCCGATCGCCGGATCCCAGGCCTCGTCGTCCATCGGCGCCCGAGCGTCAACTCCGACGAGATCGGCACCTGCCGCCATATCCCCCTCACAAGCCCAACGCGCACACTCATCGACCTCGCCACTTGCCTCCCGGCCCGCCACCTCGAAGCCGCCGTCAACGATGCCGACAAACTCGACCTGATTGACCCGGAGAGCTTGCGCGAGGCGCTCGAGGATCACGCCGGCGAACCCGGCGTCCGCGCCCTCCGCAAGCTCCTCGACCGCGACACCTTCCGGCTCACCGACTCCGAGCTCGAACGCCGCTTCATGCGGATCGTCCGCGCCGCCGGCCTGCCGCTCCCCGATACCCAGGTCCGCCACGAGCGCGGCCGCACAGACTTCACCTGGACGGAGCTCGGGCTCGTCGTCGAGACGGACGGCCTTCGCTACCACCGCACGCCGAGCACACAGGCCGAGGACAACCGCCGGATGCAAGCCCATGTCGCCGCGGGAAGGACCGCAATCCGGTTCAGCCATTACGAGGTTCGCCACGAGGCTCGGCGCATCTCGACCACGCTCGGCAAGCTCGTCGACCGGCTCATCCCTGCCCACTAAACTCGCTGCTCCCATGCGCGCCGCCGATGCACTATGCGAAGCCCTCAAGGCCGAGGGCGTGAAACACGTCTTCGGGATCCCCGGGGGCGCCAACCTTCCTACGTACGACGCGCTTTACGACGCCGACATCACCCACATCCAGGTCCGCCACGAGCAGGGCGGCGGCCACGCTGCGGAGGGTTACGCGAAGGCCTCGGGCCGGGTCGGCGTTGCGCTCGCGACCTCGGGACCGGGCGCGACCAACCTGGTCACCGCGATCGCCGACGCTCACCTCGACTCCGTGCCGACCGTCTTCGTCACCGGCCAGGTCCGCACCGACCTGATCGGCACCGACGGCTTCCAGGAGGCCGACGTCACCGGGATCACTTTGCCCATCGTCAAGCACTCCTTCCTCGTCCAGGACCCACGCCAGATACCCGAGTACATCCATCAGGCCTTCCACGTCGCCTCTACCGGACGGCCCGGCCCGGTGCTCGTCGACGTCCCCCAGGACCTTTCGCGTGCCGACATCGATTACGAGCCCGCTACCGGCGAGCCCGACCTGCCCGGCTACCAGCCGACGACGCACGGCAACATCAAGCAGATCCGGCTCGCCGCGAAGGCGCTCGCCAATGCCAAGCGGCCCGTGATCTACGCCGGCGGCGGCGTCGTCAACGCCAACGCCTCGAACGAGCTGCGCGAGCTGGCCGCGGTCGACGGGCTGCCGGTGACCTGCACGGTGATGGGCCTCGGCGCCTTCCCGGCCCCGCACGAGCAATGGCTCGGCATGCTCGGCATGCACGGCACCAGGGCGGCGAACTGGTCGATGGACCAGGCCGACCTGATCCTCTGCATCGGCGCCCGCTTCGACGACCGGATCACCGGCAAGCTCTCCGAGTTTGCCCCGCGCGCCAAGTTCATCCACATCGACGTCGACCCGGCTGAGATCTCGAAGAATGTGCCCGCGCACATCCCGATCGTCGGCGACGTCAAGGACGTGCTGCCGAAGCTGGTCGGCGAGTACCAGGGCCTCAGTCCGGACCCCGGCCGGATGGCCGACTGGTGGAAGCAGATCAACGAGTGGCGCGAGAACTACCCGCTCGGCTACGAGGACTCCGCCGACTCCGAGATCAAGCCGCAGCACATGGTCGAGTCGATGTACCGGGCGACCGATGTCGAGGCGATCATCGCCTCCGACGTCGGCCAGCACCAGATGTGGGCGGCGCAGTACTACCACTTCCCCGAGCCACGCCGATGGATCAACTCCGGCGGCCTCGGGACGATGGGCTTCGGCCTGCCGGCGGCGATCGGCGCCAAGGTCGCCTGCCCCGACCAGACCGTCGTCTGCCTCGCCGGTGACGGCTCGCTGATCATGAACGTGCAGGAGATGGCGACGGCAGCGGTCCACGACATCCCGGTCAAGGTCTTTCTGATGAACAACGGTTATATGGGCATGGTCCGCCAGTGGCAGGAGCTGTTCTGGGACAAGCGCTACAGCTCGGTCGAGATGGGGCCGAGCCCGGACTGGGTGAAGCTCGTCGAGTCGTTCGGCTGGACCGGCGGCCTGGTCACGGACAAGGCCGAGGTCGAGGGGGCGATGCGCGACGCGCTCGCCGCCGAGGGCCCGGTCCTGCTCGACGTCCGAGTGACACCGGAAGAGAACTGCTACCCGATGATCCCGGCCGGCGCCGCCGCCCGGGACATGGTCGGCTGATGGAAGCCGGAACCCCGGATCTGGTTCGCCTCGAGGACCTCCAGGTCGGCTCGCGGTTGACCGGGCGTAAGCACATCCTCTCGCTATTGGTCGAGAACCGGCCCGGCGTTCTGGCCCGGATCGCCGGCCTGTTCAGTCGTCGAGCATTCAATATCGAGACGCTCACCGTCGGCCCGACCGACGACCCGAACATCTCGCGGATCACGCTCACCGTCGACGGTGCCGTTCACCCGATCGACCAGGTGACCAAGCAGCTGCACAAGCTCGTCAACGTGATCAAGATCCGCGACATGGAGCCCGAGGCCACGATCGCCCGTGAGATGGCTCTGTTCAAGATCACCGCCTCGGTCGAGTCGCGCGGCGAGATCATGCAGTTCGCCGAGATCTTCCGCGCCAAGATCGTCGAGGTCTCACGGCGCACGCTTACCGTCGAGATCACCGGAACGCAGGAGAAGATCGACGCCTTCGAGAAGATGATCCGGCCGCACGGCCTGGTCGAGATGGCGCGCACCTGCGAGGTCGCCATCGGCCGCGCCCGCCCCGAGGCGTAACCCGCCGCGTACGCTGAGGGGGTGGCCACCCCCGCGGATCCAGCGATCGAGACCGCTGACGCGATCTCGCGGCTGAGGGCGCTCGCCGGTGAGTCCGGCGGGCATCGTCGCCTGCTCAGCGTCACCGTCGATCTGATCCCGGGGGGTCTCGATCCGGTCGCCGCCGTCTTCGCCTCTCGGCTCGCCTCCGATCGCTGGTTTTGCTGGGAGCAGCCCGAGGCCGAGTTTGCGCTTGCCGGGGTCGGCAGCGCTTTCGAGGCGGTCTCGCGCGGGCCGCGCCGCTTCGCCGACGTTGCCGGGGAGTGCGCCGAGGTCGCCCGCGGCCGGATCGCCGACGAGCCCGGCGATCTGCCGAGTGGGGCGGGGCCTGTCTGGGTCGGCGGCTTTGCCTTCTCCGCCGACGGTGGCGGAGCCTCGCACTGGTCCTCGTTCCCGCCCGCGCTCCTCGTCCTACCCGAGCTCGCGCTCGTCAGGGACCGCGAACGGCTGCTTGCAACGATCTCGATCGTCACCGGGCCCGGCGCCGAGGTCGACCGCACCCTCGAACGGATCGGCTCGCGCCTCGCCGCGCTCGGCGGACACGAGCTGCCGATGTTCGACCCGCACCCGACCGGGGAGGTGGCGATTCGCTCGACCCGGCCCGCGGAACACTTCGAGTCCGCCGTCGCCGCGGCTCGCGACCGGATCCGTGCCGGTGCGTTCAAGAAGGTGGTCCTGGCCCGCGAGGTTGTCGTCGAGGCACCGTCGGCCCATGATCCCGCCGCTCTTCACGGTGCCCTGCGAGAGCTCTTCCCTGCCTGCTTCTGCTTTTGCGTGGGCTCGTCCGAGGGCGCGTTCTGTGGTGCCAGCCCGGAACTGTTGGTGCGCCGCCGCGGAGCCGGCGCGATGACGGTGGCGCTGGCAGGGTCAGCGAGGCGAAGTGCCGACCCCTCGGTCGACGACCACCTCGGTGAGCAGCTCCTGCGCTCGGCGAAGGAGCGGTCCGAGCACGAGATCGTCGCAAAGCGAATCGAGCGCACTTTGCGCCCGCACGCCGTCTGGGTCGAGGCCGCCGCCGAGCCCGGGTTGGTCAAGGTCGCGAACATCCAGCACATGGCGACTCCGATTCGCGCCCAGCTCGCCGAGCCGCGCTCGGCGATCGAACTCGCCGCGTTGCTCCATCCGACGCCGGCGGTCGGCGGCGAGCCCGCCGAGCAAGCGCTTCGGGCGATGCCCGAGCTCGAGCAGATGGACCGCGGCTGGTACGCCGGGCCGGTCGGTTGGACCGACGCCGCCGAGGATGGCGAGTTCTGCGTCGCCCTGCGCAGCGGCCTGCTGCGCGACCGCCACGCGCACCTCTATGCCGGCGCCGGGATCGTCGCCGATTCCGATCCCGCCGCCGAGCTCGCCGAGACCGAGGTCAAGCTCGGGGCGCTGATGCCGTTGCTCGCCGGCTGACCGCGGTCAGTCTGGCGGTGCGTCGAGAAGCTCCAGGCGCTCGGCGAGCCCGGTCACCTCGAGCAGCCGGTCGACCGCGCTGTTGCCCTTGACGATCGCGAAGCTGCGGCCGTTGCTCTCGGCATCGCGGTGGGCGCTGAGCAGGACGCGGACCCCGCTCGAGTCCATGAAGGTGACCTCGCGGAGGTCGATCACGATCCGCGCGGGTGACCCTCCGGCCGCGTCCAAGATCCGGCGCTCGGCCTCGGGTGCGGTCGAGAGATCGATCTCGCCCTCGAGCGCGACAACGACAGTTTCACCCGGCCCGTTCACTGCGCGCCAGTATCGCTGACCCCGTCGACGATCGTCCCCTCGGTCACTCGCGGAAATCGCCTTTGCGCAGCTCGACTGCGACGCGGTCGGCGATCCGGCGGTGCAGCTCGACGTTGCCGCGCCGCGCGGTCCTGACCTCGATCAGCCCACTGCCGGCTTCAGCCGCGCCCTCGAGTTCGTCGATGCCCTCGACCAGCCTGTGCTCGAGGCCGTAGAGCGCGGCGAGGCGGGCGGGCTCGATCCCCGACGGCGTGCCGAAGAGAGCCTCGAACTCGCCGCGCTCGACCAGCTCGGCCGGGGGCAGGAACTCGAAGATCCCGCCGCCGTCGTTGTTGATCACGACGACTCGGACGGGCGCTTCGGCCGCTGCGACGGCCGCGAGGCCGGCGGCATCGTGGACGAGGCCGAGGTCGCCGGTGACGATCCAGGTCGGGCGCCCGCCGGCGACCGCCGCTCCGGCGCCCGATGAGACGAGGCCGTCGATCCCGTTCGCGCCCCTGTTGCAGAGAAACGTCACCTTTGCCGGCGCGGAGGCGACGAACGCCTCGTGGTCGCGGATCGGCATGCTCGAGGCGACGTAGACCACGTCACCGTCGGCATAGAGCTTCCCGAGACGGGCGTGGACGGCGGGCTCGCTCGGGCCGTCGAAGTCCTCGATCCCGGCTGCGATCGCGCCTGCCGCGAGCTCACCGGCACGGAGCCAGCCGGCTGTCCAGTGCAGTGCGTCTCGGTTCGTGCCCGCCGAGC
This sequence comes from Solirubrobacterales bacterium, assembly GCA_050996575.1. Classification (GTDB taxonomy): domain Bacteria; phylum Actinomycetota; class Thermoleophilia; order Solirubrobacterales; family 70-9; genus DASUSH01. Next base: position 6,718 of record JBPCRS010000150.1, read on the forward strand.
CGATCCGTGAGCCGAGGCCGGCAACAACGGCGGCCGGGTCGGCGCGGATGATCTCCTCGGCGCGCCTGGTCGGCTCGTTCCAGCCGTGCGCTGCGAGCACGATCTGCTCCGGCCCGCGCTCGCCAATCCAGTGCCGCAGCGGTTTCGAGGTCGGCATGTCGCCGACGCGGATGACGAGATCGGGGGCGAGGGCCTCCGGATGCGCTCTGGCAATCGCGTCGTAGGCCCAGACGACGCGCGAGCGGTCGTGGCCACCGAGGCGGACCTGCGATGTCGGTTCGGCGAGGATCGGATAGCCCGACTTCGCGGCGAGCGCCGATAGCGGCCCGGCGAGCCGCGGGTCGGTCTGTCGCCCGGCGAGGATCAGGCCGCGGGGCGAGGAGGCGATTCTCTCGGCGAGGCGATCGAGCACGGACGAGGCGGCGCCTCGCGGAGTGGGGGAGACCGAAGTCAGCGGTCCCGGCTTACGTCCCTGCAGGGCGAGCGCGGTCGTCGCGCTCACCGCCTCGCGGTCGGGGCTCGGCGCGAGCGGCTCGCGCCAGGGCACGTTGAGATGCACCGGGCCCGGCCTCGGATCGCCGCCGGCGGAGGCGAAGGCGCGGCAGGCGAACGAGCGGAAATAGAGCAGCCCCTCGTCCTCCGCGTCGTGCGTC
>JBPCRS010000155.1:0-22187 GCA_050996575.1 Solirubrobacterales bacterium
GAGAGAGACCCTTCCCGGTGTGAGCGCCTGGACGACGAGTACGGCAATCACAAGCAGGAGCGTCGCGACGTTGATTGTCGTCAGCAGGTCCGGAGCGAGCTCGACCCCGCGCGTGCCCGCGGCGCCGCCACCGGCGAGCGCCGCCTCGTCGACACGCTCCCCGGCCGACGTCTGAACGAAGCCGAGGTAGGTGACGACGAGGCCGCCCACACAGGCAGCGGCGAGGCCGGCGAGCGGGGCCGGGCGAAATTCGGTTCGCGGTTGCACGGCAGCCAACGTTACGGCGCGGGATCTCTGTACAGGCGCCGACGCAGCGCCGTCGAAGGATTCATCGATGCCCTCACGCGTCTACGTGATCGAGCTCGCGGCTGAGGCCGGCCGCCGCCGCGATCCGCGGATCCCCTGGGTCAACGTCGGCTCGAGCGCTCGCGACGCCGAGCTTCGCTTCGTCCAGCACCGGCGCGGCTACAAGTCCGCGGGCCTGGTCAAGCGCTTCGCGCTGCGGCTGCGCCCGGACCTGTACGACGACCTGCCCGACTTCCGGCGCTCGAACGAGGCTCGCGAGGCCGAGCTCGAGCGGGCGCGCGAACTCGCCGCAGCCGGGTTCGTCGCCCACAGCGACGGTACCTCGTATGGTCGCGATGACGGCGACTGGGCCGAGTGGGACGCATGCCGACTCGAACCCGTCGCCTCGCACGTCGATGCCGCCGCCGCGGTGCTGAGCGCCGCGTCCTTCGAGCCGCTCGGCGCCGCCGATTGCGCCCGGCTGCTCCACGGCGAGCGCGGCTTCTGGGTCGCCGACTTCCTCGATACCCGCGATCCGCCGCCGCAGTACGGGCTCTTCTCGCATGTCGGACTCGACGTGCTCGAGGCACGGGTGGCGGAGGCGGAGGAGTACGCTCGAGTGGTAGCCGAATCAACGCGCCGATGACCGCCTGTACCCACCTCGACCACGTCAAGATCTCCGAGCTGCCCTCGCCGCTGGCGTGAGCGCCGCGCTCGCCGATCTCGACCTGCCCGAGTTCGACGAGCTCGCCCCCGACCTGCGTGGCCCGGCCTTCGATGCCCGGATGGCCGAGCTCTCGGCCGAGACCTGGATCGCCCGGGCGAAGCTCGGTTACCTCGTCCTCGACCGCGAGGCGGGCGAGTTCTTCCTGCGGTCGAAGCGAACGACCTTCCCGGGCAAGGCGCTCGCCGATCTCTTCGAGATGAAGGAGGGCGCGCTCGGCGAGGAGGTCGCGCGCAACATCCTCCACCTGAACGGCGAGGACCACCGCCGGCTTCGCAACCTCGTCAACCCTGCGTTTACGCCGCGCGCCGCCGACCGCTGGCGCCCGCTGATGCGCGGGTTTCTCGAGCAGCTCTTCGCCGCGCTCGCCGACGCCGGCCGCTGTGATGCGGTTGCGGCGCTTACCCGCCCCTACCCGGCGATGACGATCGCGACCGTCGTCGGCGCGCCGACCGACGACGCCGAGCGGCTTGCCGCCTGGTCGCGCTGGATCCAGCTCCAATTCGACGGCCCGACGCTCGCCGAGCACCGCGACGAGGTCGAGCTCGCCTGCGAGGAGCTCTACGCCTACCCCGACCTGCTCGTGGCGAAACGGCGAGCCGAGCCCGGCGACGACCTGCTCTCGACCCTGATCGCCGCCCGTGACGGCGACGACCGACTCGACGACGCTGAGCTTCGAAACCTGGTCCTCAACGTCCTCGTCGGCGGCGTCGACACGACTCAATCGCAGCTCGCCCACGCCCTGCGTCTGTTCGCCGATCACCCCGAGCAGTGGGCGCTCTTGGCGCGCGAGCCCGAGCGCGCGGCGGCTGCCGTCGGCGAGCTGATCCGGGTCGCCCCCGTGACACCGTTCACCGCGAGGATCGTCGAGTCCGAGGTCGTGCACCGCGATGTCAGCTTTCCGGTTGGGACGATCCTGATCATCTGCTCGCACTCGGCCAACCGCGACGAGCAGGGGGGAGGGGCGGCCTTTGACATCACCCGCGAGGACGCCGGCAAGCGGGCGCTGACCTTCGGCGCCGGGATCCACTACTGCCTCGGCGCCAACCTTGCGCGCGCCGAGCTTGGCGAGGCGCTCGCCTACCTCGCGCCACGGATGCCTGGGCTCGCGCTCACCGGCGAGCCGGGATACGACTCGGTCCACGGTGTCTACGGGCTTACCGAGCTTCCGATCGAGTGGGATCGCGCGTAGCATCGTCTCACCGTTGAGCTTGAAGAAGCCTTCACCGAGCAACAGCTGGTCATCTAGGTCGAGAATGCCCTGTCGCGAAGCTCGGTCGAGCGCCAGGCGCGGGCCCGGGAAGTTCACCTCGAACGCACCGTCAGCGATGGTGCGGGGGCTCTGCGCGAGAGCGCCGATCAACTGCGCCGCTCCCGCGAGGAGACGATCCTTCGACTGTCTCGCGCAATCGACGCTAGAGATCACCACACCGGCGCTCACACCCAACGGATCGGCGAGTTGTCGTCGGTGCTGGCACAGCGAATCGGCATCGAGCCGGTACAGGCCGAGTTGCTCCGCCTGGCCGCACCGATGCACGACATCGGCAAGATCGGCGTCTCCGACGCAATCCTCAATAAACCGGCCGACGAGCAGATGAGCGAATCCGAATCTCCCGCGGTCTTGGTCGAGCGCGTCGAAGACGCACTCGTAATCACCCTCAACCGCCCCGAAGTGCGAAATGCGGTCAACCGAGCGCTCGCCGAGGGCGTCGGCGCGGCACTCGACCGGCTCGACTCCGACGACGAGCTCAGGGCCGGGGTGCTAACCGGCGCCGGCGGCTTCTTCTGCGCCGGAATGGATCTCGGCGCGTTCGTCAAAGGCGAGTCGCCCTACGTCGAGGGTCGCGGTTTCGCCGGGATAACCCAGCGGGCCTCGCGCAAGCCCCTGATCGCCGCGATCGAGGGCTTCGCCGTCGCCGGCGGTCTCGAGATCGCGCTCAGCTGCGATCTGCTCGTCGCCGCGAAGGGTGCGAAGCTCGGCATCCCCGAGTCGAAGCGCTCGCTTGTCGCCGCCGCCGGCGCGCTCCTGCGCTTGCCGCGGCGGATGCCCTACCACGCGGTGATCGAGCTGGCAATGACCGGCGAGCTCTGGCCGGCCGAGCGATTCCACCAGCTCGGCGTCGTCAACCGGGTGGTCGCGCCCGGTCAGGCGCTCGACACCGCGCTCGAGTTGGCACGCGAATTGAGCAAGAACGGGCCGCTGGCGATGATCGCGTCGAAGACGATCATCGAGCAGCAGTTCGACTGGAGTGCCGAGGAGATGTGGGAGCGCCAGGGCGAGATTGCCGGCCCGGTGATGGCCTCCGAGGACGCCAAGGAGGGCGCGACGGCGTTCAAGGAGAAGCGCGACCCCGAGTGGAAGGGGCGCTGAGGCTAGTCACCACAGATGCAGTGGTCGTGCTCGACGAAAACTGGTTGAAGGTCACGGCGTTCGTCGTCGATCACCCACCAATTGAGCCGGCCGGCGCGCACGAGCAGGCCGAGATCTCCGAGCGACAGCGGCGACACCCTGTACACGCCCGCGCTTGTCCGCGTGGAGGGTTTGGTTGAGCGCTTTGCTGGTTCTCTGAACAAGAACGCTTCCAACAGGGACGCTGTCAGGCGCAATCAAAATTCGGCCAGCCGGAAGGACGCCGGTGACTATCCGAGATCGGTCCGAGGAAGAACATTGACAGGCCCGTCGACCCAGACTTTGACCCTGTCACCAGGGTGCCAGGCCGGGAAGCCGAGGCGCCGGCTTCGCACCTTGAGTCCCGAGAGCAATTCGACCGCGACAAGCTGGTCGTGACCGTAGAAAGTTCGCTCGACGACGATTCCCTCCGACCCCTCGAGCCCGAGCGGGCTCGGGCCGGCGCCGACGGCGACCGATTCCGGCCGGATCACGACCTCGGCGGCCCCGCGGAAGCCCGGGTCGACGCCGAAGCGCCCGAGCTCGCATTCGACGAAGCCGTCGCCGACCGTCGCCGGCAGCACGTCCACCTCGCCCAGGAAGTCGGCAACCCAGCGATCGGCGGGCTGGCCGTAGACCTCCTCGGGGGTGCCGACCTGGGCGATCGCGCCCTCGCGCATGACCGCGACCCGGTCGGCGAGGCTGAGCGCTTCCTCCTGGTCATGGGTGACGAAGAGAGCGGTGACGCCGGAGCGCCCAATGATCTCGCGCACCTCGCCGCGCAGCCGCTCGCGAAGCGCCGCGTCCAAGTTGGAGAACGGCTCGTCGAGCAGGACGAGGTCGGGTGTCGGCGCGAGCGCCCGGGCGAGCGCGACTCGCTGCTGCTGGCCCCCGGAGAGCTCGTGGACCGGCCTGGCTCCCTGATCCTCGAGCCCGACCAGTTCGAGCACCTCGTGCACTCGGTCGCGGTCCGGTTTGCGGCCGAGGCCATAACCGGCATTGGCCGCGACGTCGAGGTGGGGAAAGAGCGCGTAATCCTGGAAGACCATGCCGATCCTTCGCTTCTCGGGGGCGATATTGCCGCGCTCGGAGTCGACCGCGCGGCCGGCGACCGTGATCGAGCCCCTGTCGGGTCGCTCGAGCCCGGCGATCATCCGCAGCGTCGTCGTCTTGCCACAGCCGCTCGGCCCGAGCAGAGCGCAGATCTCACCGACACCGACCTCGAGATCGACACCGCTGACCGCGGCGACATCGCCGAAGGTCTTGTGCAGATCGTCGATTTCGAGTGCGGTATCGCTCATGCCGGGCTGCTCCTGCCGGTCAGAAGGTAGAGCGGCGGTGCGGCAATCACGAGCAGGACGAGCGCAGGGACCGCTCCGGCCTCGAAGAACCCGGTCGTCGTCTGTCGCCAGACGTCGGTCGCCAGCGTCTCGAATCCGATCGGCGCCAGGATCAGCGTCGCCGGCAGCTCCTTGACCGCGTTCAGGAAGACGAGTGCCGTCCCGGCAGCGAGCCCACCGAGCGCGAGCGGCATCGTGATCGTCCGGAAGACGTCGATCGGGCCGCGGCCGAGCCCGCGCGCCGCTTCCTCGATTCGCGGTGAGATCTGCAGGAGCGCCGCGCCGATCGCGCCGATCGCCAGTGGCAGGAAGTGAGCCGTGAGCGCAATCACCAGCATCGCGAACGATTGATAGAGCGCCGGCGCGACTCGGATGCCGAAGAAGACCAGGGCCAAGGCGACGACGATTCCGGGCAGCGCGTAACCGGTGTAGCTGATCCGCTCGACCCCGCGCGAGACACTGCCCGGGAAGCGGACGACGAGAACCGCGATCACGATCGCGAGCAGTGCCGCGGCAACCGCCGCAAGCGATCCGGCGGCCAGCGAGTGACCGGCGTTGACCACGAGCGAGGTGATGCCGATGTCGTCGCCGATGCCCTGGATCGACCAGTAGACCAGCATCGCGACCGGGAGAACGAGAGCGAAGCCGACGATCAGCGAGCAGAAACACAGTGCCGGCCAGCGCCAGCGTGCGAGCGGAATCGTACGGGCCGGCCGTGTCGTGCCCGGGGTGGCGCGATCGAACCGGAGCCGGGAGCGAGCCCGCGAGTAGAGGAAGAGGACGCCGAAGGTGACGATCACCAGGAGGACGGAGAGCGCCGCCGCGCCGGTGCGGTCGAAGCCGGAGTTGAAGGTGATGTAGATCTCGCGGGTGAACGAGTTGAAGCGCATGATCGAGACCGCGCCGAAGTCGGAGAGGACGTAGAGCGAGACGAGCAGGCCGCCGGCGGCGAGCGCCGGCCGCAGCTGCGGTACGACCACGGTTCGGAAGACCGCCAGCGGCGAGCGCCCCATCGCCCGCGCCGCTTCCTCGAGCTGTGGGTCGAGCCGGATCAGCGACGCTCGCACGGTGAGCAGGATCAGCGGGTATGTGAACAGGCTGAGGACGAGCCAGGCGCCGGCGAAGCCGTAGATCGAGGGCAGCCGCTCAACACCGAGCGGCTCGAGCAGTCCTTGCAGCTCGCCACTCGGGCCGAGCGCGGAGACGAACAGGTAGGCGCCGATGTAGCTCGGAATCACCAACGGCAGGGTCGCCAGGGTCGCCCAGACGCGGCGCGCAGGCAGGTCGGTGCGAGTCGTGAGCCAGGCGATCGGCACCGCGATCGCGATTCCGGTCGCCGTAACCGCTGCGGCGAGGCCGACGCTGCGGACGATCAGGCCGACGCTGCGCGAGTTCCAGACGTCCTCGAAGGCGACAGAGAACTCGCCGCCGACGACGATCGCGAGATAGACCGCCGGCAGCGCGGCGAGCAGCGCGATCACGACGCCGCCGATCAGCAGCGCGATCGGTGGCCGCCGCGCTCCGAACGACGCGGGGCGCATCAGAGCGCGCCGGTCTCCTGCAGCATCGCGACCGTGCTCTGCAGGTCGGCGAAGTCGGCGAGGTCGAAGTCCGGCGAGGGAAGTCGGCCGAGCGGCGGCACCTGATCGGGGCCGTCGATCCCTTCGACGACGGGATACTCGAACGAGCTTTCGACGAAATACTCCTGGCCCTCTCGCGAGAGCAGGAAACGGATGAAGTCGAACGCCTCCTCCTTGCGCTCGCTCGACTCGAGCACGCCGACCCCGGCTACGTTGACGAGTGAGCCGAGGTCGCCGGGCGGAAAATAGATGTCGACCGGGTAGGCGGGATTTTCGGCCCTGGCCATCGCGACGTAGTAATGGTTGATCAGGCCGGCGTCGATCTCGCCGTTGGCGATTGCGTCGCGAATCGGAGTATTCGACTCATAGGCCTGTGTGTCGTTGGCAACCATCCCCTCGAGCCAGGAGCGGGCGGCCTCGTCGCCGTCGACCGCTCGAAGGGCCGAAACGTAGGCCTCAAAGGAGGCGTTCGTCGGTGCCCAGCCGACCCGGCCCTGCCACTCGGGATCGGTGAAGTCGAGCACCGATGCGGGCAGGTCCTCCTCGTTCAGCTCTCGGCTGTCGTAGGCGATCACCCGCGAACGGGCCGAGGTGCCGATCCAGTTTCCGTCCTCGGCCCGGAAACGTTCGGGGGCCCTTTCGAGGATGTCCTCGGGCAGCTTGGTCAGCAGGCCCTCGGAGTCGACTGCCTCGAGCGCGCTCGCGTCCTGGCTGAAGAAGAGATCCGCGGGTGAGCCATTGCCCTCCTCGATCAGGGTCGAGGCGAGCTGAGGGCTCTCGCCGAAACGGACCTGGATGTCCTTGCCGCTCTCCTCTTCTTCGATATCAATCGCCGGGCCGATCAGCGGGGCGATCCGGCCGGAGTAGATGGTGATCCCGTCGGGGCCCGGGTCGTCGCCCGATTCGGCCTCCTCGGAGCCGCCACCGCAGGCGACGATCAAGCCCGCGGAGAAGGCGAGTGTGAGGGTGATGGCGAGGAGCCGAGACAGAGGGTGGGAGGGGGTCGGGGAGTTAGGCACACCTAATTATTGCCAATCTACGCCGCCTTGATCGCACTCGCCATCCCAATCGTCGCCATCGCGGCGCTTTCGCTGCTGCTTCCCTGGGAGCCGGTCTACGACCCGTGGGGGTGGCTCGTCTGGGGTCGTGAGCTCGCCGAGCTCGATCTCGACACCTCGATCGGGCCGTCGTGGAAGCCGTTGCCGGTGATCTTCACCTCGCTTTATTCGCTCGCTGGAGATGCTGCCCCGGAGCTCTGGCTGTTGACCGCGCGGGCCGGGTGGCTCGCCGCGATCGCTCTTGCGGCATTGCTGGCCGCGCGGCTTGTCGAGCGCTGCGGCGGAGCGCGGCGGGAGGCGATCGTCGCGGCCGCTCTCGCCGGTGTCGCGATCGTTCTTCTCGACGACGGCTTCACGCCCTGGCTTCGCCAGTTCGCCGGCGGGCTGTCCGAGCCGCTCCAGGTGGCGCTCGTACTCGCCTCGATCGAGCGAGCACTCGCCGGCCACCATCGCATCGCGCTCGGGCTCGCGACCGGCGCGGCCCTGATCCGGCCCGAGGCCTGGCCGTTTTTCGCCGTCTACGGAATCTGGATCTGGCGGCGCGAACCGGCCGCGCGTGCGACCGTGGCCGTCGCGCTCGCCGCGGTGCCGCTTCTCTGGTTCGTACCGGACATCCTCGGCTCGGGTGATCCCTTCACCGGCGCCGAACGCGCCCGCGAGGGCAGCGGGTCGCCGCTGCACGAAGCGCTCGAGGCCCTCGAATGGGCAGCGGCGCTGCCGCTCGCCGCGCTCTGGGCGGGGACGGCGGTCACGCTCGCAGAAGCCGTTCGCCGTCGAGACGGAGCGGTGGTCGCGATCGGCATCGGAATCTTGGCCTGGATCGCCGTGGTCGCCGTGATGGCGGCGGGCGGCTTCGCCGGCCTGCCAAGGTTCTCCACACCCGCCGCCGCCGTTGCCTGCGTCCTCGGTGCGATCGGCTTGGCGCGACTCGGCGCGGTCCTGCTCGAGCGCCCCCGCGGGTCGGCGGGAGGTGCGCTGATCGCGGCGGGCGCGGTGCTCGGCGCGCTTCTGATCGGCCAGGGCGCCCAGCGTGCCATCGAGCTCGGCGATGCGGCGGGAGTCGCGACGGAACTCGGCTCCGACCATGAGCAGATCTTCGCCCTCGTCGACGAGGGCGGCGCCCCCTCGATTCGCGCTTGCCCGCCTGTCGTCGTCGGTGCGATCCAGGAGCAGACCGCGCTCGCCTGGGCGCTCGATCTGCCGATTGCGGCCGTCGACGTAGCCCGCGCCGCCCCCGTTCCCGGCGTCCAGATCACCCGCGACGGCGATCGATGGGCGATCCACCTCGAGTCTTGTCCCGATCCCAAGTAGTTAGGGTGCCCTAATGACTACTCCGGTTCGAATCGCGATCGCCGGCTGCGGCCGGATCTCGGAGATCGGCTATGTGCCGGCGCTCAAACACGTTGGAGAGACCGAGCTTTGCGCGCTCTCCGATCCCAATCAGAGACGGCGGGAACAGCTCGCATCCGCCGCCGGCCCGGCGGCCCCGCCGACCTTCTCCTCCGTCGCCGAGATGTTCGGTGAAGTTCTCCCCGACGTGCTCGTAGTCGCCAGTCCGCCGCAGCTCCACGTCGAACATGCCGAGCTCGCGGCCGAGGCGGGTGTTCCGGCGCTCGTGGAGAAGCCGCCGGGTAGGGGGACCGAGGAGGCCAAGCGTCTGACCCGTCTATCGCAACCGGCCTGGATCGGGTTCAATCGTCGCTTCAGTCACCTGCGGACGGTTGCCGACCTGGTTCCCGAGCGCGGGGCGCTCAGCTTGACGCTGAGGATCTCTTATCGCCGCGCCAGCTGGCGAGCCCATGAAGTCGAAGACGACGCGCTTGACGATCTCGGTCCTCATCTCGCCGATCTCGCGGCCTGCCTGTTTGGCGGGCGACTCTCGGAGGCAAGAGCAAGCTCGGTCAGCCCGGAACACGCCGAGGTTGAGTTTCGCGGCGAGCGCGGGAGGGCGCTGTTGCTCTGCGAGACCGACAGCGCCTGGCGCGAGAAAGTCGAGGTTCGCGATGCGCAGGAGCGAATCCTGGCCCGCAGTGTCCATGGTGGCCTTGGGCGGAACCTGGGATTACGGCTGCGGCGCGGCGAGCATCCCTTGGTCATCTCACTCGCACGTCAGCTTCGGGCGGTGGTCGCCGCGGTACGCGGCGACGGCGACAGCGGCCTTGCGACCGCGGATGACGGGGTCGCCGCGATGCGCGCACTCGACGCAGCGAGGCGATCGGCTGCCGCAGCAGGCACGGTGATGCCGGTCTGATCGCCGTCCTCGTCTTCGACTCGGCGAGTGTCTCGGTACTTGATCGGATGATCGACTCGGGCGAGCTCCCAAACGTTGGCGCCCTTGCTCGGCGCGGCAGGCGAGTCGAGCTCGAGACCCCAGCAGAGCACTTCCCCGCGGGGGCGTTCTACACGCTCTATAGCGGCGTCGAGCTCGGCGACCACGGAATCTTCTATCCGTTCCAATGGCGTGCCGCCGAACAACGGATCCGTCCTGCGGCTGGCCTGCCGGCGCCGCCCGCGGTTTGGGAAAGGCTCGCGGCCGTGGGCGGGCGAACGCTCGCGATCGACCCTTACGAGTGTCGCCCGCCCGAGACTTTCGAGGGCACGATCGTCTCTGGTTGGGGGTTCGAGGAGCGCACGGTCTTACCGGCGTGGTCGCGACCCGAGGGCAAGAGGCGGGCGCTGTCGCGGCAGTTCGGGCAGCCGCCTCGTGCGACTGAGGTCTTTGGCCGGCCACGCTCGCGAAGGCTGATCAGGCTTCACGAGTACCTCTCCGAAGCACCTGCTCGAGTTGCGGACGCCGCGATAAGCGAGCTCTCGAAGCAGGACGTCGACCTCGTTTGGCTCACGTTCAGCGCGGCTCACCTCTCCGGTCATCAGTTTTGGGACCTCTCACAAATGTCCGAGCGCGGACTGGAGGGGGAGCGCGCGCGACGACTCAAGGGTGCCCTTTGCGACATCTATGCCCGCGTCGATGATGCGATCGGTCGGGTGCTCGCAGAGCTGCCTCCGGGCACCGACGTGATTCTTTGCTCGGCCGTGGGTATGGACGTCAACACGAGCCGCGCCGACATGCTTCCCGGGATGCTTACCGCGGTGCTCTCCGGAGGACCTCTCGACGAGCCCGGTGCCGTTTGGCGCCTGCGCTCGGCGTTGCCGCCTGGCTTACGCGGAGCCGTCGCCAACATGCTGCCCGACCGGGCCGCGCTCGAGCTAACAGCACGGCTCGAGCTGGGTGGTGTCGACGTCTCGGCCGTGCGAGCCTTCGCCCATCCCTCAGATAATCAGGGCTACGTTCGCTTCAACCTGCGCAGACGCGAGCGTGACGGGGTCGTCGATCCGCACGAAGCGGAGGCGCTTGCCGAGGAGATCTCCGCGGGGCTGCAGAGCTTCACCGATCCCGATGGAGCGCCGACGGTGGCGGTGGTCGAACGGGTCGCCGGGCGCTACCCGGGCGCGATGGCCGATCGTTTGCCCGACCTCGTCGTCCGCTGGAGCGAGCGCCCCGCGACGCGCCTGGCGCATGTCAGCTCGCCGCACTTCGGCGAAATCAAGCGATTTGGCGCCGGCAGCGGACGATCCGGTAATCACACCGCTGGTGATGCCTGGGCGATCGTCGCACCCGGGTCTTCGGCACTCTCGGACCCGGGTCGATCGGCCCGCGTCAGTGACATCGCAGCGACAGTCGCGTCAGTCTGCGGCGCTCCCACCGACGGGCTCGCGGGTCAGTCGCTACTCGGCGCCACGCCGCCGGCCGCGAGGTCGATCATCGAGACCTAACGTGGTCGGTCGGCGTACGCGCACCCCAACTGGATGATCAGTTCGGTGCACGCTCGGTGCACGGGAAGCGGCGGAGCGGAAGGCCCTCCTCGGAGCGGTAGAGCCGGCATTTGAGGCAGGAGCGCCTCGTAGCTTGGGCAACCGTCGAAATAAAGGAGCTCGATCTTCATATCGCTACGCCTCGGCTCCGATTAGATCTCGCTTACGAACCGCACGAGCACGCGCGAGCACCTCGAACGGCCTGGTTCCCTCGAAGGTCAGGCGGAACCGACAGGGCTCCCAGAGCCTACGATCCGGCGCGTGTCTGCCCGCGAAGCACTGGCGATCTGCGCCCGGCGCGAGCACCTGCGAAGCACGGTCTCGATCGCGCTCGTCGTCGGCACGATCCTGATGCTGATCAACCACTTCGACACGATCGTCGCCGGCGATGCAAGCTCGACGACATGGGTCAAGGTCGGCGTCACCTACCTGGTGCCGTTCACGGTCGCGAACCTCGGTCTGCTCGCGGGTAAGCGCGCGGAGACCCGCGCTGCGCGGGATGTCTGAACCGATCAGGCCGCGCGGGGGTCGAAGCTGGCGGATGCACCCGCGACGGCGATTCCCACGCTCCCCGCTGGTCGTCGCGCTCCTCCTCCCGGCTCTCGTCCCCGCCGCCTGCGGCGAGGACGAGACAGGACCTGCGCCTAGCTCGCCGCCGGCCACGCCCCAGGAGCTCGCGAAGGGACGAGACCTGCCGCGCCCACTGGCGGACAACCTGGACCAGGCGAACGAACTGATCGACGGCGGCGCCGCGGCACTCGAGGAAAAGCTCGCCAACCTAGGCGGACACCCAGTCGTGGTCAACCAGTGGGGCTCATGGTGTCCACCCTGCCGGGCGGAGTTCCCTTTCTTCGCCGACTCGGCGGAGGACCACGTCGAGGAGGTCGCGTTCGTCGGCGTCGACATCCAGGATGACCGTGAGGCCGCCGAGGAGTTCCTCGCCGAGCTTCCGGTTCCGTACCCGAGCATCTTCGACCCCGACGCCGAGGGCGTCACCTCCCTCGGTTGGCCGGGATCCTCTCCCACCACCTGGTTCATCGACGAGGGCGGCGAGATCGTCTTCCAGCGGCCCGGCGCGTACGCGACGCGGGCACAGCTCGAGTCCGACATCGACCGCTACCTCCTCTCCGGGTAGCGACCGAGAACACGCCAGAGCCCGTACGCCGACACCGCGATCAGGGCGAGACTCGTCCACTGGGCGCCATTGAGCCCGGCGAGGATCGTCTCGCTGTCGGAACGGACGAAGAACATCGCGAAGCGACCCGTCGCGTAGAGCCCGATCACCAGCCACAGAACGTTGCCCGGGCTCGTGAGGCGGTCGCGCAGCGGCCAGACGAGCGCCAGGATCGCCAGCGACAGAACCACCTCTGAGAACCCGCCCGAGTGATATGCGACTTCGGGGCGCGGAGTCAGCGCGTCGGGGTGGGTGTGGCGAAAGGCCCACGGCAGCTCCGATGGCGGGCCGAAGTGCTCGCCGTTGACGACGTCGCCGAGCCTCCCCACCGCCATCCCCAGCGGGAACCCGAACGCGAGCGCGTCGAGGTAGCGGATGCCGAGGCCGCGCCGGCGTAGGTAGAGCGCCACGGCCGGAACGCCGAGGAGGATCGCGCCGTAGAACGAGAACCCTCCCGTGCCGACCCAGTCCCCCGGTCTCAGCAGCGCCGCGGCGTCGTTCTCGAGGAGGTAGAACGCGCGGGCCCCGACGATCCCCGCAACTCCGATGACGAGGACGAGGTTGAGGATCTCGTCGCGTTGGAGGCCGCGGGCGCCGGCGTAGCGGCCCGCGACGAGGCCGCCGAGGACGATCCCGACGGCGATCATCGCGCCGTGCCAGCTCAGCACGAAGGGACCGAGATCGAGCTCGGGGTCGATGCCGATCGTGATCACCGCCACCGCGATTCGACCCGTCGGGCACGAATACGGTGCGAAACCGGGTGAATCACCGTGGCCCCGAGGCGGGTCCAAGACACAGGCCACGGGTTCGAGCGAAAGAACTGAAGATGAGCGACGACGAGTTCGATGCGATCGTGATCGGTGCCGCGGCGGCGGGCGAGGTCGCGGCCGGCGAGCTCGCCGACGGCGGGATGCGGGTCGCGATCGTCGAGCGCGAGCGCGGGACATCCTCGGGGAGGACGCGCGGGCCGACTACCGCGCCGTGCCGCGGGTGACGTTCACCGATCCGCAGGTCGCGGCGGTCGGGGAGACCGAGGGCGAGCTGAGTGCGACGGTCGCGCTGTCGGGCGTCGCGAGGACGTCGACCTACACCCGCGAGTACGCCGCGCGCCCGGGCTTCCTGACCCTGCTCTCCGACGGCGAGAAGCTCACCGGCGCGCTCGCCGTCGGCCCCGAGGCCGGTGAGTGGTTGCAGCAGGAGACGCTCGCCGTCCGAGCCGAGGTGCCGCTTCAGGTGCTTCGCGACACGATTCAGCCGTTCCCGACGTTCTCTGAGGCCTACGTGTGCGCGCTTGGAGAGCTAAAGCAGGATCGCCGGTAACGATGGCCGCCGACCCAGCCGCAGGGGTCGGGCTACTCGCGGCGCTGTTCGCGGGGGCCGTCTCCTTCCTCTCCCCGTGCGTCCTGCCGCTCGTGCCCGGTTACCTCTCCGCCGTCACCGGGGTGAGGCCGGCGGAGCTCGAGGACGCGCCGGCACGCACAGTGCTCGGCCCGAGCCTCGTCTTCGTCGCCAGCTTTTCGGCGATCTTCATCGCCCTCGGCCTGGGCGCGACCGGGATCGGGCACGTATTCAGCGAGAACCGCGACGTCCTCGAGAAGGTCGCCGCCGCCTTGATCGTCGCCATGGGCGTCCTCTTCGTGGCTTCGGCCTTCGTCGCCAGGCTCAATCGCGAGTGGCGGGTGGACGCGCTCATGGCGAGGGCCGGCCGCGGCGGACCGCTCGTCGCCGGAGTGGCTTTCGCCGTCGCGTGGACGCCCTGCGTCGGGCCCACCCTCGGCGCGATCCTCAGCGCCGCCGCGCTTTCCGAGTCCGTGCCGCGCGCCGGGCTGCTGCTCGCCGCCTACTCGGCGGGGCTCGCGATCCCCTTCCTCGCCACGTCGCTCGCGTTCGCGCGCATGACCCGGGCGTTCGACGCGGTCAAGCGCAACTACGGCTGGATCATGGCCGGGGGCGGCGTGGTGCTGATCGTGATGGGCGTGCTGGTGTGGACCGGGGAGCTCTTTCAGCTCAACATCGAGGCGCAGAAGCTCCTCGACGGCCTCGGGCTCAACTTCTTCAACGAGGTGTGAGCCCCGCTCAGCAGCCGAGGCACACCTTCGCGAACGGGACCAGCGAGGCCCCGAAGAAGGCGAGGCTCCCGCCGAGTCGGATCAACGGTCCGCGCATCTCACCGCACCTCCGCTTCTCCGCGGTCCGACGCGGCCAGCTCCTCGACGAGCGAGAGCACCCGCTCAAGCTTCGGGTAGTCGCCGAGCGCCCTGCCGCGGTGGACCCAGGCGGGATTGGCGCCGGCATCGAGGATTGCCAGCCCGGGCAGTTGGTTCGGCTCGACGATCCGGCCCTGGCGGTTTCCCCTGGCGATCGCCCGCGCGTAGTTGATCCAGCCCCTCGGATTGATGCTCACCCACCAGCGGCGGGGGAGGTCGAGCGCGTCGAAGACGCGGCGCTGGGGGTCGACGAGGAGCGGGAACCGGATCCCCTGTTCATCGAGCAGCCAGCGCGCCTGGTTCGCCGCGCCCGGCGATACCGCCAGCGCGTCTGCCCCACGCCCGTCGAGCTCGCCGAGCCGAGCGGACACCTGGCGCAGGTAGTCGCGGCAGGGCAGGCAGCCGTAGTATCGCGGCAGGACCAGGACGGTCGGGCGCGCGACGACGTCGCCGATCCGGACCGGGCCCCCGTCGCGTCCTCGACGGTCAGGTCTGCAAGCGAGGGGGACTCCACGGGGCGAATCAGGATCGCACCTCGACGCCGCTCCAGAAGGCGACGTGGTCGCGGATCTTGCGGATCCACGGGAACGGGTGGCGGTAGGTCCAGGCCGCGTCGGGGTTCCGCTCGCCGTCGACCTCGATCGTGTAGTAGCTCGCGACGCCCTTCCACGGGCAGAGCGAGCGCATCCGACTCCGCTTCAGAAAGCGGTCGTCGACGCTCTCGGGCGGGAAGTAGTGGTTCCCTTCGACGACCTTGGTGTCGTCGCTCTCTGCCAACACCTCTCCGTTCCAGACCGCCCTCATTTCGGGACCTTTCACCCTTCGTTCGCTCTCAGCTGTTTTGGGATTCCTCACTATGACCACTTGCGGCTCGCGACGATTCACTCATCGATCCGCGGCGCGGGAAAGCGATTCAGCCGTGGCGGCGCAGGGCCTCGATCACGCCCTCGGTGACGTCGATCTCCGGCTCGCCGTGAAGCTCGCGCAGGCCGGCCAGCGTGCGCCGCAGCGTTGCGAGGACCCGCTTGCACTGGGGACAGATCGACATGTGCTCCTCGACGCGCCCCGCCGCCGCCCCGTCGAGATCCTCATCGAGGTAGGCCGAGAGGTGCGCGTGCGTGAAGCGGTGCTCGCGCATGTAGCGGCGTCGCTCGAGGAATCTGCGGATCATTGGCTCGCTCCCGCGAGATGCTCGTCGACCGCGCGGCGAACCGCAAGCCTCGCGCGATGTAGGCGGCTCTTGAACGCGGCCTCTCCGAGCTCGACCACCTCGGCGGCCTCCGCCGTTGAGAGCCCCTCGACGTCGCGCAGGATGATCGGGGCGCGGTATTCGACGGGAAGCGCCCTCACCGCCCGCTCCAGCACCTCGCGCAGCTCCGACTGCTCGAATCGGGTCTGCGGCGCCTCGCTCCAGTCCGCTGCCTCGGGGATCGGCTCGTCGTCAAGCGAGAGGACCGGCTCGGGCGGGCGCCGCGCCGCCCGTCGCTTCGCCTCGTTGATCCCGATCCGGTAGATCCAGGTGAAGAAGCGGGAGCGCCCCTCGAAGGTCCCGATCGAGCGCCAGGCGCGCAGGAAGGTCTCCTGCGTCACCTCCTGGGCCTCCTCATCGTCGGCGGTGAATCGAAGGACGACCGCGTAGAGACGGTCCGCGTGGCGGCGAACGAGCTCCTCGAAGGCGAGCCTGTCGCCGGCTCGGGCCCGGTCCACCAGCGTCGCCTCGACTCCCGCTGCGCGCCCTCCCATCGAGCGAAGCTTCGCATCCAACTCCGCTCGGAGCGCGTGCGGCAGAGGATCAGTCATGCCCACTCCTCGATCCGCGCCCCCACCCGCTCGGCGGTCTCCTCGGCGACTCCGAGTGCCGCGTTCGGCGCCAGGCTGAGCGACGGGAGGATCCGCAGCAGCGCGTCGAGTGTCGCGACCATCCGCGCGCAGTCGGGGCAGAGCTCTTCGTGCGCGGCGAGGCGGCGCCGCTGGCGGGCGGGGAGCTCGTCCTCGATGTAGGCGGACAGCCGCGGTCTCGCCCAGCGGTGGTCGCGGTCAGCATTGAGCCTTCTCCACGGGGTCGCTGCCATGTTCCTTCGACCCGCATCCGCCTAAACCGATTCGGCTCGGCCACCCTCGGCTCAGCCCCGGATCTCCGCGTCTGGAAAAAAGGCGGCGAGCGCGAACCAGAACTGGTCGTCGTGCTCGATCTGCTCGAGCTCGGCTCCCTGAAGCGCACCGGAGATCGCGCGGCCGCTCATGTCCCATACAGACCCCGTCTGATGGTCGCGGAACTCGCCGGGCTCGTCGGTCGCCTCGAAGCTGAGCGGCTCTCCGTCCGCGACCGCTTCGAAGAGCGCGGCGGCGCCGACGGCCTTGCCGTCCGCAACGAACGGGCTGTCGAGCGCCGAGGCGACGTCCGGGTTGAAGAAGACGACGATCGGGCGGCGCCCGAGGTCGTCGTTGATGGGGGCCTCGTCGCGAAGCCGTGAGAAGGGGTAGACGACCGCAGCGGCGCCCGACTTGACTGCGGCGACCCGTTCCTTCGGCGGCAACGACGCGTCGACCTCCCTCTGGAACAGGAACGGTTGCGAGTCGGGATCGGACTCGTAGCCCGCATACGGGTTCTCCCCGTAGTCGCGCTCGAAGCCGGTGTCGCGGGAAAGCACCTCAGCATCGGGATGCAGCCGTCGCAGCTCCTCCCAGGAGAGGATCTGCGAGGGCAGCGTCTCGAGCTCCGTGCCGACCTTCTCCCCGACGACCGCCTCGGCGGTTATCTGCTGCCACCACGACTCGGTGCGGCGGTCGTACATGACGAGGTCCGAGTTGCGGAGCATCCCGGTGGTGCCAAACTCGACGGGCTCCCCGCCGACCTCCCGTCTGAACGCGACGGTCGAGTTGCAGAGCGGGCAGTAGGTGACCGCGACCGCTTCGCCGTCGATCGTGTCGTTGACGATCTCGTGCCAGGTGAGAATTTGAATCGGGTATGCGCGCGCCCTCCCGCTGAGCTCGAGCACCGCGACCGGCTCGGCTGGGTCGAGGAATCCGTCGGCCTCGTCGACCGAGACGAACTTCGGGTCATCGATCGACGGGATCCCGTCCTTCGGCGGCCCGCCGCTCTGAAACTCGTCGAGGTCGACGCTGTGCTCGGCGAAATCCGTCTCCCAGTCGGACGTGTCGAACGGGATGTCCTCTACTGGCCCCTGAGCTGACCGCTCGTCGTTGCCGCCACATCCTGCGAGGAGGGCGCCGGCGATCGCCGCGGCGAGTGCGATCCGCGTCATGTCATTTCGACCCGCGCGCCCAGGGTTCGATTCCACGAGGAGCCTCGCGGCTACGACGGCCGCGCCGCGCCGCGACGCGCCAATCGAAGCTGCCGTAGGAGACCTCTGGGCAACCCCGATCCGCAAGCCACGAGTCGAGCTCGGGCAGGCGCGCGGCCGCGAAGCGAAGCTGGTCCTCGCGCCCGCCGAAGTCGGCCGCGTAGATCCGCATCAGCCGGGGCAGGCGCACCCGCCCGCTTCGCCGCTCGAGGTGCGCCTCCTGATCGAGGTAGGCACACGTCGCGATCTCCAGCTGCTCGTCGAGTGATGCGGGGTCATAGTCGCGGATCGGCGGGCACGAGCGCGCGCCGCAGTTGAGCGCGAAGTGGATTCGGGGGTCGAGCCGCGACGGGGCGGCAGCGAGGCGCGGGTCCGTCTGGCGCAGCGGGCGGCGCAGCCGGAACGGCGCGCGGCGGTTGGCGCGGAGGATCCCGTTCTCGATCACGTTCAGCGGAAAGTCCTGGGCGCCGACGCGGTAGGCGACGCGGTCGAAGAGGCGCAGGTGGAGGAGCAGGCTTCCCCGCAGCGGCCGCAGGCAGAGGCAGTGGAGGATCAGCGCGTTGTAGAGGTTCGCCCAGAAGGCGATCCTGGCGGCGTCCCCGTCGAGCACCTCGGGCGCGACCCCGTGGAGCTGGGCCGCAAGCGCATCGAGGCGCGCGCACCGCCGAGGCTCGGAAACCGTCTTCGCCTCAGCGAGGATCTCGCGCGAGAGCTCGACGGGCCCAAGCTCGGTCGGTGCCGGGTCGGGGTTGAGGACCTGCGCCCGGGCCATCAGCGCGCCGCGGCGGCGAAGATCGCGTAACCGAGCGCGCCATCGGAGATCGCTCGCCGCGCCAGGCGGACGGCGGCGATCGCCTCGTCGAAGCCGAATGGGCGCACCTCCGGATTCGCGCGGCACTTGTCGAGGATCCTGCCCAGCCTGAGCCGGTCCTCGAGCCGCCCGGCGAGCCGGTCGGCCTCTGCCGTTAGCGGTTCGACCGCGAAGGCGTCGAGATCCCGCCTCGCCAAGAGCTCCTCGTAGCCGTCGCGCGAGAGCGCCCCGCCGACGCACGCAAGTGTGGCGACGGTCCCCGACAGCGCGTCGGGAAGACGACGCCGGTCCACGACGACGTCGGAGATCGCGGCGCGGCCGCCGGGACGGAGCACGCGTCGGATCTCGCCGAGCGCTGCGTCCTTGTCCGGGAAGGTCGAGAGCGAGCACTCGCAGAGCACGGCGTCGAACTCGCCGTCGGCGAACGGCAGCGCGCTTGCGTCGCCGACGATGAAGCCGACCCGGTCGCAGAGGCCGGCGGCGTCGGCCGACGCCTGCGCTTCGCGGACCGTGTCCGGGCCGAACTCGAGGCCGGCGACAACGCTCCCGAACTCGCGAGCGGCGAGCATCGCCGAGACCCCGGGCCCGGAGCCGACGTCGAGGAGCCGCTCGCCCTCGCGCAGCTCGCTCAGCTCGAGCGACCGGCGCGTGGCTGCCTCACCGCCAGGGTGAAGCTCGCCGCCGAGGAACCACCTGACGGCGGGGCTGGTGTAGAGGGCCGCGCAGCACGCCGCGACCCCGCCCTCGTCGAGCAGAGCCCCGAGGTCCACCCGCTCAGCCATGACCGTTTCTCGCCGACTCAGCGAGCCGTACCTGCTCCCGGTAGCCGACCGAGTTGTAGGCGCAGAACGGGATCAGCCGCCCGTCGGGCGTGATCTCCGAGACGCAGCACTTGCGGAGCTTCGAGATGTCGAGCTTGTAGGGGTCCTGGAAGTCCTGGATCACCACTATGAAGCCATGCGCTGCCACCTCGCGCAGCTCCTCCGGCATCGCGGTCGCGCAGGCCACGCAGTCGAGACGTTCGCGCACCGGTCCGGAGCCGCCGGCGGCCTTCGCCGACCACAGCCCCTCGAGCGCCTCGCGGACCGCCAGGTCGGGAATCGCGCGGTTGGTGACGTAGTCGAGGTAGTCCTCGACCTCCACCAGGCGCGGCAGCGGAATGAGGTCCTCGTCGTCGTAGAGCGCGAACGTGGCCGAGCGGCAGCTGGGCGAGCAGCACGGCACCGGGACGAAGTCGTCGCCGCGGAACCACTCGGGGAGCTGGTCGCAGATCGCCTCGATCACGTCGGAGTTCGTCAGTTTCTCGAGTGGGTCGGAATCCGCCAGGAAACGCCCCGAGTGGGTAACCGGCTGGAAGAAGACGCCGGCGACGGCGGGGTGTTCGACGCCGAAGCGGAGGATCGCGCCGACCTCGTGCTCGTTGACGCCGCGCTCCACCGCCGCGGCGAGGGAGACGCTGACTCCGGCCTCGGCGCAGTTGTCTAGCGCTCGGAGCTTCTCGTCGGTGAGCGCTTTGCCCCGAATAGCGAGCTGGGTTCGCTCGTCGAAGCCGTCGAACTGCAGATAGACGTGTATCCCCAGGTCGGCGAGGGCCGGCGCGAAGCGCGGGTCGCGCGCAAGCCGGATCCCGTTCGTGTTCAGCATTACCAGAGGGATGCCGCGATCGCGCGCGGCCGCGAGCATCTCGAGGATCTGCGGATGGATCGAGGGCTCGCCACCGGACAGCTGGACCGACTCCGGCTCGCCCTCGGCGCGGACGAACGCGTCGAGCATCGACTCGACCTGTTCCAGCGTGAGCGAGTAGCCGTGCTCCTGGGGGCCGGTGCCGGACTCGGCGAAGCAGATCGGGCAGTCGAGGTTGCAGGCGGTGTTCACTTCGATGATCCCGAGGCAGGTGTGCTGTTCGTGCTCGGGGCAGATGCCGCAGTCGTGGGGGCAGCCGCGGTCGGTCTCGGTCTGGCGCTCGAGCGGGTCTTCCCCCGGCTTCGAGAAGCGCTGGATCTCGAGATATCGCTCGGCGTCGCCGTAGACCACGGCCTCGAATGTCCCGTGTTCGGGGCAGGTCCGGACCAGCGTTGCCTTGCCGTCACGAACGACGAGCTCGGCCGGGAGGACGACCCGGCAGCGGGGGCAGATCGACGACGTCGATCCAAGGGTCGCGCCTTCGGGTGGGGCGTTCGCGGTCGGCACTGTCCGAGAAGACTCTCTCATCGTGGTGTTCAACCCCTTCGGCGGCCGGGTGATTCTCCCGTATCGCCACAACGCCATCGGACTATTCGATCCGGACGGGCGTGCCGAGCGGTACGTGCTCGTAGAGATCGATCACGTCCGGCACGGCCATCCGCACGCAGCCGTGCGATGCGGCGGAGCCGAGGGAGCCCGCATCGGCGGTTCCGTGAATCCCCGCGGCGCCGTTGAACCCCATCCAGCGCGCCTTCAGGGGATTGTCAGGGCCCGGAGGAACCACGGACCCCGCGAGCTCGCCGGCCCATTCCGCGTCGGGCACGTACCACGTCGGGTTGAGCTGCTTCGAATCGATTCCGTAGACGCCCGCCGGCGTCTCATATCCCGCCTGTCCGATCGCGACCGGGTACTCCCGGACGAGACGGAGGTTCCGATAGAGCCGCAGGGTGAAGTCATCGCGGTCGACGACGACATAGGTGGGGTAGTCGCGCCGCAGGTCGGCGACCGTCGTCTCCGGGCGCAGCTTCGAGACGGACGCTTCGAGCCGGCGGCCACCGGCGCCGCTCTCGATCGCCGCGTTCACGCGGGTCCTCAGCTCCGCTTCCCGCAGCGCGTAGCCCGGCTTCCCCGCCGCGGGCGCCAGCCGGCCATCGGTCTCCCGGAGCGAGGCGTCGACCGGGGTGCGGTTCAGATCCTGCGCGATCTGCTCGACGAGCCGAGCGACGGCAATCTGCGAGTACGAGATCCGCGTCTCGACGCGGTGGGCCGACGAGGCGGCCGTCGCATACCGAATGAGCCGCGATCCGATCCAGCCGTCGCGGCTCACCGCGAGCGCCTCGCTGACCATCCCGTCGATGTCCGCGCGGACGTGGAGTTCGTCCGCGTCCAGCCTGTAGATCTCTCCGCGAAGGCGCACGGCGACCGGCCTCTCCATCGGCTCCACGAGTTCGCGGCGAAGCCGGGCGGCCGCCTCGGCGCGCTCCAGGCCTCCGATATCGATCCGGCCGACGCGCACACCCGAGGCGATCTCGTCCGCCTTGGAGGCGTCCAACGCAGCCGCCGCCGCTGCGGCGGCGAGCACGGCAAGTCCACCGACGATGCCGATCACGGCCCTGGCTGCCACGAGACTTCGACCGCCCCTGCTCCGGGGCGATTCGCCGGCACGGCGTCTGCATCTGATCGTGCAGCCGAGTCATACGACAGGGCGGTACCCCCAAACGCCGCGCCGGGGCGGGCGCGGCGGTCGGGCGGGTTGCGATTCAAGCGCCAGCGCAGTGCTGCTTCGGGGCCGGTTTGGCGGCAGAAGGCCCACATTCG
>JBPCRS010000180.1:0-3146 GCA_050996575.1 Solirubrobacterales bacterium
CGGCGCGGAGCGGATCTTCGGCTCGGCGGAGCCTCCCGGCGCTCGCCGTCTGCAGTTCCTCGCCGTTCACACCGCGGCAGCGGCAATTACGTCAACCCGACGGCGAATCGGTGGATTGAGGCTAAGAGCTCTGAGCAGGTTCGCCGCCTCGGCGGGCGCGGCGATCCGATCTCGTCTTCCGCGTTGCGCCGGCAGCGCCAGTCCGAGCGTGGGATTCACGAGAACATCCGCGCGCATGAGTGCTCGACGATAGATCGCTCGCAGCGGCAGGATCGCGTTTCGCACAGTGGATGGGCTGCGGCCCGAGGCGACCAATGAGTCGACAAGGTCCTGGACGGCCGATCGGGTCAGCGCCGAGAGGCGCAGGTGGCCCAGCTCGGGCAAGACCTTTGTTCGCAGCGCCTGCTCGTAGGCGCGCAGCGCCGAGGGCTTATACGGAGTCCCCGAGCGGGTCCTGATGATCTGCGCCTCTGCACCGGCGAGCCAGTCTGATGCCGTCTCGGTCAGCGTCGTTCGGGTCGGCGCGCGAAGCGTTCCCGCGCGCAGAGCGCCATGCGTCTCGGCCCGCCAGGTCCGAGCATCCGAGAGCGTGCGGAAGGTCTTTCGGATCGTCTTCGCATCGCGCGCTGAGAAGACCTGCGCTTGATAGCCCGGCCGACAGTCGCAGGGTTCGCCTCCCTGACTTGCGCAGCCGCGCGCATGGCGGATGACAATTCCTTCGGGTCGGCGGCTGGATGACATCGCCAACACATGTAGCTCTGATCGAGCGAGATTGGAAGTCCTTGCCGGCCCGGTGCGATCGTCGCGCGATCGGCAGGTTGGGCGGTAGGCGCGGCCTGGCCGGCGTCGCGATACCTCTTTCGCCGCAGCAGGCGCGCGTCAGTCGGCCATTAGTCCGCTCGGAAAGGCGCTTGAGCGGGCGCTTTCCAGCTTCGAGCGGAGGGGGAGGGATTCGAACCCTCGAAGGACGCTAACGCCCTTAACGGTTTTCGAGACCGCCCCGTTCAACCACTCCGGCACCCCTCCGTGGGGTCGGGACGGCGAAAAGAGTAGTGCCGCCGGCTACTCCTTGACGGTCGCGTAGCGGAGGATCTCGACTACCTGCTCGGGGCTCTCGGCGGTCGCCATCGCCGCGCGGTCGATCTCCTTCAGCGCGTGGTCATGATCGGGCGGGTGGAGGGTGATGATCGGCTTGCCGAGTGCCGCTGCGTAGCCGGCGTCGAAGGCGGCGTTCCACTGCTTGTACTTCTCGCCGAAGCGGACGACGACGACGTCGGCATCGCGCACCAACGTCTGGGTGCGGATCGCGTTGACGCCGGCGCCCTTGTGGTCGTGCCAGAACTTGTCGTCCTCGGCTCCGAGGACGTCGACGCCGACGTCGTCGGAAGCGGGGTGGTCGGTGACCGGCGCGGTGAAGCGCACCGGCAGGTCGGCCTCGCGCGCGCCTTCGGCGATCTGATCGCGCCAGTCGGAGTGGATCTCGCCGGCGAGGTACACCATCCATGTCCCGTTCTCGGGCATGGTCCGAATCCTAGACTCGAGCGATCGTCGACGAGTTCGTCATCGACCGCGATCGGATCGCCGACGTCACACGAACGTCCTAGCCGAAGTGATCGCCCAGCTCACCGGTTGAGGCTGGCACCTACCCTGGCGTCAGATGGCATCAAAGCACGCGAGCTGGGAGCTAGAGGAGGGTGCGTCGATCGCCGAGGGCCGGACGGTGCTCAAGGGCCTCGGTGGCGGCAACCGCTACGAGGTCTTCCTCGTCTGGGACGACCGCATGCACGCGATCTGCGTCGCCAAGCTCTTGCGACCCGACCAGTCGGACAACGAGCGGGCCCTGGAGGACCTGGCGGCCGAGGCGGAGCTGCTCGACCGCCTCGCCCATCCCGTGATCGTGCGCGGCTTCGACGCGGTGCTCGAGGGCGAGCACCCGCACGTGATGATCGAGCACCTCGAGGGGCCGTCGTTGCGTCGCCTGATTCGCCGCGGCGGGCCGCTAGGGCCGGAGCAGCTCCTGCCGCTGGCGCTGAACGTGGCGGGAGCGCTCCACTACATGGAGCAAGCCGGCTTCGTCCACCTCGACGTCAAGCCCGACAACATCATCATGGGCGTGCCGCCACGGCTGATCGACCTCTCGATCGCACGAACGCTCGATCGAGCGGCGCACAGCCGCGGCCCGATCGGCACCGACGCCTACATGGCTCCGGAGCAATGCCTGCGGGAGCCCGCCGAGCCGATGGGGCCGCCCGCCGACGTCTGGGGCCTCGGCGCGACGCTTCAGCACTCGCTCTCGGGCGAACGGCCGTTCCCGCGACCGAAGGGGGCACGGCACGATCCCGACCCCAATCTGCGATTCCCCCAACTCCACTCCCCGCCACAGCCGCTGCCCGACCACGTCGCCCCGGACCTCGGCGAGCTGATCTCCGAGATGCTCGCCCCTGCACCAGCCGTACGTCCCAGCGCGGCCGAGGTCGCCGAGCGTCTCGAGCCGGTGATCGCCCGCCAGCCAAGCCGGATCAGGCTCGGGCGGCGTAGGGGCGGCGGGCTCTGAGCGCTCAGCCAAGATGTCCGTGATCTTGGCCGTTGGCTCGTGTTTTAGGTGAGAAGGACGATAAAGAAGCACCACGAGAGGAAGGAATCCGCATGCCAGAGAGTTTTGGAACCGGAGCACCGACGGGCGCCGCTAGCGCCCATCTCCACTTGGCCAACGAGGCTGCGATCGAGAGCGAGCCGGCATCGTTCATCCGCCGCGCGCTGGCGGTCGGCCTCGTCCTGGCGGTTATCGCCGCGATGCCGCTCGTCTGGGCCCAGGCCGCTCAGGGCGACGCAGGACCCGGCCACGACGGTTCGGGCGTGACGTCCGGCAGCTCCGGTCCCGGCAGCGGCTCTGACGACGAGGGCAACGAGGGCGACGACGAAGGCGAAGGCGACACCGACGGCGGCGCCGACAACGGCACCAGCGCCAAGGGCGACGAGACCCAGGGCACGACCGCCGGTGAGGAGTCGACCGGCAACGAGGACGGCGACAACACCGACGGCGGCGCCGACAACGGCACCAGCGCCAAGGGCGACGAGACCCAGGGCACGACCGCCGGTGAGGAGTCGACCGGCAACGAGGACGGCGACAACACCGACGGCGGCGC
>JBPCRS010000192.1:0-6245 GCA_050996575.1 Solirubrobacterales bacterium
CGGGGTCGATTTCTGCGACCGGCTCGCCGACCGCGACCATCGTCCCCGGCTCGGCGAGCTGCCGGGCAAGCCGGCCGCTCGCCGGCGAGGGAATCTCGACGTCGATCTTGTCGGTCGTGATCTCGCAGACGATCTCGTCCGCCTCGATCCAGTCGCCCGGGCGCTTGTGCCACTCGAGGATCGTTCCCTCGGCGACCGAGACGCCCATCTGCGGCATCGCGATCTGGACAATGGCACTAGTAGGCGATGAGCTCACGGCACGCCTCCTTCATCGAATCGATCTGGGGCAGCACCGCTTGCTCGAGCCCCGGGCTGAACGGGATCGGCACATCAGCCGCGGTCAGCCGTCTGACCGGCGCGTCGAGGTCCTCGCAGCAGCGTTCGGAGATCAGCGCCGAAACCTCGGCGCCTAAACCACACGAACGCGTCGCCTCGTGAGCGATCAGGACCTTGCTCGTCTTCGCGACGCTGGCGACGATCGCCTAGGTGTCGAGCGGGCAGAGGCTGCGCAGGTCGAGTACCTCGATCCCGGCATCGAGCCCCTCGGCCGCGCGTTCGGCGATGCCGACCGCGGATCCGTACGCGATCACGGTCATCTCAGAACCCTCGCGGGCGACACGCGCGCTGCCGATCTCGGTCAGGTACTCGCCCTCGGGAACCTCGCCGTGGACATGGCGGTAGAGGCCCTTGTGCTCGAGGAAGCAGACTGGGTTCGGGTCGCGGATCGCGCTCGCCAGCAGCCCTTTGGCGTCCTCTGCGCGCGCAGGCGCCACCACCTTCAGGCCGGGCGCCTGCATGAACCAGGCCTCTGGGTTCTGCGAGTGGAACGGCCCACCGGAGAAGCCGCCGCCGGAGGGCAGCCGGACGACCATCGGGACGGCGACTCCCTGGCGGTAGTGGAGCTTCGCGGCGACGTTGACGAGCTGGTCGAAACCGCAGGCGATGAAGTCGGCGAATTGCATCTCGCATACCGGCCGCATTCCCTCGATCGCGGCGCCGACGGCGGCGCCGATGATCGCGTTCTCGGCGAGCGGGGTGTCGAGCACGCGGTCGGAGCCGAACTCCTCGATCAGGCCGTCGGTCACCTTGAACGCCCCGCCGAAGGCACCGATGTCTTGGCCAAGGCAGAGGACGCTCTCGTCGCGGCGCATCTCCTCGCGAAGGCCGTCGGAGATCGCCTCGAGGTAGGTCATCGTTGCCATCAGGCCACCCCCACCGGCTCCGTGCTCGTCGCCGCGGTCGGCACTCCGCCGTCGGCCGTCCAGCGCGACCACGGCGCCGCGCCGTCGCCGAGCGCCGCCCAGCTCTCCGCGAACACTCCTTCGAGCGCCTCGGCGGGATCCGGCATCGGCGAGTCGAGCGCCTTTTCCGCGCATTCGCCGACGTAGGAATCGACCTCGGCGCGAACTCGCTCGAGTTCCTCGGCATCGAATCCGTGCTCGCGCTCGAGCCGGGCCGAGTAGCGATCGATCGGGTCGCGCTTCGCCCACTCCTCGTGCAGTCCATCCGGCACGTAGTCCATGTCGTCGTGGGCGCCGTGACCGTGCATTCGCATCGTGTGGCACTCGATCAGCGTCGGTCCCTCGCCGGCGCGAGCGCGATCGGCGGCGACCCGCGCCGCCTCGAAGACCGCCTCGACGTCGTTACCGTCGACCGCGACCCCGGGGAAGCCGTAGGCGGCGGCTCGCGCCACCGGGTCGACGGCGTACTCGAGCTCGGTCGGGGTCGAGTAGGCGAAGCGGTTGTTCTCGAGCACGAAGACGACCGGAAGCGCGTGGATCGCGGCGAAGTTCATCGCCTCGTGCCACTGCCCGTTCGCGGTCGAGCCCTCGCCGAACCAAGTCATCGCCACGCGCGGCTCGCGGCGCAGCTTGAAGGCGAGCGCGATTCCGTTGGCGACGAGCGCCATATCGGGAAGCATCGAGACCATTCCGACGCAGCCGAGATCCCGGTCGCCGAAGTGCATGTTGCCGTCCTTGCCCCCGGTGACACCACCGGCGCGACCCATGTAGTTCGCCAGATAGCGGTCGGGGGTGACGCCGCGGACGAAGTGGGCGCCGAGATCGCGATGGAGGATGCAAGCGCGGTCGCTCGGGGCGAGAACGAACGACGATCCCACCGAGATCGCCTCCTGCCCCGATCCGTCGTAGAAGGAGCCTGGGATCTTGCCCTGCTTGTAGAGCGCCAGCCCCCGTTCCTCCGAAAGCCGCATCATCAACATGTAGCGCAGCAGGTTCCCTCGGTCGGCGCGCGTCAACTGCTCGCTCGCGCCTCGGCTGCCGGTGCCGTTCGGCTTCATCTCTCCGCCCTTCGTGTCGGGTCGCCCTTTGGGA
The DNA here is from genome assembly GCA_050996575.1 of Solirubrobacterales bacterium. Taxonomy (GTDB): domain Bacteria; phylum Actinomycetota; class Thermoleophilia; order Solirubrobacterales; family 70-9; genus DASUSH01. Next base: position 2,334 of record JBPCRS010000192.1, read on the forward strand.
TCTCCTCGGAGCTGACCGCCTTATCGCCGCTTCGGGATTCCCTCGGCGGCGCCTATGGACGATGGGTTCGGGGTTTTGCCCTTCTCCCTATGTCAAGCGGCGACGTGCTGATCGCCACTTGCAAGGAAGAATACCCCTCCGGCGTGCCGGCAAACGGTTCTCGGCGGTAGTTGCTCACCCGGACTCGGCGCGCTTGCGAACGGCGCCGAGGATCCGCCGGGTGAGGAGCACGTGGCCGCGGGTGCCGATAACGAGCGCGCGGTAGACCCGGCCCTTGGTCCCGGGGAACTCGGCCCGGGTCTCGGCCCGAAGTGCGGTGCCGATCCCCGTCTTCTCGAGCCGGAAGATCAGCGCGTAGCGAGAGAAGCGGTGCTCGCCGAGCAATGCCAGAACCGCCGGTGGGACAGCGCGCGAGACGACAAACCCGGGAAGGGTCGAGCCGATCTCGCCGAAGTTGCCGTGTGCCTCGCGGTGCTCGACGCCAAGCAGGCCGCCGATCGGGCCGGCCGGGCCACCGAACGACTTCGGCAATGTCGCGATCAACGCATCCCAAACCTGGTCGAACGTCGCCTCGATCCCGACCACGTGCTCGTCGACGTGGGGAAGCCGCTCGATCGGGATGTCGATGGCATTGGTCATCCCGCCCTCATCCCCGCCCGCAGCAGCGCGGGCACCTGCTCGAGCGGCTTCGGTGTGTCGAGCAGGACGACACCGAGGTGGCGGCCGCCGACGCGCTGGGTGGTCACGTAGCAGCGCCCGGCGGCGTCGGTGTAGCCCGTCTTCACGCCGGTGATTCCCGCTGTGCCGTTCTGGATGAACGGGTTGTTGTTGTAGAGGTCGAGGAAACCGCCCTTGATCGGGAACGCGAAGTGGGCGCTCTCCGAGCCCATGATCGAGCGGATCCTGCGGTTGTCGAGGTCGGCGCGAGCGAGCGCGGCGAGGTCGCGCGCGCACGAGTAGTTGCCCTCGTCCTGGAGGCCGTGCGGGCTGGTGAAGTGGGAGCAGGCGAGCCCCAGCTTGCGGCGCTCGCGGTTCATCCGCGCGACGAACGCATCGACCGAGCCGGCGTCGTGCTGGGCGAGCGCGATCGCCGCGTCGTTGCCGGAGACGAGGATCAGCCCATTGAGCAGGCTCTCGAGCCTGACGCTCTTTTTCTTCGGCAGGACGCCGACGCCGGAGCCCTCGTAGGCGAGCGCCTCGGGCGTGATCGCGACCATCTCGTCGGGCTGATGGTTCTCGGCGATCAGCCGCGCGGTCATCATCTTCGTCAGGCTGGCGATCGGCAGCTCTTCGTCGGCGTTCAGCTCCCAGAGGACCTCGCCGGTGTCGACGTCGAAGAGGATCCCGGCGGCCGGCTCCTTCTCGAAGCCGACCTCGACCGGCAGCGTGTCGGAGGCTGGAAGGAGTGCGAAGGGGGAGAGCGCGGCATTCGTCGAGGACGGCGGGAAACGGGCGGCAAGAGCGGTGCCGTCGGCGTCGCGATCGAGTCCGCGAACGCGTTCGTCGCCGATCGGCAACCTCCCGTCGATCGCAAGCCCGGCGATCACCGCGATCGTGCCGATTGTGAGGAGTAGCGCCCGCCTGAGCATCAGCCAGAAGTTACGCCTGCGGTCAGTCGGTTACCTAGAGTGCCAGCGCGAGCGGTTCGGAGAGCAGGTTCGAGATCCGGCGGACGAACTCTGCGCCGTCGGCGCCGTAGAGGATCCGGTGGTCGCAGGCGAGGGTGACGCCCATCTTGTCGCGGGCGAGAACCTCGCCGGCCTCGCCGAACGCCGGAACCCGTTCGAGCGCGCCAACTGCGAGGATCCCGGCCTGTGGCGGGTTGATCACGGCGTGGAAGTTGGTGATCCCGAACATGCCGAGATTGGAGACTGTGAAGGTGCCGCCTGAGAGCTCGGGCGGGGTGATCGTGCCGTCGCGGACCCGTGAAGCCAGTGAACGCGTCTCCTCGCCGATCTGGCGCAGACCCTTGAGGTCGGCGTCGAAGACGGTCGGCACGACGAGCGCGTCCTGAGCGGCGACAGCGACTCCGACGTTAACCCGCGAGTAGAGCTCGATCCTGCCGTCGCGATAGGCGCCGTTGGCACGCGGGAACGCGCGCAGCGCCAGCGCGCAGGCCTTGACGACCATGTCGTTGAAGGTCGGCACGCGCTCGCCCTCGGCGGCGATCGCCTTCAGCGCCGTCCGCGCCTCGACCGCCTTGGTCATGTCGACCTCGGCCTGCAGGTAGAAGTGCGGCGCGGTCGCCTTCGACTCGGCCATCCGCCGCGCGACCGCGGTCTGCAGCTTGGTCAGCTCGATCACCTCGACCGAGCCCTTCGCGGTCTCGGGGCGTTCCCGAGCGCCCGTGGTCGGCGCCGCTGGGGCGCCGCTGGGGACGGGGGGGACTGCCCCCTCTGTCCCCGCCCGCTCGACGTCCGCCTTGACGATCCGCCCGCCCGGCCCGGAGCCCGAGAGGGCGGAGAGGTCGATGCCCCCCTCCTTTGCGATTCGCTTCGCGATCGGGGAGGCCTTGACCCGGCCCTTCGTTGAAGGAGCGGGGTCGGATGTCGGCGCCTCGGGGCTCTCGGCCGGCGCTGGCTCGGCAGGCTCGGGGGCCTCCGCAGCGGACTCCTTCGGCTTCGAAGCAACCTCCTCGCCCTTCTCCCCGACCCTCGCGATCACCTCGCCGATCGGCAAGGTGTCGCCCTCGTCGGCGACGATCTCGATCAGCGTGCCGGCGGTGTCGGACTCATAGACCATGTTCGCCTTGTCGGTCTCGATCTCGACCAGTTCCTCGCCGACCGAGACCTCGTCGCCGAGCGACTTCATCCACGAGAGCACCGTCCCCTCCTCCATCGAGTCCGACAAGCGCGGCATGACGATGTCGGTCGCGATTAGAGGCTCCCTTCGGTCGTCGCCAGAACTGCCTTGACGACGTGCTCGTGGTGGGGGATTGCCGACTGCTCGAGCCGCTTCGCGTAGGGCATCGGCACGTCGGCGCCGGTGACGCGCTGGATCGGCGCGTCGAGGTGGTCGAAGGCCTGCTCCTGGATCAGCGCCGCGAGGTTGGCGCCGACGCCGCCGTGTGGCCAACCCTCCTCGACGATCACGCAGCGGTTCGTCTTGCGCACCGACTCGAGGATCGAGTCGAGATCGAGCGGGCGCAGCGTGCGCGGATCGATCACCTCGGCCTGAACGCCGTGCTCGGAAGCGAGCGTCTCGGCGGCCTTCTCGGCGGCCTGGACCATCTTCAGAATCGCGACGATTGTCACGTCGGTGCCCTCGCGGCGAATCGCCGCCTCGCCGAAGTTGACGACCTCGTCCTCGCCCTCGGGCACCTCGCCACGGGCGCCGTAGAGGGACTCGTGTTCGATGAAGATCACCGGGTTCTCATCGCGGATCGCCGACTTCAGCAGGCCCTTGCCGTCCGCGGGGGTCGAAGGGCAGGCGACGAGCAGGCCCGGGATCTGCAGGAACATCGCCTCGAAGCTGTGCGAGTGGGTCGGGCCGAGCTGGTGGCCGCCCCCGCCGGGCATGCGGACGACGAGCGGCACCGTGACCTGGCCGTTGAACATGTATGGGATCGCGGCGGCGTGGTTGACGATCTGGTCCATCGCCAATAGCGCGAAGTTGACGGTCATGATCTCGACGATCGGACGCAGGCCCGCCATCGCCGCGCCGACGCCGGCGCCGACGATCGAGTTCTCCGAGATCGGCGTGTCGCGGATGCGGCGTTCGCCGAACTCGTCGAGCAGGCCCTCGGTCACCTTGAACGCGCCCTGGAAGACGCCGACGTCTTCGCCCATGACGAAGACACTCTCGTCGCGGCGCATCTCCTCCGCCATCGCGTCGCGGAGTGCCTCTCGCATTCGCATCGTCGCCATCAACCCACCTACCAGGGCCCCACTGTCGGCTCGTCCTCGTCCTCGT
>JBPCRS010000204.1:0-16387 GCA_050996575.1 Solirubrobacterales bacterium
GTGATGAACTCCACGTTTCCGCTGAGCTTGCCTATGACCTCCGCAGGTAACGAGTTGAGTCGCAACGCTCGGTCGTCCGCCGATCGAGCGGATGGTGGTTTTCGCTCCGGATTTCGTCGTTTCAAGATCAGCAACGCGATGGTCTTATTACGCGCGTATGCGACGACGACGTCCTCCGGCAAACCGGGGCCCGGGACGAATGCGGTCGCAGGATCACCGGCTGGCACGGGCGCGCTCGACGGCGCCGGGGTCACAGGAACGGGCGCGGACGGAGCAGCGGGCGCGGGGTTGGCCGCCGCGGGAGCCGGTGCCACAGCACCCGTCGCCGGATCGGTCGCAGCAGGCGTCGCCGTCGCGGCGGGATCGGCCGGGGCAGCCTCGTCCCCTCCCTGGTTGAGCACTCGCGTGAAGAGCAGGAAGGCGACGAGGAGCGCCATGATCCCGATCACCACGGCCTGCACCACCGGGTTCTTGTTGAGTGCGTTCCTCAATTCGGCGCCCAGAGAAGAAAATCGGGCCCCAGCCTGCCATTGCCGCCCAGCCTGAGAACCTGACTTAGCAGGTGGGTGTCTACCGGGAAGCCCAAGGGCCCCTCCGAGATCGACTCCCAGACTCGTTGTGTTGGCTCACGATGTGGACGGTTAGCGCACAGGCTCGAGCCCGAAGCAAACTTAGCATTGCAAAGGTCAACCCCGTCGGCCATACCAGCTAATTCGGCCCGAGCGCGGTTTTCCTTTAGATGGGTGGCTTCAGGCGCCTTGCTCGCGAAAGCGCCAGAGCGCCAGCTTGCCACCGGCGAAATGAAGCTCGACCACGACCGGGCTCGAGTCGGCAAGCTCGCCGCCGTCCTTCCAGACGTACTCGGTGTCCCCGTGGACCAGCACCCCGCCGTTCTCGAGCTGCTCGATACGCTCGACCGAGTAGCGGCGCTGGAGGTGCTCGTACTTGTTCGCCGCCCAGGCGACCGCGGCGCTGTGTCCGCTGCGAACTCCCCGCGCCGTGTGGATCTCGATTCCGTCGGCGACCAGCTCGCCGAACGCCGCGGTGTCGCCGTCGGAGAGAGCCGCGAGCACCTTCCTCGCCCGCTCCTCGTCGACGAGCCGCTCGCTCATTCCTCGGCTGAGCTCGGTTCCGGCCGGGAGCCGTGCACGCGCAGGCCGAGATCGCGAATCTGGATCTCGTCGACCGGGGCCGGAGCGCCGGTCAGCAGGTCGCCGCCGGACGCGGTCTTCGGGAAGGCGATGACGTCGCGGATCGATCCCGCACCGGCGAGTCGCTGGACGAAGCGGTCGAGCCCGTAGGCGATGCCACCGTGCGGCGGAGCGCCGTATCGAAGTGCCTCGAGCAGGAAGCCGAAGCGGTCGTTCGCGTCCTCCTCGGAGATCCCGAGCGCGGACAAGACGCTGCGCTGGAGCGCCGGGTCGGAGATGCGGATCGAGCCGCCACCGAGCTCCTGTCCGTTCCAGACGACGTCGTAGGCGAGCGCCCGCGCCTCGCCCGGCTTCTCGGGGTCGAGCTCGCCGTCGGGCGAGGTGAACGGGTGGTGCAGCGGGTCCCACCGCCGGCCCTCGGCGTCGTATTCGAAAAGCGGCCAGTCGACGACCCAGAGCAGGCGCTCCTCGCCCTCACCGATCAGCTCGAAGCGCTCGGCGAGGTCGATCCGCATCTGCGCGAGCACGGCGTCGGCGACCGCGGGCTTGTCGGCGACGATCAGGAGCAGGTCGCCCTCCTCGGCGCCGAGCGCCTCGTTTAGTCCGCGCAGCTCGTCCTCGGTGAGGAACTTCGCCGTCGGCGAGCGCCAGCCCTCGCCCTCGCGAAAGGCCCAGACGAGGCCCTTCGCGCCGAGCTCCTGGGCGCGCGAGATCAGGCCGTCGAGGGCCGAACGTGGCATTTCGCGCGTTCCCGCGTTCAGCCCGCGCACCGCTCCGCCGGATTCGATCACCCCGCGGAAGACCTTGAACTCGGTCTCGCGCAGGACGTCGGTGAGGGTCTTCAGCTCGAGCCCGAAGCGGACGTCGGGGCGGTCGGTGCCGAAGCGCTCGATCGCCTCGTCGTAGGGCAGGCGCTCGAGCGGCAGCTCGATCTCGGGACCGCCGACCTCGGCGAAGACGTGAGCGAGCATCCGCTCGTTGACCTCGAGCACGTCGTCGACGGTGACGAACGACATCTCGACGTCGAGCTGGGTGAACTCCGCCTGGCGGTCGGAGCGCATCGCCTCGTCGCGAAAGCAGCGCGCGATCTGGAAGTAGCGCTCGAAGCCCGAGACCATCAAGAGCTGCTTGAACAGCTGCGGCGACTGCGGCAGCGCGTAGAACGAGCCCGGCTCGTTGCGGCTCGGGACGAGGAAGTCGCGGGCTCCCTCCGGGGTCGAGCGGGTCAGCTCGGGGGTCTCGATCTCGAGAAAGCCCTCGCCCTCGAGGAATTCGCGCATCGCCCGCGCGACCTTCGAGCGCAGGACGATCGCCTGCTGCATCGCGTCGCGCCGCAGGTCGAGATAGCGATAGCGAAGCCGAAGCTCCTCGCCGACCTCTCCGGAGAAGCCCTCGATCTCGAACGGCGGCGTGTCGGCGTCTGAGAGCAGCTCCGATTCGGTCACCCGCAACTCGACCTCGCCGGTCGGGATCCCTGCGTTGACAGTCTCCGGGTCACGCTTGACGATCTCGCCGGCGGCGGAGAGCACGTCCTCGGCGCGAAGCCCGTGGGCGAGCTCCTTCGCCGCGGCCGACTCGTCGGGGTCGAAGACGAGCTGAATAAGGCCGGTGCGGTCGCGCAGGTCGACGAAGATCAGCCCGCCGTGGTCGCGGCGGCGGTGGACCCAGCCGGCGACCCGCGCGCTCTCGCCGACCTGCTCGGGCCGGGGCTGGCCGCACCAGCGGTCGCGGTAGCGGTTCGGGGCAAGCGCGGGGAACTCCGCGCTCATCGGAGCTCCTCGGTGATCTTCTCGAGCTCGATCTCGCGTTGTTCGCCGCTCGACATGTCGCGCAGACTGACAGCGCCGTCCTCGGCGAGGATCACGGCTTTCTCGGCGCCGAGCCGGTCGGCCTGCTTCATCTGGCACTTGAGCGAGCGGCCGGCGAGGTCGAGGTCGGCGGCGATCCCGGCGCGACGGAGCTCGACCGCGAGCGCGAAGGCGCGACCGCGGTGCTCGTCGCTTGCGGCGATGAAAACATCGGCGCGCGCGGTCGGTTCGGCCTCGGGCATCGCCAACACGATCCGCTCGACTCCCGCCGCCCAGCCACAGGCCGGTGTCTCAGGGCCGCCGAGCTCGCCGACGAGCCCGTCGTAGCGCCCGCCGCCGCCGAGCGCCGATTGCGCGCCGAGCCGATCGGACTCGAACTCGAAGACGGTGCGGGTGTAGTAGTCGAGCCCGCGCACCAGCGTGCCGTCGAGACCGTAGGTGACGCCGATATCGTCGAGCAGGCCGCGGACCGCGGCGAAATGTGCGGCGTCGTCGTCGGCGAGGCGATCGATCATCCGCGGCGCCTCGGCCATCACCGCCTGCGTGTTCGGATCGTCCGCATCGAACGCGCGCAGCGGGTTCGAGTCGATCCGCTCGCGCACCTCGCGCGCGAGCTCGTCCTCATGGACACGCAGGTACTCACGAAGCTCACCTCGGTACTCCTTGCGCGATTCGGCAGATCCGAGGCTCGAGAGCCGTAGCCGAATGCCCTCGATGCCGAGGCCGCGGAGAAACTCGTCGAGCAGGATCACCTGCTCGGCGTCGACGAGCGGCGAGTCGGAGCCGATCGCCTCGACGTCGATCTGGGTGAACTGGCGAAAGCGGCCCGCCTGTGGGGCCTCGTAGCGAAAGAACGGGCCGTAGCACCAGAGCTTCACCGGCTGCGCCAGCTTGTGCATCCCGTGCTCGACATAGGCGCGACAGATCGGCGCGGTTGCCTCGGGGCGCAGTGTCAGCGAGCGCCCGCCGAGGTCCTCGAAGGTGAACATCTCCTTGCGGACGATGTCGGTCGCCTCGCCGACAGCGCGGGCGAACAGCTCGGTGTCTTCGAAGATCGGCGTCTCGATCCGGCCGTATCCGGCGCGGGCGAACGCGGTCGTCCCGGCGAGGTATATCGCGGCACGAATCGCCGAGAGCTCGGGCAGGACGTCGAACGTCCCCTTCGGGGCTTGATAGCGGCCGGCCATGGGTCGGCGCGAGGCTACGCCAACTCGGCGAGGAATGGGTTCGATGCCTTCTCGGCGCCGAGCGTGGTGATCCCCATGCGCCCGGGGTAGACGGTCGTCTCCTCGGGATGGCCGTCGACGAGGCCGCGAATCGACTCGAGCAGCGTGGGCCAGTCGCCGCCGGGCAAATCGGTGCGCCCGACCGAGCCCTGGAACAGGACGTCGCCTGAGAACAAGGCGCTCTCGTCGGGAATCGAGTAGGTGACGTGGCCCGGGCTGTGGCCCGGGGTGAAGATGACGTCGATCTCGAACCCGGCGAGCTCGAGCTTCTCGCCGCCGGCGACCGTCTCGTCGGCCTCGTAGGACTCATACGGGCCGAAACCGGGCCAGGGGACGAAGGCCATGATGTCGGCGAGCACCGGGACCTCGATCTCGGGGCAGTAGACGGGGGCGCCGGTGGCTTTGGCGACCGGGGCAACGGCGCCGATGTGGTCGAAGTGGGTGTGGGTGAGCAGGATCGCCTCGACCTTGATGCCAAGCTCGTCGACAACCTCGAGGATCCGCTCGGCCTCCTCGCCGGGGTCGACGATCAGCCCGGCGTCGGAGCCGTCGCGGCGGAGGACGAAGCAGTTCTCGGCCACCTGGCCGACGGTGAGCATGCGGACTTCCATCGCTGCGCCGAAGCCGCCTACTCGTCGCTCTTGCCCGAGGCCTTTTCGGCCTGGCGCTCCTGGCGCTTCTTCTCCTCGCGGCGCAGCCGCATCCGGTAGAAGAACCGATCCATGTAGTAGCCCATCGGGATGTAGACGACGAACATGAAGAGCGATAGGCCGATCGCCTGAGCGATGCCCTGGCGGAACAAGAGGACGAGCAGGAGGAGGAAGAGTCCGCTGGCGATCGCGGCGCGGTTGACGGCGCCACGCCAGGTCGGCTCCGAGCCGACGCGCTCGGCGACGCGCTGCTTTCGCGCCGTGCCCTTCTTCTTCGACCCTCGGGCCTTGGCCTGCGCCTTCGCCTCGGCGCGGCTGCGGGGTCGGGCGGCGCGCCTGCCCCCGACCTTGCCGGTCTGAGTGCCGCGGTGCTTTCGCTTTCGCTTCTTCGTCGTGCCCGGCATCTACGCGCTCAGATTACCGGCCCAGTTTTTCCAGTCGCCGCTCGAGCACGTGCGCGTCGACGTCGGGGTCGATCAGCTCGACGCTCTCCGGAAAGCCGCGCAGGCTCGCCTTCGGCACCAGGCCGACGATCTCCGCCGACGTCGCCCGCGCACCGAGCGGCTCGGCCAGTCGGCGGACCTCGGTAACGACGTCGGCGAGCGAGATCCGAAGTGGGTCGTGGATATTGGTCGAGACCTGGGTCACGCCCTCGAACGGAAGTCCGATCGCGCGCACACCGGGCAAACCTCCGGCCGACTCGCGGAGGGCGGCGGCGACGAGACGGGCGAGCCCCGGATCGGGGGAATCGAGAAAGAGGTTGAACGCGGCGAGCGGCGGTCGAGCGGTGACCAGCGTCGCCCCGGCGCTCGGATGCGGGGTCGGAGGGCCAAAGTCGGGTGCGAGCTCGCCCGATGCCATCCGCTCGCCCAGGCGAGTGATCCCGCCGTCACGGAAGTAGGCGCGCTCGCGACGCTGCTCCGAGCTCGCCAGGTCGCCGTAGAGGAAGACGGGCAGCGATAGCTCGCCGGCGAGCCGCTCGGCGATGGCGAGCGCCTCGGCCCGAGCGGGCTCGCGGTCGCCTTCCTCGATGAAGACAACCGGGCAGACGTCGAGTGCGCCGATGCACGGGTGAGCACCCTCGTGTGCCGCGATGTCGACGAGGCCGACGGCCTCACGGCCGCCGGCGAGCAGCGAGTCGGCAAGCGCGTCGTCGGTGCTCGCGAGCGTGACGACCGTTCGGTTGTGAACGGCGTCGAAATGAAAGTCGAGCAGGGCGGCGGGGTCTTGGAAAGCCTTGACGATGTCGTCGACGCGGGCCGGGTCGCGACCCTCGGAGACGTTTGGGACGGCGAGCCGCACGGCTATCCGCCGGGTCGGCGCTCTCGGGTCGGCAGGTTGACGCGAAGCTCCGCTACCTCGGTCTCGAAGCTCGAGTTTGACGGCCGCTGGAACGGCGCGTCGTTGCCGAGCAGCTCGAGCTCGGCACGGTGGCCGGGCTCGAAGCGCCACGAGGCGGGGTTCAGCCACCAGGTCTCCTTGCCCCCGTTCGGGCGCAGTACACCGCGCGTAACCAGGACCTGCTCGCCGGTGGCGGCGTCAACGTCCCACAGCCTGGCGGCGAGCTGGGTGTTGTTCGGCGGGGCGCCGTCGATCGCCAGCTTCGCGCGCAGCTTCGGCGAGCCAATCAGTGTGAAGGCTCGCTTCTGGGGCTCGGCAAGCGTGTGGCGGATCGTCCCGGGCGCCTCTGCGGCCTCGGTTTTTGCGCAATGATCCCCGCCGCCCGTCGCCGGGTCGATCGCGAGCCCGACCTCGGGGTCGCCGCCACTCGAGCTGGCGGTGCCGGGCTCGGCGGCGACGAACAGGAGCCTGCCGCGGGAGAGGCGGCCGAACGTCGGTGCAATCAGCGGGCCGAGCGGCTCGGCGAGGCGCGGGCACGAGCCGACGTAGGCGACGACCCCGCCGCGCCGTCCGCGCTTCTCGCCGAGCAGGTGGCGCGCGAACCATGCGTCGATCGCGCTGATCAGCCGCTCGCGCTCGATCTGCTTGTTGGAAGCTCGTTGGTGGCCGAAATCGCCGAGCAGGAGCGAAAGCGGCGCTCGAGGGTCTCGCTTGCGAGCCCGGTTTGCGAAGCGGAGCACGTGGTCGACCGGAAAGAGGTCGTCGGTGAAGCCCGAGGCGAGCATCAGCGGAGTGGGATCGGGATGGGGCTTGACGTAGTAGCTCGAATGGAAGCGGACGAGGCGCTCGACGATGCCGGTCACCTGGGCGTCGTCGTAGGGCTCGCCGCGGCTCGTCCGCGCGACCCACTCGGTCACGTCCGACTCCGGGTCGGTCCCGGTCGGCGCCAGATAGCCCATCGGCCGGCCCGGGACGAACGGCTCGCCGACGGGCTGTCCGGGACCGATGGCGAACTGCGCGGCGGCGAAGATCGCGTTGACGACGGTCGCTTTCTCGACCCCGACTGGATCGGTCGCCGTCTCTCGCGAAGTCACCTTCGTGTCGGAGACACGGCCGTTCGGCGCCGCCGCGTGAACGAGGTCGGTCCACGGGATCACCGGCGCCGCGGCGCTGAGCTCGAGCGGCGTCCCATCCGGGCTGACCCAGGGCTCGTAGCTGCCGTCGGGCTGCATCACCCGGTCGCGAAGCGCGGCGAGGGCGAGCGTCTGTCCGCCGCCGTAGGAGTCGCCCGTGGCGCCGAGGCGATCCGGGTCGGCAATCCCGTCGTCGACGAGCCGGCCAATCAGCTCCTGGGTGTCGCGGACCTCGTAGCGGGTGTCGGCGAGGTGGATGTAGCCGTTGGCGCAGCCGGGACTGGCCGCGCGCGAGTCGGGCGTGCCGCAGGAGCCCCAGAGTCCCCGCGCCGTGTAGGTGAGCACGGCGTATCCGCGCTTTGCCCACTCGAACGCGTTGCCGGTGTAGGCCGTCTCGTCGGGATTCAGATACTCGTACTTGGAGTTGCCGAAGCCATGGACGAGGGCGACGAGCGGAAGATTTTTCGCGCCCGCCGATGGCACGGTGACGGTGGTGTCGAGCGGGACGCCGTCCCATGTCTCGACAAGGCCGTGGCACTGGTGCACGCCCTCGGCGGGGCCGCAGTCGCTCAGTCCCAGGGGGTCGGCGGCCTCGGCGGAACTCGCGCAGGCAAGAGCGAGCAGCGCTGCCAGCGCGGCGCACGTCCCGGGCGGGCGCAGCCTCCTCACACGGTGATTATCGCTTGACCGTGGCGCTTTTGGCGAACTTACCGACGATCGTCGCGCTCTTGATCACGACGTCGGCGTTCGCCTTCGAGCGATCGGCGAAGTACTTGCGCGCCTTGCCGGTCAGCGAGAACGCCTTCGATTTCGTCTTCCCGCCGGGGATGTTGTCGATGAATCCGGAGGCGATCGTGGCGACGCTCATCGCCAACACCGGGTCCAGACACGCCCGCGCATCTCTCTCCTTGTTCGTCCCCCCGGGTTGGGAACACCCCTAACGATCGGTTCGGATCGGCGGCCTCGAGGGCACCGGTCGCTGATTTGGGTACTCCGTGGGGTACCAAAGTCAGCAACCGTTCGCTAGCTACGATTCGCGCCCCCGCCGGAGTAGCTCAGCTGGTTAGAGCAGCGGAATCATAATCCGCGTGTCGGGGGTTCGAGTCCCTCCTCCGGCACTAGGAAAGGCCTGCAAAGCGGCCCTTTCCGCCTCTTTCTCAGACTCCTCAGAAGCCGATCCGTGCACCGAGCGTGCACCCAAATCGGCCTCAGTCCGCTCTTCGAGCAGCGCCGTGAGCTTGTCCGCGGCGTCGTGTGCGGGCACGTGGTGGACGTAGATCATCGTCGTCTGGATGTCCGCGTGGCCCATGTAGGCCTTGACGTCGGTGAGCGGGAACGCCTGGACTGCGAGCGTGCCGAACGTGTGGCGGAGGTCGTGAAAGCGGATGTGGTCGAGGCCGGCGGAGTCGAGCGCCGCGTAGAAGCGGCGCCGGAGCGCCGAGTCCTCGAAGTAGCGCCCAACCGGGTTGACGAAGACGAGGTCCTCGTCGCCGGTCCATCGCTCGCGCCGACTCAGCGAGTCGAGCGCGCGAGCTGCCTGGTCGACGAGCGGGACCGAGCGCACCTTGCCCGACTTCGGCGCGTTCTCGGCGCCCGCTGTGTAGGAGCGACGAACGTGGACGGAGCGGAGCACCCAGTCAACGTCACCCCAGCGCAGCGCCCGCAGTTCGCCAAGCCGGAGGCCCGCGAACGCGGCCACGGTGAAGATCGCGGCGTCCTGCTCATTCGAAGCGTGCGCCGCGAGGGCCTCGACTTCCTGCGGTTCGAGCACTTGGAAGTCCCCGGAGCGCCGCTGCGGTTGGCGCTCGACCGCGGCGACCGGGTTCGCCGGCAGGCCGTAGAGCTTCTGGGCCCGCTTGAAGATCGCGTGCAGCTGCGCAAGTCGCTTGTTGATCGTGCGGCTACTCAGCCGTCCCTCTTTTACGAGGCGTTCCCTGAACACCTCAATCCGCTCGGTTGACAGGGCACCAAGGGGGGTGTCCCGGCCGAATTCCGGATAGAGGCGCCGCTCAAGCTCGCGGCGGTAGTCGCGCACTGTTGAGGGCCGGCGCTTGCGGTCCTCCTCGACGTAGCGAAGCCAGGCCTCGGCGGCCTGCTCGAAGGTCACGTCCGAGCCCTTCGGCTCGACGGTCTGCACCTGCTTGTCGGTGCCCGCGAGGATCGACTGCAGCCGCGCTTCGGCCTGTTGGCGGGTCACGTAACCGGCCGGCGGTCGGCTCCGCCGCGTCCACGCCGGACCCAGTTTGCGCTGAAGCCGGCGACCGTTCGGAAGGCGGATCAGCGCGTAGAAGACGGGCCCACCCGACCGCTCGATCGTTCGAACGAATCCGCTCGGCTTAGAGGTGGTCAACCGCACCTTTCTGATCGTCGATCCAACGCTCGATATCGGCCGGATCGAATCTAACGTAGCGCCCGCAACGGACCGCCGGGAGCGCCCCTTCGCGGCACGCTCGATAGACCCAACTCTTCGGCACCTGGAGCAGCTCGGCGACCTCATCGGCAGTGATCAACTTCGACCCGCTGGTTACCCCAACCGTGCTCATGAGCGGTCCACCAGCGAGATCGAGGCGAGATCGCCCATCCCGACGATGTCGATTCGATCTTCGGCGTAAGCGCGCCGGACGGCGCGCTCAACTCCTCGCCTGGTTGAAGCGGTCCCGCAGACGTAGAGGACGCGCTCGACACAACTCGCCTTGCGCCAGCCGTCCATGATCCGCGCGAGGCGCTGAGGTGCCTTCGGTGTCAGCTCGACCTCAACAGCGATCGGCCGCTCGCCGCCGAGAAGCGCAAGGTCCGGTCGATGCAGACGAGGCGAACCGTTGGGCAGCTCACCCACTTTTGCGCTTGCGATCGCGCGCCGTTCGGCTCGTTCGCTGAACGCGAGCTCGCGAACACCGATCACCTGACGGGCGGCGATTCGGCGTTCGAGTAGAAGCCAGACATCGGCGCAGGCGATCCAATGGGTGATCGATCCGGGTGAGAGCCGCGGGGCTTCGAGCGGGAGGCCGACGTAGCGAAGACCCGCGGGCGTTGTATGAAGCAGGGCCGGTTCGTCGTGAAGAATCCGAGACCTGGCGAGAAGGCCGGCGCGAGTCAGCGCCGCCGTCCGCCGATACGCAACCGTCCGTCCGAGGCCGAAGCGCTCTCGAACGTGGTCGATCGCGACGGCACCCAAGCGCCCGATCCAGTCGAGAATCTCTGCATCCCTGCCGCGCGAGGCCTGGCGGTGGTCGGCTGGAAATTCGCGCAGTCCCTTTGGAGTCCCGCCCGACGTGTCGAGCCTCGCCGGGTCTCTCGACGTCGCGGTCTTCGTGGGGCCTCCACCTTCTCGCAGCTGTTCCATCTACTTACTAGTGCTGTCCGACCCCGCTATGTCCCAGGATTCGCCGGAGAATTTAGGTTCGCCCTGACGCTCGCCGGCCTCTCCTTCTCGCTCCTGACCCCGCCGCGTTCCCAGCCAACCGCTCCTCATCAAAGACCAAGTCTCTGATTCTCATCTCGGAGAGCTCCACCCAAACTCAAACCCCTTCTTCTTCCCCAACATGCCCAATCCAGATCCGCCCACTTTCTCCCCTCGCCTCCCTTCCCTCCGGTCTCGTTTCGATCAACCCTTCCCACTCGCATCCACAATTCGCCCGCCCTTACTCATTCCGCTTCCGCCCGTCCGCCCCCTCCCCATCCCTTGTTCTCGTCACTCGCAGCAGCCGACCCCGTTCGCACACCAACGGTGGGTGGGCGGGGTCGGCGGCGGCGAGGGGCGAGAACGCCCATGCCAATGGGCGGTCGGGGTGGACGGGCGGTCCATAGGCGCGTCCATAGGTCACAAGAGAGCTGGCCGACCTGTTGTCGCAAGGGCTTCTTCGCAGGATGCGACGTCGGGCCCCGTCGACATCCGTGTCGATCCCTAAATTGGCGACAGTGGCGATCACCGACCAGATGCGAGAGGAAGAGCAATTCCGCCAAGCGGAGCGGGCCATGTTGTTCGCGGACGACGCCGCGCGAAGAATCTCGTCGATCGCCGCTCAGCTTGAGCGCGAAGATGGCCCCGACTACATGGTCGAGGCGTTGGAGAAGGCGAGCGCTGCGATCCGTTCAGAACACAAGCGCATGATGAAGTCGATCTACTGGCGGCCCCCCGAGGCCCGCCAGCAACCGCTGCCCTCCGTCGCAGAGTCTGACTAGCCGCTCGACCGCCGATCGGCGCAAGCAATCTGGCGAAGGATGCGGATCGGCGAACCCGAATCAGTCGGCGTGGGCAAACCCGATCGAATGTCAGCCGTCTTCGAGGCGGTTCCGAGCAAACTCAAGTCGCCATGGGCAAAGGGCGGCCATTACCGCTTTGACCGGAACCTTCTCCTCAAGCTCATCGAGGTGCAGATCAAAGGCGGATCCGCGGGCGTACCCGCCTCGGGCGGCCTTGCGGTAGCGGTCGACGTCTGGATCGCCACCGAAATTCGGCGGGCCGGAATAGACACGGACGCTGTCTGGCCACGACCTACTCAGCCTCGAGTGCTCCCGCAAGCCCTTGCGGATGCGATCTCGCGTTTCCCATTCGCGAAGTCCGGCGAATCCCGATCGATCCAGGAGGCAGCACTCGACAAGGTGATGGCACTCGCGGGCAGCAGCTCGACGAACATCCTCGGCGGCTTCTTCGCGAAAGAAATCGATGTCGTGATCGCCGAGTTCGATCGGGGCCTCGAACTTGCGGTATCGAGCAAGACGATGACCGACTCGTTTGGGAAGAACATCACCAACCGCTTCGAGGAAGCCTCTGGCGACCTCTTGAATATCCGTCGCCGGTACCCCCTCGCCACATTCGGATACGTCTATCTCGTGACGTCAAACGTGTTCGACGAGCCCTCAGGCTGGGAGCGGATCAAGGACATGCTGCGCAAGCTCCAGTCCCTGACCCCTGGTGATGAGCGCGGGAGCTACGACTCCACCTGCCTCCTCGTTCTCGACCGCTCGGGGCGCAAGCCGAAGCTGCTCGAACGTGAGGTTCCAGACGATCTCTCGCCGGACACGTTCTTCGAGCGCATGCTCCGCCAACTCTTCTCCCGCTCGCCAGTGTCCGAGCACCCAGAGGCCCGAAGTCTCTGGGAAGCAAGCTGCTCGCCGTAAGACACCGCCAGTGCTACCGCGCAGGACGCCCGCGGCGTTTTCTCCGCCCGCGTAGGCGCTCGCGACCTGCCCGAAGCTCGCCGATATCGGCATCGCTCAAACCGAGCGCGCCCAAGACGATCGGGTCGACGAGATCTAGGGCGCCTTCAATGTCGCGTGCCCGAACCGCTTGGTCCACGCCAGGCAGCAACTCTGCAAGACAAGGCGGCATCGGCGGGAGCAGCAGCGCCTCGGCCTCGGTCGGCTCCAGCTTCAGCACCCCCCCGCCGTAGCTGCGGCCCACCAGCTCAGCGGACAGCAAGGTAAGGCTGTTGTAGAACCCGGCTGCGAGGGCGGCAGCCTCGACGCCGCTCTCAACGTTGACGCCGTGAATCGTGTTGGTCTGCAACACCCTGGCGTCGTTCAACGCAAGGCGCGGATAGTCGTTCGAGCAATAAGTCAGCAGGAGGTCTGGGGCGCCCTGTTTGGGGATCGGAAGAGCCCACCAAGGATCGCGGATCCGACACTTGTAGCGCCGGTGGAACCCACGCTTTTCACCGGACCGAATGTGGCGCATCGCGGTGCCGAGCTCCCGCTCGCCAGCCGCATCGCTTGCGACGAACATCAGGACCGGCCTGCCAGCGTCAAGCAGCGCCTTGTGATCTTCGGTCGTGAGGCGAGCGCCAGCGACATCGGCAGCCTTTGAAACGCCCGACTTCAAGAGTCCGGGCGCTATCCCATGAGCAGCTTCGCGAGACAGTACGAAGAAGTCGTTGGCGCCGGTAACCACCCCGATATCGACAGAAGCAACGGCAATGAGAGGGCTGACTTCGGGTCGTTGGGCAAGGGCTGAGAGAAGCTCCTGAGCCGATGCGGGAAGAAGCTGGCCAAGCAACTTGTCTCGTCCCGTGCGGGAGGCCGTCGAATTCGCTTTATCGGGCCCAATCGAGCCAAGGTCGAGGCCGGCGACGTTCTCGCATGACACAAGTTGAACATTGGCCGTGCCCTCACGGCCGAAGTCGTCGGCAAGAAGCAAGACGACCTCCTCAAGAGCCCCCGGGAATACCCGCTCGTCGAAGACGACCATCGCAACATGCCCGAAACTTCGTTGGAGGAACTCGACAACTTCTTGGGCGTACTGCGCGTGAAGGATCTCGGCCGGTAAGACCTGTGCCATGCGGCCCCCCGGTGCGATGAAAGTCGCGCCGTAGACAACGAACGGCGCCCAAGAGGAGGCGAGTCGCGTCAGGCGAACACCGGCTGACGCCGCGAGCTCACGTGCCCGATCCGCCGATCCGTTGAAGCCCTGATAACGGATGTACGGCGGATTGCCGATCAGGGCCTCAACTGTCGGGAGCTGGGCGCTGTCGACGGCGAAAAAGTCGCTGAGAATCAAGCTGTCCTTGCCGAGGTCAAGCCGGTCATCCGTCCGAGCCGCCTCCAATGCTGCCGGATCCAAATCAACGCCGAACAGCTGCTGGCGTATCTCACCTTTGCGCCGGCCAAGCACAGAGAGGCGATCGGACGCGGCGCTGAGAAACGCAAGTCCGCCGAAACTGGGGTCCAGCACCCGATCGCTGGGTGTTCTGATCGCCCAGTCCGCGAGGATTGCGGCAATCGCCGGGGGCGTGTAGAAAGCGCCGAGCTCCTTCTGGCGATCCGGCAGGTGCGGTGCTAGGGATGCCTCCACGTGGGTGAGCGTACGGGCCTCCTCGGACACGGGGAGGGCGAGTTGAAACGGCTTCCGCTTCTCCATCCGCTGGTGATCGCACATCGCGATTCACCTGTGTGGCGCGCAATGTGACGATTGCGGGCCAAGACTCCCCCGAGTCCCGCAAATCCGCACTGTCGGCCCCAAGCTTGTTCGGCATCCGACGCCGTAATTAGGTTCCCGCCATGCGGATCGTCGAATCCACGGAGCCTCTCACCGACGCCGAACTCTCCGCGCTCAAGAGCGCCGCGACCTGGTACGCCAAGTACCACGCCCGGACCATCGCTGAGCGCGCGGATGATCGCTCCGCGTCTGCCCTGGCGCAGCGCGAGCGCTACCAGTCGCTGTTGCTGGGACTGCGCAAGCTCGGCGTGCGACTCCGAGATCCGCTCGCCGACACTGCGCCGGCTCAAGAGCAGCCCGAACGCAAGGCTGCATAGAAATCAAGCTCCCTGCTCGGGGGCTCGGTGGCGGCACGTAATTCCGAGTAGCAGGGCTGACCGGCCGGAGCAGCGAACGATCGCAAGAGTTCGACTACGTTCGCCGGACGACCGCGCTCAAAGCAGCTCCCGGCAGCGGCGTTCGACCGACCGTCGTAGAACCTCGATTGCGGTCCGGACAATTTGTATGCGGAACTCAGTGTGTCTTGGCGTACGCCTGCTTGATCAAAGTTCTGACCTCGTCGAATTGAGCCGGCCCACGAAGTGAGTACTCGGTGGCGCCGAGCCCGAAATGCCCGACTTCGCGAACATCTCGCATCGCCTTCTCGCTCCACGGCGTCGTCTTGGTCGGATCGAGATTCAAATAGACGAGCAATCGCTGGTGCCGCACATTGATGCTGAAAAATGACCGCTTCCCGGCAAAGTAGGCGATGTACTGCTTCCGAATGCGGCGACTCACGTCGGACCCCAGCTGGCGCCCGAACTCGTCTACTCGCTCAAATAGATCCACGATGGCCGCTGGCTTTCCGGAAAGATGGTGCTCGAGGGCGAACTCTGACCTGCTCCCCGCTCCCGCGTTGACACTCTCCTAGGAAGAGATCCGGACGGTCGAGGAGGGGCGAAGCCCCGACGAGGCCGTCCGGCGAGAATCCCAGGATGGCCGCTCAACTCCCAAGGAGACGAAGTTGAGCGAGAAGCGCACATACCGCAAGTTCACCGCCAAGCAGAAGGTCGAGATCGTGCTCGCCGGCCTGCGCGGTGACCGCAGTGTCCGCGACATCTGCCGCGAGGCCGAGATCTCGGAGAACCTCTACTACTCCTGGCGCGAGAAGATGCTCGAGGGCGGCGCCACCTCGCTCGCCGGCAAGGACGAGCGCCAGGCCGAGAAGGAGCTGCGAAAGAAGATCGCCGAGCTCGAGCGGGCCCTGGGTCGAAAGACCTACGAGCTCGACATAGCGGGGGAAGCATTGCGAGCGTGGGAGTGAGACAACGCGTCGCCCGCGCTCGCGAGCTGGTCGACTCAGGCCGAAAGGCCGCGGTCGTGGCGCGTGTCCTGCAGATCTCCCGCCAGGCGATCTACCGCACCCCGAAGCCAAGGCGCTCGCCCCAGCGGCGGCCGCCGCAAGGCCCGGTCGAGGAGGCGATCGTCGAGACCGCGAAGGAGAACCCGACCGACGGCTATCGGATGGTCTGGGCGCTCACCCGCCGAAAGCTCGGGATCGCCGTCAACCGCAAGCGCGTGCTGCGGGTGATGCGCGAGCAGAAGCTGATCCAGCGCCGGCATCGAGAGCCACGTCATCGCCGTCCCGGCTTCTTCCGGGTCACCCGGCCCGACGAGCTCTGGCACCTCGACATGTCGTCGATCTGGGTCGCCGAGCACGGCTGGTGCTATCTGAACGCGGCGATCGACTGCTGCACCCGCGAGATCGTCGGTTGGTCGCTCGAGCTTCGCTGCCGAGCCGACGAGGCAATCGCCCTGGTCGAGGGGGCGGCAAGGGCTCAGGGCATCACCCCGGGCCAACTCGTCCTCGGCACCGACAACGGCTCCGCGTTCACCGCACGGCGCTTCAAGGCCGTGCTCTCGGGCCTCGGGATCGCCCACCGCCGCGGCGGCTATCGCGACCCCGAGTCGCAGGCGTTCATCGAGTCCTGGTTCGGAAAGCTCAAGGAGCGACTGATCTGGCGCTCGGAGTTCGAGACACTCGACGAGGCCCGGGAGGCGATCGGCGGCTACGTTGATCGCTACCACGACCGCCCGCACTCAGGGCTCGACTACAGGACCCCGAAGGAGGTGAGGCAGACCTGGGAGGATGCCCAGGCAGACGA
>JBPCRS010000226.1:0-17866 GCA_050996575.1 Solirubrobacterales bacterium
CGCTGCCCTCTAGGAGCTGCTGGTCGAGCTTGAGCGCGAGCACCTTCATCAGGTGATCGTTCAAGACACCGGCGAGGCTCGGATCAGAGTCATCGAGCACCTCGTTCGAGACCTGGGTCAGCGCGGCCATCTTTCTCGGCGTCGCCGTCGTCGTGCTGAACGTCGGATCGGACGGCGTGATCGTCGCCGCTTCGGCGGTGGCGTCGGCCGTCAGGTCCGCGGTCAACAGCGGGTAGACGACGCTGTCGCGCTCGGTGCTTAGCGTCGAAATCCCGGTTCCGAGGACCACGCTGCGTGCGCGCAGGCGGTCGAACAGGGTCGTACTGAGCTCTTGCGGGCTGATCGAGATCGCGGTCGTGAGCGCTCTCGACTCGCCCTTGCGGACTGACCGCAGGCCGTCCTCGATGCGCTGGTCGATCGTGCGCTCCTCGGCGACCTCCGAGCGGGACTCGACGGTCAAACGCGTGCCGGTCTCGGTGCGCTCCTCGGGAGGCCCGGCTCGCTCCTCGGGCTCGGTTGTCTTCGTTTCGGTTTCCACGTCTGTCCTTTCGATTGGGGCGGGCTCGCGGCTGCGAAGCTCGACCTTGGGGCCGTCATAGGCCGGTGTAGTGGCGAGAGAGAGGTCAATCAATTCGGCGATCTTTGTCACCGAGCGGACCTCCCCTTGCCAAGTTTCGGCGTCGACCACGAATCGGAACGATGCGCCGGATACGTCGCCGCGCTTGACCATCTCGCGGACGTCCTGTGCGGTCGGGCCGTCTCCGAGGTCGGCCTCGAAAGCGAGACCTCGATCCTCGTCGCGAAGGCGCAGCGTCTTCGAGGTGGTCCTCGCCAGAATCTTGTCGGGCGAGTGATTGAAGGTCAGGTATACGTCGGGCTCGCCCGCCAGCACGTCGCCGAAGGCCCCCGGCTCGATGATCTCGGTGAAGCCGCCGAGGTCGCGGCTCTCGACGCCGTACAGGGCGGCGAAGCCGGACAATGTTCGGCCCTCAGCTTTCACGTCGGCGACTTCGACGGTCGCGGTTCTTTGCTCCGGTGCTTTCTTTAGTTCGGTGCTCATGAAGTCTCCGTTTCGGGATCTAGGTTTTCGAGTCGCCGGACCTCGGCGCGGGTCATCCAGCCGCGCTCGGGGTCGAGCGCCTTCGCGTAGGTCTCCGCCCGCGTCGCCGAGTCGGCTCGCAGGAGGGCGTCAAGTAGAAACTCGCAATAAAGGCCGCCCGGGAAGAGATCGCGGTGGGCCGAGAGGGCCTGCTCGATCAGGACGAGCCAAGGGCGCAGCGAATGGGTGGCGAAGGCGAGGTTCTGCTGCTCCAAGTTCGCGTAAGTCAGCGAGCCGCCGTCCTCGGCGCCGATGATCCACGGCGGCACCCGGAAGATTCGCGCCGTCTCGGTGGCGGAGAGCCGGCGCTGCTCGATGAACTGGAGGTCTTCCAGCGGCATCGCCAGCGGGATGAAGTCGACCTCGCCCGATACAACCGCGATTCGATGGGCATTGGCCATGCCGCGATGCTTTGCCTCCCACGTTGCGCGCAGCGCCTCGAGCGCCTCGCGGCTCCCGGCGCCGGCGGGTGCCTTGACGATTCCCGAGGGCCGAGCCGAGTTCTGAAAGAACGTCGACGCGTGATCGATCAGGTCGGCGGAGAGGCCGAGGGCGGCGCGGGCCTGGCGGACGGGCGAGAGGCCGAGAAGGCCGTCAGTCGAAAGTGCGCGAATGTGAACCACGTCGTCGGTGCCGTGCTCGGATTGGCGCCCGCGCTCGTCTCGGATGGTGTAAACGGGCTCGCCGCGACGAAGCTCGGGCGTCACCCGATCAGGGGCGAGGGCGGCGATCTGGGTGAGCTTGCCTTCGGAGCGGAAGAGTCCTAAGTAGGCATTTCCCCAGAGATTTAGGTGGGCGACGAGCTGGCCGATGAGGTTCGCCGTCGTCGTCGCCGGGGCCGGACGGCGGATCAGCTCGGCGGTTGCGCCCTCGGCTCGGATACGCCCGGCCTCGGTGCGGCGGTAGACGACGAGGGGCAGGGAAGCGGCGGCGTCGGAGAGAGCGCGCACGCAGGCATAGGCGTCGGCGATGGCGAGCGCATTCGACGGGGTGACGCTCGACTCCCCGGGAAGCGCGGAGAGCATGACCGGCGGCACGTTGCCAGCCGAGAGGGTTCTGTCCTCGACGTGATCGCCGCGAGTTCGAGCGGTCCGGCGAGATAACCAACGGATCTTTGTAGCCATATGCGGATTCCTGTAATTTCCTGTTGACCCTCAACCTATACTTGAGCCTTAAGGATATGGCATCGTCCCGACCTATTCCCCCACCCGACGAGTTCCCGAAGGACATGCGGGTGATCTGGCACGCCGCGCAGCGCCAGCTACGCCTTCAGGGAACCTGGGAGAACACGGACTGCCAGCTGCTCGAAAGCTACGTCCGGGCGATCCTCACAGCCCGCCGAGCCGCCGCCGCAGCCGCCGATCGGCCGTTCGTAGAGGGCTCACGCGGCCAGTTGGTCGCCCACCCCGCGGTAAAGGCCGCAGCCGAGGCCGAGCGCGACGCCTGCCGCTTCGCGCAAGCCCTGCTTCTCACCCCCGACGCACGCCGCCGCCACGAGGTAAAGACGCCCGAGCATGAACCCTTCCTCGACAACCTCGTCGGCTAAGGCGTTCGAGCGGTTCTGCCGCGAGTACGTCGGCCTCGCGCTAGAGCCGTTCCAGCGAAAGATCGTCCGCGAGCTCTATGCGCCCCGGCGCGAGCTGCTCGTAATGATCCCCCGCGGCAATGGCAAGACGACGCTGTTCTCAGCCCTCGCCCTCTTTCACCTCGTCGGCTCCCGCGAGCCCGCCGTCTACGTCGCCGCCGCGAGCCGCGATCAGGCCCGGCTCACCTTCGAGACCGCGCGCAAGATGGCCTCTCGCCACCCGGCGCTGGAGCGAAGGGTCACGTCGCGCTGGAATGAGCTGCGGGTAAAGGACGGGTTCCTGCGGGTGCTCTCCTCCGATGCCCCGCGAGCGCACGGCCTCGCCCCCACGCTGGCGCTTGTGGACGAGCTTCACGCCCACGCCTCGGATGATCTCTACGTCGCCCTTAAGACGGCGCTCGGAAAGCGAGAGGGAGCCCAGCTCGCGACGATCTCCACCGCGGGCTATGACGCCTCCTCGACGCTCGGCAAGCTCAGAGAGAAGGCGCTCTCGCTGCCCGAGGTCAAGCGCCGCGGGACGCTGACGACGGCCCGTGAGAAGGCGGCGGGCTTTGCGATGTTGGAGTGGGCCTGCCGCGAGGACGACGACCTCTCGGACCCGAAGGTGGTGAAGCGGGCCAACCCGGCGACGTTCGTCGACGAGTCCTTTCTCGCCGAGCAGATCGCATCCCCGGGCCTTCACCCGCTCGAGTTCGCCCGCTACCACGCGAACGTATGGACCGATACCGCGACCTCGTGGCTTCCCCCCGGCGCTTGGCAGGCGTGCGCGGGCGACGCCGAGATCGAACCGGGCGAGCGGGTCTGGATGGGCGTCGACATTGGCGGCGAGAGAGCAGCGTCGGCGATTGTCTGGGTCACCGAGGATCTGCGCGTCGGCTGCGAGGTATTCCAAGGCGATTCCGCCGTGCTCGAGGTTCGCGATCGCGTCCGCGAGCTGGCCGAGGTCTACATGATCGCCGAGCTCGCCTTCGACCCCTGGCGCTTTCAGCAGGCCGCGCTCGAGCTGCAGGCCGAGGGAATGAGCGTGATCGCCTTCCCGCAGACGAACTCCCGAATGGTGCCGGCCTCCGAGCGCCTCTACGGCGCGGTGAAGGAAGGGCGGATCACGCACCCGAACCTGCCCGAGCTCAATCGCCACGTAGCCACGGCGGTCGCCAGAAAGACGGCGCGAGGATGGCGGCTCGACAAGGAACGCTCACGCGAGCAAATCGACGCCGTGGTGGCGCTGGCGATGGCGCTCGAACGCTGCGAGGACCAGCCCGCCCCGGCCGAGGTCGTTGGCTGGATATGAATCCTCACGCGGATTCATTCGAGCGAACCGGCGACCGCGTCGTTGGCTGGATATGAGCGCCTTCCGGCGAATCTGCCTCGACTGTCGGCGGGCGTTTCGCCCGCAGGGCGCATCGACCTCTCGCTGCCGGGCGTGTCAGTCGCGAATCGACCACCGCCAACTGCGCCGCAGGCAAGCCACGGGCGCTCGGACGGGCTCTACGCGCACCTGGCGGAAGACGAGGGCGCAGATCCTCGCCGGAAGGCCTCTCTGCGCCTGTGGGGCGGTTGCGACGACCGTGGACCACGTAATCCCGGTCTCGAAGGGCGGAAACGACGCTCCGTCGAATCTGAGGCCGATGTGCGCGGCTTGTAATGGGCGAAAGGGCGCTAGGTAGATCGGTTCCCTGGAGGAACCGATGACCTGTCTCACGCTGCGAGAGGTTCCGCCAAACCGGCCCCGACCCGGAATCTTCTACAGGCGAGTATGGGGCGGGTGTCCGGGTCAGCCCTCTAAAAACCGGCGGGAGGCATTAGTCACGGTCGTGGCTAATCACCGCTCATGCCGCTTCCCGATCGGCGAGAGCGCGGTGGCCGTGGACCCACTTCTGCAACTCCATGTAGACCTGCTCGAGCCCGTCGCGTTGGGCGCGGCGGACCTCCGCGGCTTCCTGCTCGGCGGTCTGCTTGTCGCCGAAGCGCCAGTTGGCGGCCGGGTTGACGAGCCGCTGATCGTCGCGGCGACGGGCCCGCTCGGCCCGACGGTGAGCAGCTCGAGCCTCCGGGTTCGAGCCGAGTCGCTCGCCGATCAGCTCTGAGGCCTCGCCTCGGGTGATCGTGGTGGCGAAGGTCCGGCCCGTCTCGGTCGCGATCCTTCGCAGTACCGCGAGCTGGATCTCGGTCGCCGGCTCTCGTCGCCAAGCTCCGTGTCCGTTGTCTCGCTTGAGTTGGCGCTTTCTCTCTTTGCTCGTCTGGCTCATGCTCTCTGTTCCCTTCGTGTAGCCCGTAGCGGGTAGGTGGGGACCAACCCCTGCTGATAGGGGCTAGTCGGCAACTAATCAACCTCGTGGCCTCAGACCTCACGGTGGTCGAGAACATCACCTCGACCTCTACCCGGTTCCCAGTCACGGTCCCGATCTCATGCGCCTTCGCGTCCGGCTTGCTGGCAGTCCATGTCGGGGTGTTCTCCGTGGCGCCCTACCCGCGAAGAATGTGGGTTTCAAGCGGGCTCACTGGCGCGACGTGATGAGCGTCCCTCCGGGTAGCCGAAGCCACCTCGGTTGTTCTCCCCGGCGGCTACCGGGCGTGGCGCGGGCTAGGCGACGGCGGCACCTCGGTTCCAGCGGGGGCGCTTCGTAGGCTCGAGGAATGAAGGATTGGCCCCACGTCTACGCACATGTCGACATGGACGCCTTCTTCGTCTCTGTCGAACTGCTCCGCCGCCCTCAGCTTCGCGGCAAGCCGGTGATCGTCGCCGGCTCCAGCGATCCGCGCTCGCGCGGGGTCGTGATGACCGCGTCCTATGAGGCGCGTCGCTTTGGCGTCGGCTCGGCGATGCCGATCTCGACGGCGATGCGCCGCTGCCCGCAGGCGGTCGTCGTCCCGCCCGACATCGAGCTCTACCGCCGTGGCTCGAAGGCGGTGATGGAGATCCTGCGCGGGTTCAGCGACCTGGTTGAGGTCGCCGGGATGGATGAGGCATACGTCGACCTCTCCTCCTCGCGCGCGCCGAAGGCCCGGGCGCGGCAGATAAAGCGCGACGTGCTCGCCGCGACCCGGCTCGTCTGCTCGGTCGGCCTGGCGCCGAACAAGCTGCTGGCGAAGATCGCCTCCGATCTCGACAAACCCGACGGCTTCACCGTCCTGCGCCGGGAGGACATGCTCGACCGCGTCGGCGATCACAAGGCACGGCTGCTGCCTGGGGTCGGCCCGAAGACCGCGGAGCGGCTCGAGCGCGCCGGCATCGAGACCGTCGCCGAGCTTGCGGGCGCCGCCGACGAGGCGCTCGTCGGTGCGATCGGCCCGCGTCACGGCCCGGCGCTGCGCAATCGGGCCCTGGGCATCGACGACCGGCCCGTGGTCAGCGGCCGCGAGCCGAAGTCGGAGAGCCGCGAGACCACATTTGCGGTGGACGTCGACAACCTCGAGGAGCTGCGCGAGCAGCTCGTCCGGCTCGGTGACGGGCTCTGCGAGCGACTGGCAAGCAACGGGTATCGCGGCCGCACGGTGACGCTGAAGATCCGGCTCGCTCCGTTTCGAACGTTCACCCGCTCGCGGACGCTGAAAGAGCCGACCGCCGACCGCGATCTGATCGTTGACACCGCGCTCGCGCTGCTCGAGCGCTTCGAGCGCGACGCGCCGGTGCGCCTGCTCGGCGTCGGTGTCGCCGGCCTCGTCAAAGAGGAAGCGGAAAGAGATGCGCCCGCCGAGCAGGCGGGCGCATCCGATCGCTCTCCGCAGCTCCGGCTCGCGGGCTAGATGATTGAGCGACCAAATGCGGCGGGCACGAGCACGAGTGCCGCCCCGGTCTGAGAGGATGGGCGCAGATGAGCGGAGACCGGCTTACCGGACTCGATTCCTCGTTCCTGCACCTCGAGCGTGATGGCGCCCACATGCACGTCGCCTCGACGATGATCTTCGAGGGTTCGACCCCGCCTTATGAGGACTTCGCCGAGCACGTGCTCTCGCGGATGCACCTCGTCCCCCGCTTCCGCCAGCGCCTGCGCTTCGTCCCGTTCAACCAGGGTCGCCCGGTCTGGGTCGACGACCCCCACTTCAACATCGGCTACCACGTCCGCCACACTGCCCTGCCCCCGCCCGGCTCCGACGAGCAGCTGCGGACCCTGGCCGCGCGGCTGTTCTCGCAGCGCCTCGACCGAAGCAAGCCACTCTGGGAGATGTGGCTGGTCGATGGGCTCAGCGGTGGCCGCTTCGGCCTCGTCGCGAAGTCTCACCACGCGCTCGTTGACGGCGTCTCCGGGGTCGACATCACGACGGTCCTGTTCGACGCTGCGCCCGACCCGCCCGAGCCGGTCGAGCGCCAGCCCTGGGTCGCCGCCCCCGAGCCCTCCGATTCGCAGCTACTGGCCGAGGCCCTGGTCGAGCGTGCGACTAGCCCTGCCGAGCTCCTCCGCGGCGCCCGCGCGCTCGTTCGCGGTCCACGGCAGGCGCTTGCGGTCGGCGAGCAGGCGCTCGCCTCGGTCGGCGCCTTCGCCGGCGCCGGCCTCGCCGCCCCTGACTCGCCGTTCAACGTCGAGATCGGCCCCTATCGCCGCTTTGCCTGGGTCGAGGGCGACCTCGACCAGTTCAAGCAGGTAAAGAACAAGCTCGGCGGCACGGTCAACGACGTCGTCCTCGCCGCCGTCGCCGGCGCCCTCGGCCGCTACCTGCGGGGGCGCGGCCACTCGACCGCTGGACTCGAGCTGCGAGCGATGGTGCCGATCAGCGTTCGCGCCGAGGGTGAGCACGGCGCGCTCGGCAACCGGGTCTCGGCGATGATGGCTCCGCTTCCGGTCTGGTGCGAGGACCCTTCCGAGCGGATGCAGATCGTCACCGAGACGATGGGCGATCTGAAGAAGTCGCGACAGGCGGCGGGCGCCGATGTGCTCACCGGCCTCGCCGACTTCGCCCCGCCGACGATCGTCGGCCAGGCGGCGTTGCTGCAGTCGCGCCAGCGTTGGTTCAACCTCGTCGTCACCAACGTGCCGGGACCGCAGTTCCCGCTCTATCTGCTCGGCTCGCGGATGAAGGCCGCCTTCCCGATGGTGCCGCTGGCGAAGCGCCAGGGCGTCTGCGTCGGGATCATGAGCTACGACGGCCAGGTCAACTTCGGCCTCGTCGGCGACTACGACGCCCTTCCCGGGCTCGACTCGCTCGCCGACGACCTCGCCGTTGAGATCGACGCCCTCGCCGCGGCCGCGCCGCGCCGCAAGCGCCGCAAGCCCGCAGCAAAGCCAAAACCCGGCCAAAAAGCCCGCGAACGCGCCCGCAGCGGAACCTAAAGCAAACCTAAAGGGGACTGTCCCCTTTAGGTTTGACTGGCGCTCGTGGTTTCGAGGATCGTTTGGGCGGTCAGGCCTGGGTCGTCGAACATCGGTACATGGCCGACGCCGGGGAGCACCTTCACCGTCGCCTGCGGAACCAGTGCCCGGCCGAGCGGCTCGAAGCGCTGCGGCGGGAAGATCCTGTCCTCGCCTGACCAGGCGATCGTGATCGGACACGGGGCGGGGTCGAGCAGCGGGACGGTCTCGTCGGTGGCAAGGACGTCGTCGAGTACCTGGCAGGCGATCACCCCGTCGGCCCCGTCGATCAGATCCTCGCGGCTGACCCGCTCACCATGGACGGCGTTGAGACTGAGCGCGTAGCGGCGGACCCGGGCGAAGCGGAACAGGAACGGCATCAGCCGGCGAGCGCGGATCGCATCGCGGCGCGAGGACGCGAGCCGCTCGATTCGCAGCTCGTGATCTTCCGATCCCTCCTGCCATAGTCCGGCCGGCGAGAGGCAGCAGACCGTCAGCGCCCGCCCCCTGCGCGCCAGCTCAAGTGCGACCCAGCCGCCGAGCGAATTACCGCCGATATGGGCGCGCTCGATGCCGAGCTCGTCGAGGGTGCGCTCGGTGTCGTCGACGATCTGCTCGATCCTGACCGGCCGGCTACGGGCCTCGCGGCCGCCGCGGTGGCCGAGCGCGCCCGGTGCGATCACGTCGTGACGCGGCGCGAGCAGCGGGACCACATGGCGCCAGACACGCTCGTTGCTGGTCACGCCGTGGAGCAGGAGAAGCGGTTCGCCGGATCCCTCGCGGATCATCGCCACCCGCCTCGGATCGCCCGCAAGGCGGGCTCGTCGGCAAGCTCGAGCAGGACACGCAGGTCCTGCTCGCGCCCCGCGTCGTAGCTCGACTCGGCCGAGGGATCGGCGTGGCCGGGATGCACCACCCACTCGAGAACTTGATCGCCCGTGTCGACGCCGGCGATCAGCTCCTCGATTTCCACCGGCAGCACCGGCTCATCCTCCCCGATCCGCCCGACCAGGCGATCCGCCGTCCGCAGCCCTTTGCATCGAAGCAGCCTCCGATGTCGCTCGTCGACCGAGCGCACCGCCCAGCCGCGCTCGCGAGCAAGGTTCGCCACCTCGACCGCCGGCCGGCCGCTTGCGTGGCAGTGGTGGTGGCCGTCGAGATGCGTGGGCTCGCGGCCGAAGGTCTCCTCGAACAGGTCGACCTGGTCCGCCAAGGCGACCTCACCGAGCTCGAGATGCAGCCCCACCCCCACCCCGCTCTCGTCCAAGGCGGAGGGATCGAGCGAGCCTCGAAGCACCATCGCGCTGACCGCGTCGATCGCCCTGGAAGCGGCCGCCTCGGCGATGCCGCGGTCGATCGCGGGTGAGTAGCCGTAGTCGTCAGCCGTGATCACGAGCCGCATCGAAACCAGATCATCGCTCGATTCGGGCGGGTAGTGGGCCTTCTAGGCGGCGCGCGCCGGCCGCTCGGCAACCGGGCTTGCCGTCTGCGCATCCGGCGCCCGGATGCCGGTGGGGCGAACGAGGCAGAGCTCGGCCGGATTGGCGGCGAGGCGAGCAAACAGCCGCGGACCCTTGCGGCTCGGAACCCTCGCGGCGGTGAGTGCGGCCTGGGCGCGATTGAACGAGTGGGCGACGGTCAACCCGCCGGCGAGCGAGATGTAGAGCATCGCCGCGAACGCAGTCGTCACCTCACCGTCGAGCCCGGCCGGTGTGCCGACCGTTACCGGCACGCTCTCGGCCAGATGCGAGGCCTCCTCGAGCGATCGCCCGGCGCTGAGGAAGGCAAGCCGCAGGCTCTGTCCGCTGCCCTGAAGCGGTCCGTTGAGCGGCTGGCCTCGGCGCGGTCGGCCGACCAGGTGGACGACGCTGGGGGCGTTGTGCTCGAAGGCCGGGCGCAAGTCGGCGAAGCGATGCGCGTGGACGTGCGCGATCTCGATCCGCCCGTCCTGCCCCGCGGCCACCAGCCACTCCTCGAGTTGGTGGACCTCGGCTGCGAGCGCCGAACGCCCGGCGCGCCCGGAGGCAGCGGCGAGCACGCGCAATACCGGCGCTCGGCGAGGGCGCAGCGCCCGTGCGCGGCGCTTACCGGCAGCAGTCACCGGTTCTGTCGCGGGCTCGGCGTTCGTGGTCTCCGCCGCCTCGGTGACATCTTTCGCCGAGTGAAGCTTCGGCAGCGCGGGCAGATCCGGAAGCTCCGGCTCACCGTCGATCCAGACCGCTACACCCGAGCTCAGCGTCTCGCCGAGGCGCGCAATCTCGGTGTCCAGACCGCGGATTTGAATATCGAGCTGCTCCGCCTGGCGCCGATGCCCGTTGACGATCCGGATCTCGGCCCCGCTCGCCTCGAGGTCGAAGGCTTTCTCGATCGCGTCCAGCCGACGCTCTTCCAGACCGGCCTTGCGGCTGGTGAGGAGCTCGAGGCGCTCACGGTAGGAACTCTCCGACACGGCCTTCCGACGGTACGTGGCGTCGCGGACGGACCCAGTCAGGCCCGTTAGCCGCACGGTCCCGCTCAGGCGGCGAGCCCGAGCTCGAGCTGCTCGGGCCCCCTGTTGCGCTCGATCGCCTCCGCGTAGACGCCATGGTGGATCGATCGCGGTCGCGAGATCCGCAGGCCATAAGCCTGCGCCATTGCGACGTGCAGCGTGTCGCGGAACCCCTTGCCGTGCCAGCGCCGCCGGCCCGGCAGCTCGCCGACGTGGAGGTGGCAGAGCTCGTGCAGGAGGATCTCCTGGGCGTCACCGAGCCTGACTCCGGGGTACGCGGTTACCGAGATCCGCCACTCGCGCAAGACCGCGAAACCGACTCGGTTCGGCTGCTTTGCCGGCCGCCGGATCCGCAGCTCCGGCCGGCGGCGCTCGAGCTTGCCGCCGCGAAAGAGCGGCAGCGCCCGCAGCCGGTCCATCTCCTCGCCGAGATCGAGTCCGGCAACCACGTAGTAGCCCGGCCGTTTCCTTCGCGCCATCAGGTCAAATTAGAGTCCGGTGCGGCGGTGCTTGATTGTCTCCCTTTCAGGCCGCGTCGGCGCGTCGGCACGGTCGGACCAGCTCAAGGTCCTCGGGGACCGTGTCCTTGGCCGCGAACGGCGCCGGCATCCGCGGGGGCGGACTCCGGCGACCCCGTCGCGCATCGTCACACTGCTCCTCGTCGCCCTCGCTCCGGCGGCGATCGTCGCCGGAATCGTCCGCGACGTCCGCGAGCGCGGCTACGTCTCGATCCGGACGATGTTCGGCGTCCTCAGCATCTACCTGCTGGCCAGGATGCTCTTCTCGTTCGGCTTCAACGTGATCCAGGCGATCTCCGACGACCCTTTCTTCCGCGGCGGCGTCAACGGCGAGGTCTCAACCTTCCTTTGCTACAGCTACACGACGCTGAGGCGGGCCCAGGGGTGACAGATCGCGCCGATGATGCGAGGATGGCGCAGCAATGAACGACGCTCAGCAATCACACGACCCCTCGGCCGCGACCCACCACGAGCGCCACCTGCGCACGCCCACGCACGAGCTGCACCACAAGGAGAAGCTGAAGCGTGAGCACTTCCACACCACGGTGACGGCGATCGGCGGGATCATCGCCGTCCAGTCACGCTGACCGGCGCGCTCCCCCCGCAGGTCTACCGCCGCCGTCGGATCGCCGCCGTCGCCGGCCTCCTCGCCGTCGCCGTGGCGATCACGATCACGTTCGGTGCGCTCCCCGGCAACGACCCGGCAACTCGGCCCGCCCCTGCCCCACTCCCGGTTGCAGCCCTGCCGGCCGAATGCAGCCCCACCTCGGAGGCCGAGCGCCGTCGCCGGCTCGGCGGCCGAATCATCGTCCGCATGAGCGCGCGGGCGACGCCGGCGCTGCTCCGCCAAGCGCGGGCGGGCGAGATCGGCGGGGTCGTCCTCTTTCCCCCCGAAGACATCGACTCGGCGGCGCTCGCGACGGAGGTGGCCGCCCTCCAGCAGGCGGCTTCGGAGGCTGGCGGGACGCCGTTGATCGTTTCGATCGACCAGGAGGGTGGCGAGGTCAAGCGCCTCGCAGCGCTGCCCCCCGAGCGCTCGCCCGAGCAGCTCGCCGGCGACCCCGTCGCGGCGAAGGCTGAGGGCGCCGCCACCGGTATTGCACTCGCCGGGGCCGGCGTCAACGTCGACCTCGCCCCAGTCCTCGACGTCCCGGCGAGCAGCGACTCGTTCATCGCCGCGCGCTCGTTCGGCCTCGACGCCGCGGAGGTGGCGAGCAGCGGCGGCGCCTTTGCCGCCGGCCTCGAGAGCGGCGGCGTTGCGGCGACCGGCAAGCACTTCCCCGGCCTCGGACGCTCGCCGGTCAACACCGACTTCGAGATCAGCTCGGTGAGCGCTTCGCGGTCGCAGCTGATCGCCGATCTCGAGCCGTTCGAGAGCGCGATCGCGGCGGGGATCCCCTTGCTGATGCTCTCCAATGCCACCTATCCGGCACTCGACCCCGACCTGCCCGCGTTCGCCTCGCCGAAGATCGCGGAGGTGCTGTTGCGGGAGCAACTCGGCTTCGACGGCGTGACGATCACCGACGACCTCGATGCGGCCGCTGTCCGGGCGAGCTTCGATCGTCGGCAGGCGGCGCTCGCAGCTGCCGCCGGCGGCTCCGACCTGCTCCTGTTCGCGCTCACCGAGCAGCCCGAGGTGCTCGGCGCGCTCGTCGCAGCCGAGCGCCGCGGAGAGCTCGACGCCGAGGCGCTCGAGCAATCGTGTGCCCGCCTGGTCGAGTTGCGCAGTCGGCTCGGCACCTAGATGATCGATTCCGAATTCCCGGGCGCGGGGCGCGATACTTCGGCGATGTCGCCACGAGTAGCCAAACGCCGGATCCGAGTCGCCCTCGCCCAGGTCGATCCGACCGTCGGCGACGTCAGCGGCAATGCCGAGATAGTCGCGAGGTCGATCGGCGAGGCGCGTGACGCGGGCGCTCAGCTCGTCATCTTCCCCGAGCTCATGATGACCGGCTACCCGCCCGAGGACCTGCTGCTGAAGCCGCATTTTCTCGACGCCGCCGACGAGGCGCTGAGTGAGCTCGCGGCCGGTCTCGAGGGGATCGTCGCGATCGTCGGCGTCGCCGAGCGCTCCGGCGCCGGCACCCACAACGCGGCCGCGGTGCTCGCCGAGGGCAGCGTCAAGGGCCACTACCGAAAGATGCTGTTGCCGAACTATGGCGTCTTCGACGAGCGCCGCTACTTCGAGTCCGGCGAGGGCCCGGCGGTGATCGAAGTCGGCGGCCTGCGGGTCGGGCTGACGATCTGCGAGGACATCTGGTTTCCGGGCCCGCCCGCGTCCTCGGAGGCGCTCTCCGGGGCGAGCCTGATCGTCAACCTCTCCGCCTCCCCCTACCACCGCGGCAAGCCCGCCGAGCGCGAGCAGATGGTGCGCGGCCGGGCGAGCGAGACGGGCTGCGCGTTCGCGCTCTGCAATGCGGTCGGCGGCCAGGACGAGCTCGTCTTCGATGGCCACAGCGTGATCGTCGACGCCGCCGGGGAGACCGTCGGGCGAGCCGCCCAGTTCGCCGAGGAGCTGCTCGTCGCGGACCTGGCTCTGCCCGAGCAGGGCTCCGGTGCCGAGCAGGGGACGGAGTCGCGGCCGGGCGCGATCGAGGCCGCGGTGATCGCCACGGTCGAGGCCGCCGAGCCGCCCGGGCCCGCCCCGGCCGTCCGCCTCGCCGATCCGCTCGAACCCGAGGAGGCCGAGGTCTACGCGGCGCTCGTCCTCGGGCTTGGCGACTACGTCGCCAAGAACAGCTTCGGCGCCGTCGTCCTCGGCCTCTCGGGAGGCATCGACTCGGCGCTCGTCGCGGCGGTCGCCGTTGACGCGCTCGGGCCAGACCGGGTCCGCTGCGTGGTCATGCCCTCGCCGCACTCCTCGGCGGAGACCCAGGGCGACGCCCGTGAGATCGCGTCAAGGCTTGGGGTCGAAGCGCTCGAGCTGGCGATCGCGGAACCGATGGATGCCTACGAGCGACTGCTGTCACCGGCGTTCGGCGCCGGCGACGAGGTCCCCGCGGCCGGATTGGCGGCGGAGAACATCCAGGCCCGGATCAGAGGGAACCTGCTGATGGCGCTCTCGAATCGCTTTGGCTGGCTCGTCCTTACGACCGGGAACAAGAGCGAGCTGTCGGTCGGCTACGCGACCCTCTACGGCGACATGGCGGGCGGCTTCGCGGTGATCAAAGATGTGCCGAAGACGCTCGTCTACCGGCTCGTCCGCCATCGCAACGAGACCGCCGGCCGCGAGTTGGTGCCATCCAGCGTGATCAACCGCGCGCCTTCGGCCGAGCTCCGTCCCGATCAACGCGACGAAGACTCGCTGCCGCCATACGAAATGCTCGACCGAATCCTCGAGGACTACGTCGAGCGCGACCGCGGACCCGAGCAGATCGCCGCGGACGGCGTCGACCGCGACCTCGTCGAGGAGGTCATCCGGATGGTCGACCGCGCCGAGTACAAGCGCCGCCAGGCCCCGCCCGGGATCCGGATCTCGCCGAAGGCGTTCGGCCGGGACCGGCGGCTGCCGATCACGAACCGGTTTCGGGGCTAGATCGCATCGGTCGCACCGCGACAACGCAGCGGACGACGGCTGCGAGCCGGCCGTCGTCGTCGGCGCACTCGATGTCCCAGACCCATGAGCTGCGGCCACGGTGGATCACGCGGCCGGTCGCGGTCACGTGGCCTTCGCTGATCGGACGCAGGAAGGTCGCGCTGTTCGAATGGCCGAGGGCGACGTTGCCATCGGGGAAGACGGCCTCGGCGGTGGTACCCGAGGAGATCGTCTCGGCAAGCAGCGAATAGGCGCCCCCGTGAACGATCCCGAACGGTTGGCGGATCTTGCCGCTGACCTCGACCCTCACCCTCGCGTCTGCGTCGCCGGGGTCGAGGTGCTCGATTCCGAGCAGCTCGGTGAAGCCGTCGGCGGGTAGCTCTCGGTCGAACTGCTCGCTCATCGTCGCAACCTGGCGGGCAGCCTCGGCCGCGGAACACCCGGCATCGACGGCAGGCCGGCGGCGAGCGCCCGATCCAGCGAAGGGGCGATGATCGCGGCGACGAAAACGAGGTCGAACAGGAGCCCGGCGGCCATGCCGACGCCGAGCTGGGCGACGGCATCGACCTCGGCGCCGGCGAGCGACGCAAACGATCCACCGGCGACGAGTGTCCCGGCGAGCGCTCCGGCGCGGCTCGCTTGGGCCGACCTGGCGACGGAGACGGCGCCGACCCCGGCGAGCACCGCGAGCAGCGTGCTGGCGTGCGGAGCTTCGCCGGGGAGAGACCCGCCGATCGGGAGCCGGTCCTCGCCGGCGAGGACGAGCAGCCCGCACGCGGCGACAGCCGGCAGCGCCACGGTCAGACCGTGAGCGAGTGCGCGCCTGCCCGAGCGCATCGCAGCGTACGCCGCAACCATCCCCGCCAGGGTGACGAGGGCCACGACCCACCGCAGCCGCGAGCCAAGCAGCTCAGTGGCGCGCTCGGCGGGCGCTGCCGCTGAGGGGTCGTCCGTGAGCGCGACCAGGTCGGCGTCGAGCACCGGCAACGCCAGCCAGACGAGCGCCGCGATCCCGGCCAGCGCCGGGATCCACGAGAGGCCTGGCCGGATTGCGATCTCGTCGCCGATTTCGCCGAGGCGGCCGCTTCGGACCCGATCGCCGAGCCTGCCGTGGCCGAAGCGCCGCCCGCCCCGTGCAACGTCGGGTGAGATCGCGAGCACGCTCGCGGACGCCAGCAGCGCCGAGATCCCGGCGAGGAAGGAAGCGGCAATGCCGCCGAGGGCGGCCGAGCGAGCGGCGGGGAGCGGCAGCGCCAGCATCGCCGCGGCTGCGGCCGCGGCGAGAAGGAATGCCCAGCCGAGGCGCGGGGCGGCAACTGAGAAGCAGTCTGCGAGCCTTACCCTCGGGTCGGCCGTCGAGGCATCGGCGAAGGCCCGCCGGAGCGCGAACGATCCCTCAACCCCGACTGCGACCCCGACCACCGCGGCGACCGCGATCCCGGCGACCGGAAGGTCGAGTGAATCGGGCAGATACCGCAGGACGGCGATCCCGCCGAGCGATCCGGTTGCCGCGGCGAGCACCGGCGCAAGGACGTGGCGGACGCCGAAAGCGAGGCCGAGCACGAGCAGAACGAGCGGCAGCGCGAGCAGACCGAGCCGACCCAGCTCGTCCTCGACCTGGACGCGCGTACGCGACTGGGCTAAGGCGGCGCCGCGCACCTCGACTTCGAGCGGGCCAGGATCGATCGCCGCGGCGACGCGCTCGGCGGCGAGCCGTTGCCCGAGTGCCGACCCCTCACGCAGGCTGACATCGATTCGCGACCCCCCGCTTTTGTTGGTTCCCGCGGCCGGGCGGGCCTCGAGCACGCCCGGATCGGCGAGCAGGCCGTTTCGGATCACGACCTCGGCCTCGCCGGCAACGACCGCGCTCGTCGTCGCTCGCGGGGTGGCGATGACGATGAGGTCAGCACCCGACTCGGCCTCGACTCCACCCGCAACCACGAGTCGATCGGGCGCCCCGGCAGCGAGCGCGGCGGCAAGCGCGACCAGCGCGAGGTTGGCGACCAGGAAGGCCGCCGGCCAGCGCACGACCGCCGCTACCACCCCGTTCACCACCGTTCGGCAGGTTAACCCGGAATCAACCTGGAAATGCCGCTTGTCGAAGGCGCCGCCACTAGGCTTCCGGCCTCATGGCCCTGGCCCAGGACCAAAAGGCGATGCTGCAGCTACTGCTCGAGCGTGGGCAGAGCTATGAGGACATCGCATCGCTTCTCGGCGGCTCGACCGACGACGTCCGCCGTCGCGCCCGCGCCGCGCTCGAGGAGCTCGGCGGCCGCGACCCCGACGCCGAGGTCGGGCTCACCGACTACCTGCTCGGCCAGGCCGATCCGATCGGCCGTGCCGACGCGGTTCGCCACCTGCAATCCGACCCCGCCGCGCTTGCGGGCGCCGAGGAGGTCTCGGCGAAGCTGCGGCTGCTCGCCCCAGAGGCGAAGCTTCCCGACCTTCCCGAGCCGAAGAAGCGCCGTCGCGCCGCCGCTCCCGTCGACGAGCCCGCCGGGGACGTGCCGAAGAAGGCCGCCGCAAGCGACGATGGCGATGACGGCGACGCAAAGGCGGGCGGTTTGAGCTCAGGCCTCTCGCAGCGCCAATCGCGGATGTTTGCCGCGATCGCGGCAGCGGCGGTGATCCTGCTTTTCGTCGTGCTCGGGATTGCCGGAGTCTTCAGCGACGACGACGACGACGCCGCCTCGACCAGCGCCGGCGCCGACGGCGGCGCCGAGCAGGTCTCCGACGAGGGCACGATCGACGAGGAGATCACGACCGTCAACCTGAAGGCGACCGACGGCTCCGACGCCGCCGGCGAGGCACGCTTCGGGATCGCCAACCAGAGCCAGCCATTCCTCGAGTTGACCCTCGCCGGCCTCGAGCCCGCGCCCGAGGACCAGACCTATGTGATCTGGTTCCTGCTCGGCGAGGACCGCGGCTACCCGCTCGCGCCGCTGACCAACGTCAGCGAGAGCGGCTCGGTCGAGGAGCGCTTCGCAATCCCCCAGGCGGCGCTCCCGGTCGCCGTTCGAACCGAAACCGTCGATATCGCCCTGGTCGACAATCGCGCTCTCGCGACCGACATCGAGCAGGCGCTTCAGGGCCAGTAGGTCCTGCTCGACTTCTCCGGCGAGAGCATCCTCAGCGGCAAGATCCCCCGTCTCGAGGAGCCGCCGCCCGGCGAGGACTTGGAAGTCCCCGGCGCGGGCGCCGTGCCCGAGGACGGAACCGCGCCGGCACCGACGCCGTAGGTCTCAGCCCGGCAGCAGCTTTCCCGGGTTCATGATCCCCGCCGGGTCGAGCCGCTGCTTGACCGCACGCAGGGCCTCGACACCGGTCTCGCCGATCTCGGCCTCCATGTAGGG
>JBPCRS010000021.1:0-6264 GCA_050996575.1 Solirubrobacterales bacterium
CGGTCGGCGTATTCGACTGTGCCATTACAACGACACAATATCACACCAAAAGCGCACCAGTCAACTAGCACAATGGTGCCAGGCACCTTAAATAATGCGGCGCTAGGCTCGGATGGGATGCGGATCAGGCGCGAAGATTTCGATGCGATCGTTGCTCACGCACGTGATGACGCCCCGAATGAGTGCTGCGGGTTGGTCGCGGCGCGCGATGACGAGGTGACTGGGGTCCATCGCGTGACCAA
The DNA here is from genome assembly GCA_050996575.1 of Solirubrobacterales bacterium. Classification (GTDB taxonomy): domain Bacteria; phylum Actinomycetota; class Thermoleophilia; order Solirubrobacterales; family 70-9; genus DASUSH01. Next base: position 243 of record JBPCRS010000021.1, read on the forward strand.
TGTCTTCGCCAGCCCACTTCGGTTCGAGCTCGAGCCGATCGAGCAATACAAGCTCACCGAGCAGATCGAGCAGCGCGGCGATCGGATGGCGGGCAGCTATCACTCGCATACGAAGAGCGAGGCCTACCCGTCGCAGACCGACGTCAACCAGTGGGACCCGTGGCCCGAGCTCGTCCACCTGATCTGCTCGATCGCCGCCGAGAAGCCCGTCGTGCGCGCGTTCGAGATCCGCGACAAGCAGGTCCACGAGGTCGAGCTCGTCGTCGAGGACGGCTGATGGCTGCCGGCTCCGAGGACGGGCCGCTCGCCTGCCCCCACTGCGCGATCCGGTTCTCGCTCGACGAGCGTTTCTGCACGCGGTGCGAGATGCCCCTCGTCTACATCGGCAAGGGCGAGCTCGAGCCGATCACCGATGCCCACGAGCGCGCCCGCAAGGTGAAGCCGCAGTTCACCCGCGGTGAGCTCGTCCGAATCGCTCACGGCAGCAACCTCGCCGAGGCCGAGCTGATCCAGGGGATCCTGCTCGAGGAGGGGATCCCCTCGCTGCAGAAGCGAACCCGCGGCTTCGACGTCCCCGACTTCCTCGCCGCCGGCCCACGCGACATCCTCGTCCCCGAGTCGGCGGCGGAGGCGGCGAACGAGCTGCTGACGAGCGCCGTGGTCGAGCCCGACGAGGCCTCGGCGAATCGCGACGCGAGCCTCAGCGGCGGCGGCCTCAACCCGCTCGGAACCGACGGCCGCACCGCCCCGATCAAGCTGCTCGCCTGGATCCTGATCGTGATCGCACTCGGCTCGGCCGTGCTCGGCCTGGCCTACGCGCTCAGCGGCTGAGCCGGCCTCCAACGGTAAAGGCGTGGCTCAGGCGCCCCGCAGGTCGACCAGCGTCAACTCCGGCCGCTCGAGCGCGAGGATCTCGGGGTCGCCGGTGAGGAGGGGAACCCCGTGGCGCTCCGCCGTTGCGACGGCGAAGCAGTCGGCGTAGGAGATCCCGCCCGCGGCCTTGAGAGCTGACGCGCTCTCGATCAATTGACGGTTGGGTTCTTCGGCCGTGATCGTGGCCGCGAATCTGCTCAAATCATCGCGAGCACTGTCGAAACTCTGACGTCGCGCTTGCTGGTACAGGGCCTCGCCGAGGTTAATCCAAGAGGACACGGCGCCGTCAAGAACCCCCTCACGCACGCGCGGCGCGGCAGCCTCGTCGCGCAACACCGCGAGTACGGCCCAGGCATCGAGCGCGCAGCTCAGTCCCAACGCCGGGCCTTACGCTCCTCGAGCTCGCGCTCTCGGCGCTTCTCCTCCTCGAAGTCTGCCATCCCGGGGTTGTCGGGATCCTTCCAGATCCCTATGAGCTCGTCGATCGCTCGCAGCCGTCGAATACGGGCCTCACCGTCGACCGCCGTGACAGTTACCTCTTGGCCGGGTTGTAGGCCGATCTCGTCCCTCACGGGTTTTGGGATGACAATCTGACCCTTGGTCCCAACCCTCATCCGTTGCTGAGTCATACCGTCAGTATAACCGCCTATTCGGCTATGACAACCGCAGCTCGGGGATCCCGCCCTCGGGGTCCTCGCCGGCCGACCGGCCCTCGGTCAGCTCGCGCAGGTGCGAGCGCCAGGCGCGCTCGATCGTTACCAGCGGCGCGTCGAAGGCGATCTCGAGGCTTGCCTGCAGGCCACCACGTCCGGGGCGTGAAACGAGAACGTCTGTCGCCGAGCGGCCGATCTCGCGGTCGAGCAGTTCGAAGATCGTGCCGCCGAGGATGATCGCGTCGCGCGCCGAGGGCGGGAACGTGGGCGGCTTGCCCTCGCGCATGCGCCGCATCACCGCCGGCCGGAACAGCGCCACCTGGCCCGAGAAGTACTGCGCCGCGCCCTCGATCAGCCAGGCCCAGCGCAGATATCGCGAGAACCGCCGCGGCCCCCACGGTGGCGGCAGCACCGGGTTGTTGGCGCCGAGGACGACCTGGGCGTAGAGCCGGTCGGCGGTGCCGCGCAGCGCCCGCTGCGAGTCGGGACCGCCGGCGCGGCGGTCGGCGTGCTCGTCGTTGAGGATTGGGAGCTCGGTCGCCATCACCCAGCCGGCGAGGTAGCGGCGCCCGGCCGGGGCGGCGGCCCAGCGCGCGAGTGGCAGGAACGGGTGGGCGGCGGCGAGCCAGGCCGGCGTCGGGTGGATCACGACCGTGACCTCGTCGGGCACGTCGTCGAAGCCGCGGTCCTCGAGTCGCAGCCGCAGCTCCTCGAGCCCGTCGAGCGTGCGATGCGCGCAGGGCTCGTCGCCCGACTCGTGCCGGGCGCTGAAGCTCAGCGATTCGGTCTCGACCCAGGCCACGGCTCCAGCTTATGCGGCCCCGTGGTGCCGCTGCTAGATGACTGATTCCCCATCCGCGCACACCCGGATGACGTGGCTGACGCATCGCTGGATCGGCACCCATGGCACTCGCACGCAGCACCAGCTGCGCGTCTCGGCCCACGGGCACCGCCCAGCTCGGTCCGCCACGCCCCCGGGCACACACCGATTAGGAATCAGTCATCTAGGGCGCTGCGCCCGGCTCGACGACCTGCTGGAAGGTCGGCCGGTTGATCCAGTGGAACGGCGGCTGGCCAACGCCGCCGGTGGTCGTGAACTCGACCGCGTCAAAGCACATCTGGGCGCTGCCGAGGTCGCAGCTGTCGGCGTCGGCGTAGACCTCGGACTCAGGTGTAGCGACCGCCTGCTCGAGCGAGTCGATCAGGTCGCCGCGGCAGGCATCGAGCTTGCCCTTGCCGCAGTAGACGCGTGAGTAGCGGCCGCGCACCTTCTTCCCGAGCAGCGTCCGCAGGTCCTTCTGCACGTAGCCGTACCAGCCGCCGTTGTAGGCGGAGCCCTGGTTAGTGCCCGACTTGTGCGGCGTATCGTCGATCCCGCGGGCGTCCTCGATCACGCCGTAGAGGTCCTTGCCGAGCGTCGGCTCGAACTCGGCCTCGAGCAGAAGCGGCCACCAGGCGTCCATGATCCGCACCGCCTCGGCGTCGTCGTAGGTGCCGTCGCGGTTGAGGTCGCGGCGGTGGGCGCCGCTCTTCGCCCACGCCTTCAGCGTCGAGATTGCGCCCTTCGCCTCGGCGCTCGCACCCTTGCCGCCACCGATCACCTTCAGCACCCAGGGCAGGACGGCGTCGCCGCGCAGGTCGACGGTGCCGGCGTCCTCCATCGCGTTGATCAGCTCGACGATGTTCATCTTGCCCGAGCCGGCGATCTCGGCCTCGATCCGCTCGTCGAGCGGGTCGGAACGGTAGATCGACTGGTAGCCGAACTCGGAGTCCGAGGCGCGGTAGGCGCGCGCCTGCTTGTTGTTCCAGCTCGTCAGGTACTCCTGGTCGGTCACCTGCGGGCGCTTCGCGCATGGCTCCTGCTTCGAGGTCGCGCTCATCGGGTCGACCGTCGCCGGATCGACCGGCGCGGCCTCGAGCACCGAGTCCGACGGCGGTATGTATCCCCGCCACTCGTACTTCTTGGTGCCGAAGGCGGGGAAGTTGGGGTCGACCTTCTTCGAGCGCTTCGGGTTGTAGCCCGAGTTGAAGTAGGCGATCTCGTCCTTGTTGATGTAGAACCAGTTGAAGGTTAAGTCGATGTCGCAGGCTGCCTCCATGAAGCCCTCGGTCGTCTTCATCTGCTCCGGGTTGTTGAAGCCGGAGAAGCCGATCGCCGAGTCGACCTCGTGGAAGTAGGTGGCCCGCAGCCGGGTGTAGGCGTAGGGCTTGCCGTCGATCTCGGCGCGGTGAGTGACGACGCCGAGCTTCGTCCGCAGCGCTCGCAGCGTCTCCGATCCTGACGAGGTCATGTCGGCGGCCGTCGGGGCCCAGCTGTTCTCGCGCTCGAGCACCTCGAACGGCTCGCATTTGCCGCGGTAGAGGTAGGACTGCGAGTCGAGCGTCGGCTTGCCGCCGGTGGGCTCGCAGAGCGGCACGGCGAAGGTGTCGATTATGTCCTGGCCGGCCGAGGTCGCCGACCACGAGTAGTCGCGCCCGCGGCCGAGCTGGACGTAGAGGTTGGTGCCGAGGAAGGAGACGCCACGGGCGTCGATCGGATCGCCCTGGGGCCCGCCGGGGGCGTGCATCGACTGCTCCATCAGGATCTGCGGGGCGAAGTAGGAGACCTGGGGCCCGAAGACGGCGAGCGGGTTGCCCGACTCCGACTCGCGCCGGGAGACCATCAGCGCGTTAGAGGCTCCGGTGATCCCCTCCAGCGGGCCGAGGATGCTCTCCGAGGTGTCCGGCTCCTCGGTGGTCAGCCCCGTCCGCGCCTGCGCCGGGTCGACCGGGCCGCCGGCGCCGCCGGCCTCGACGATCAGTGGCTCGCGCTCGAGGGTGCCGCGGTCGGGGAGCGCCACCCCGGGGGTCTTCTTCGGCACCTTCTCGTAGGGGAACTTCTTCTTGTGGACGGTGGTCGGCGCCTCGGGGTCCTCGGCCGAACGGAAGTCCTTCCAGACCCTCTTCCCCTTCTTGCCGAATTTCTGCTTCGCCTGGTCGAGGACGAGCGCCGAGCCGATCTCGTTGCCGCCACCCTTGCCGAAGATCCCCGCGACCAGCGACGCGGTCGAGATCACATCTGTGACCTTCCACTCGCTCGGGCCGACGGGCTGGTTGATCAGCGCGTACTCGCCGGGCATCTTCGTTGCGTCGGCCTTTGCCTCGGAAATGAACTTGTTGACCCCGGCGACGTACTGAGTGGCGTCTGACTGAAGTTCGGCGCCCTGGGCGCCGTAGAGCTCGTCGCCGAGCTCGAACTGGAGCTGAAGTTCATCCTCGGTGTAGGGGGTGTCGGCCCAGACGCTTCGATCCATCCCGGTCTGGCCGCCGCCGATGAACGAGGAGAGCTGGCCGCGGCCTGCGTTGCGCAGGACGTCCATGAAGAAGAGCCGGTCCTCGGCCGAGACGTAGCCGGCGCCGAACATCGCTCCGTCGCGGCCCTCGCCGTATATGTGGGGAACGCCGAACTCATCGCGGACGATCGTCACGTCGGCGCGCGGGCTGTAGGTGCGCTCGCGCTCGCCCGGGGTGGTGCCGAAGCTCGCGTCCTTGTAGAAGCTCGGGATCTGTTCGGCAGTGATCGGCGCGTTGTAGACCAGGTCTGCGTACATGTCGAACTGATCGTGGTCGTGAAGCGGCTGCGCGCCGTTCGCCTGGAACGCGGCGATCTCTAGCGCGCTCGCGTTCGAGCCCTGGCCGGCGGGGAGGATGTTGCGAAAGCCGCCAATGTCGCCGTTGCCCTGGTACTCGAGCGGCGCCGGTGCGGCATGCGCGGGCACCGCGGCCAGCGCCGCGATAAGTACCACTCCCACCCCGAGCAGCCGTCTCATCGAGCGCGAGTCTCCCAAACCCGCGACCCAAACGCGCCGGTCAAACCCAAGAGGGTCTGACCCCGTAGGTGCGAAAGTCGTCACAACTGTTAAGGGGCCTGGCCCCTCTTTAGGTTTCGGCGGCTCGGTCGCGTTCGTAGTCGAGTTCGGTGCGGATGCCGAGTGCGGCGAGGGCTTGGCGGGCGGCCTCGAGGTTCGGCGCGTCGGCGACGGCGTGGGCGAGCGGGAGGGATTCGGGACCGGCGAGCGGGTCGAAGAAGAAGGTGAGCGCGCCGACCGGGCCCATCGAGACCGTGCGCCGGCCGCCGCGGATCGGCGCATCGCCGGTCTCGCCCTTGGCGCAGCGCGCCGCCTGCAGGCTGGCCTCGGTCGGGACCGCGGCCGCTGCAGCAATCAGCTCGTCGGCGACCGCCGGGGACATGCCCGACGTGCCTAGCCAGGAACCGGCTGCAGCGAGCACAGCGACCCGCCCGAGCACCTCCGCCGGCGTCAGCTCGGCGTCGCAGCCGGCGCCGAAGACCGCGCCGAGCGCGGCGAGTCCGGCGGCGGCGGACCGAGCCGCAGCGGCGAGCATCAACGCGTCGCAGAGCGGGCTCGCCAGGCCGGGCTCGTCACCGGCGGCGATCGCATCGCCACCGACGTCGAGCCAGATCACCAGCTCGCAGCCGAGCTCCTCCGCGGCGGCGG
>JBPCRS010000086.1:0-9509 GCA_050996575.1 Solirubrobacterales bacterium
GTTCCCGCCGGCTGTGCCACTGACCGTCGCTCGGATCGGCGACCACGCGATCGCCTCGCTCCCTGGCGAGCCGACGAAGGAGGCTGGTGCGCGGGCGAGCGCCGCGGTGCTCGAGACGCTGCGACCCGAGGGAGTCCGCCGGGTCGTGATCGCCGGCCTCGCCAACGACTTCATCTCCTACATCACGACGCCCGAGGAGTACGAGCGCCAGCACTACGAGGGCGGCTCGACTCTGTTCGGCCCCTACGAGGCACCATTCCTGACCGACCGGTTGGTCGAGCTTGGCGAGGCGATGGCGAGCGGCGCTCCGGCGCCCGAGCCTTATCCGTTCGACGCCGAGAACGGCGTCGTGCCCGACGGCCCCGCCTATCCGCCCGGTGCCGACTCGGGCACGCTGACCGCCGAGCCCGAGCCGAGGGTCCGCCGGCTCGGCCACGCGCGGATCGAGTGGACCGGCGGCCCGCTCGGCCATGACCGGCCGCTCGAGAAGCCGTTCGTGATCGTCGAGCGCCGTGCCGGCAAGCGCTGGAAGCGGGTCGACTCCGACCTCGGCCTGGCGATCCTCTGGCGGGTCGACGCCGAAGGCAACTACCAGGCCTACTGGGAGGTTCCGCTCAACGCCAAGGCCGGCAGCTACCGGCTCGTTGTTAGCGCGAGTCGCTACCGGCTCGAGTCGCGGCCGTTCCGGGTCAAGCCGTCGAGGGCGCTGACGTTGACTGCGCTGCCGCCGAAGGGCGATCGCGTCGGCGTCCGGGTCGGCTATCCGGAGGCCGAGGAGAACGTCGACCTGCTCGCCCGCCCGGCCGGGGTGCGGGGCGGCGAGGTCGCCTTCGACATCGGCACCGCGACCGTGGTCTACCGACGTCGTCGCGGTTCGGTCTTCCGGCCCAAGGGCCGCTCCGACCTTCCCGTGACGATCCCGGTCGGCGCGGCTCGCGACCGCTTCGGCAACATGAACGCCGAGTCGCTGACGCTTCGCCCCTGAGTCAGTCTCTCGTCAACGAGGGGAACGCGGGGGCGCCCTTCAGCAACCGGTAGTCGCCGCAGGCGCCCGAGACGGACATCGCTGCGGCGAGCGCCGCGAACACGCCCCAGATTGCGCTCGCGCCCTCGGGGAGGTCGAACAGAACCCAGAGCAATAGCACCGTGCTCGCGATCGCGAGCAGGTCCGCGGCGCCGTTCAGCGAGAGGTCCGGGCGAAAGAGCCCGTGATCGCCGCTGCGATCGCCGCCAGGCCGGTCAGAATCGCCAACACGCAGGTCGCCGACGCGAGCTCCCAGCCCGTCGTCGACGCCCCCGGGCCCGCGGCCCACGGCTAGAAATACCGTCGCGATCAGAAGGGCGCCTGCGACGCCTGCGACCACCCTCGCAACGGGGTTCAGTTCGTTTGCATCCATTCCATCCTCCTCCGTGGTTCGGGCAAGAACTATAACGCTGTTATGGACACTATAACGATGTTATGAGAGGCTGTCAAACGATGGCCGAGCCCGAAACGCGCGAGAGACTTCTGGAGGCCGCCTTCCGCCGGCTCGAGAGCGACGGGCCCGAAGCGCTCAAGGCCCGAACGCTCACGGCCGAGATAGGCGCGTCGACGATGGCGGTCTACACCCACTTCGGAGGGATGCCCGGGCTGATCGACGAGGTGGTCCGCGAAGGCTTAGCGCGCTTCGCGGCACACGTCAGAGGACGGGTGCGCCTCGACGATGACCCGATGGCCGACCTGATCGCGGGCGGGCTCGCCTACTCGGAGTTCGCGCTCCAGAACTCACAGCTCTACCGCCTGATGTTCGGCCTCAGCAGCAGCCGTCTTCGGGAAGCGAAGCCGGCGCTCGACGCCGGCGCGATATGGCGCCTGCCCGAGGGAGTCGACACGTTCTCGATCCTGCTCGAGTCCGTTGAGCGCGTGATCGAAGCCGGTGAGATCCGCCGGCAGGACGCCAGGGCCGCCGCGATCCAGGTCCTCAGCGCGACGCACGGCTTCGTCCTGCTTGCGATCGGAGGGTTCGATCAGGAGGAGATGCAGGACCTGCCCACCTCGCTCGCCGTCGATCTGATGGTCGGCCTCGGTGCGGACCGCGCCCGGACGGAACGCTCCTTGATTCGGGCGGTCGAGAGTCGCGGTTCACTCGCCGCGTCGATGGCGCCGTCGTTGGAAGCTCAGGGAAGGCCCGGGGCGAAGGCGACGCAGTAGACCTCGAGTCCCGCCGAGGCCCGTAGCGCGAGCCGGTGCTCGCCGTGGCGGGGATGGGAGGAGAGCTCGTAGACGCCCGGCGCGGTGACGTCGATTACCCGCTCGGAGCCGCCGTCGAGCCGGACCTCGAGTCGGCCGCGGCCGTCGACGGCGGCGCTCGCTCCCGTTCCGGCGTAGGTCAGCTCGATTGCCGGCGTGGCAGCGCCGACCCGAAGCGGTGTTGCGGCTTCCCCACCGGGGAAGACTTCGGGTGTCGGCGGCACGACCCGCGCGCCGGCGGCGTCGCTCGGGCGAAGCGGGCCCTGCGCCTCGGCCAGTCCGGCTTCCCTCGCCTCGGCCGGCAAGAGCGTCCGGATCGCCTCCTCGGTGGCCGCGTACTCGCCCTCGCCGAACTGGAACCAGCGAAGCGTCCCGCCCTGGCCCCAGACGAACGTCGACGGCCAGCCCTCGCACCCGTACGAACGCCAGACGTCGAACCCGGCGTCGGCGGCGACCGGGAAAGTGAGACCGAGCCGGCCGAGCGCCGCTGCCAGCTTCTCGGCGCCGGCGCTGAGCGCGAACCGCGGCGAGTCGACGCCGAGCACGGTGAGGCCGACATCGCCGTAGCGCTCGTGCCAGCCCTGGACGTAGGGCAGGGTGCGGACGCTCGCGTCGTGGCCGGCGCAGAAGAAGTGCAAGAGGACGGGGCCGCGCGCGGTCAGCTTCTCGATCGCAATCGGTGTCTCACCGACCCACTCGACCATCGGCGGCATCGGCGGCACGGCGATATCGGGGCGGGGAGGTCTCAAGCCGCGTTCTGCTCCCGGTAAGGTGGATCGACCATCGGGGAAGTGAAACTAGGGAGGACCGTCTTGAACGAGAGCATCTGGGAGCGAATCGAGTCGGCGCGGGAGCGCTGGAATGTCCTCGAGCATCCGTTCTACCAGCGCTGGTCGGCCGGTGAGCTGAGCGAGGAGGAGCTGGCACGCTATTCGGGCCAGTACCGCCACGCCGTCGAGGCCGTGGCGACGATCAGCGCGACCGTGGCCGAGCAGATCCCCGGCCGCACCGAGCTTCGCAGCCACGCGGTCGAGGAAGCTGCCCACGTCGAGCTCTGGGACGGCTTCGTCGAGGCTGCCGGCGGCGGCGTCGCCGCGGTGCCGACCGCCGAGACGCGTGAGTGCGTCGAAGCCTGGACCGCCGACGACGGCGTGCTCGCCAACCTCGCCCGGCTGTATGCGATCGAGAGCGGCCAGCCCGCTATCTCGCGGACCAAGCGCGAGGGCCTGACCGAGCGCTATGGCTACACCGACGGCGCCGGCACGGCTTACTTCCGCGTTCACGAGACTCGCGACGTCGAGCACACCGCTCAGACTCGTGAGCTGATCTCCGAGCTCGCCGGGAGCGCCGACGAGGACGTCCTCGTCGCCGAGGCCGAGTCGGCGTTTCTCGCCCACTGGCGCCTGCTCGACGGCGTCTGAGGGCCTGAAGGTCTGAACCGCCGCGAGCTTGCGATCGGGATCGCGATCGGGCTGGTGCTCGGTCTCGCGATCGTCGCGCTCTTCGTCTTCGGCGGGGGCGGCGAGTCGATCGATGCTCCCGCGCTCGAGAAGTGAGAACGGCCCTCGCAGTATTGGATGCTTGCGCTGATGGCCGGCTTCACCTCGCTCGGCCTTTTACTAGCTCTCGCAGTCGAACGGGTAGCAGGGCGGCGGGACGGGGCGTAGCGACCGCGACCCAAGGCGCCGTGGTCGCGGGGCTGGGTAGGGCAGCGGGTTCGGGCGTGTTGGGTGACTCTTTGCGCGTGTTTGGTCAGGTGCTGGCGACAATCGCCCTCGATCCGGTTCCGCGGAGCCGTGACACCGCGTCTCGGGGCGCTGGTCCGTTTTACCCTCTCAATGCGAGGGTAATCCGACACAGCGCCGCATCGACGGGGACGAAACACGCGCCAATCCGCCAACACAAGCGTCACCGCCCAGCCACGACACCCCGACCCGCCGACCCCACAAGCAACGCCCACGGCGCCCTGGGTCGCGGAAGCTGCGGAAGCGGGCCGCCGGCGTCTCGCCGCTCACCTCACTCCCTTGCCAGCCCCGAAAACGCTTCGTCCACTCGCCGCCGCGAGTCGGGGGTGAGGGCGTCCTCGAGCTCGACGACGACGTTCGAGGCGCGGTAGCAGAGCAGGGTGGCGGCACTCTCGCAGCGCGCGTGCTCGGCCCTGCCGGTCTCCTCGTTTTCGGTGATCACGACCGAGCCGCCGCCCCCGACCGGTGTCCCCGATGCCGCCTGGGCGGAGAGCTCGAGCACGTAGATCTCGCGGTCGGGGAGGCTCGTCGAGAGCGGCGTTCCTAAGACGAATCCCGCCCCTTGATCATTTGCCGCCGTGATGAATTCTTCGGCTTCGAAGTGGCGCTCGCCGCCGCAGCCGATAGCGAGCGCGGATGCGGCAAGGGCAGCCCCGGTCACGACGCCGAGCGGGTCGGAGAAGCGTGCGTTCATTGATCGGGCAAATTGACACACTCGCTCGGTCGGTGCGTGCGGTGGCTCCTCTCACGGTGTCGATGAGTCCGGGGTGAGCGCGCCGACGATCAGTTCCTCGTCGGTGCGCAGCATCTCCTCATAGGTCTCGGCGCTCCCCGGTGATTCGACCAGAAGCCCGTTGACGACCTCGACTCCGGTCTCGCTCGCGACCCGTTCCATCACCGACGGGTCGTCCTCGGCTTGGGCGAAGACCGCCGGGACGCCGGAATCGCGGACGGCGTCAATCGCCTCCTGGAGGGCTGCGGCGCTGGGCTCGCCCCCGGCTCCGAGCGGGCCGAACGGGCTGGCAAGCACCACGAGGCCGTAGCGGTCGGCGAAGTAGCCGAGCGCGTCGTGGGATGTGACCAGGCGCCGGTTCTCGGGCGGGATCGACTCGAGACCGTCGGCGATCGATCGATCGAGCGCGGTCAGCTCGTCGGCGTACTGCGCCGCACGTCGCCGGTAGTCGGCCGCGTGCGCGGCGTCGGCCCCGGCGAGCGCGTCGGCGAGCGACGGCAGCGCGTCGGCGACCTTGGCCGGATCCATCCAGACGTGCGGATCTCCTTCGCGAAGCGCACCGCTATTCGCCGTCAATTCCCAGATCGGCGCGTCGGTTTCGTCGAGCGGTATGCCCTGCTCGAGCGCGGCGCCGTTGGCGACAACGAGTGACGCCTGCTCGAGCTCGAGGCGGTCCTCGGCGCTGAGTGCGAACTCGTGCGGATCGGAGCCGTCCGGGATCAGCTGGGTGACGCCAATGTCCTCGGCGGCGATCCGCTCGGTGATCGAGGCGAGGATTCCGGTCGTCGCGACGACCTCGGAGGGATCCGGGTCGCCCTGGCCGCAGGCGACGACGACGGCTCCCGATAGTATGGAGGAAATGACGATAATGAGAATCATTCTCATAGTGCGCGGAGAATAGTACCAGTGCCTGACTGGAAAACGCATGCCCTCGGTGCGGTCGAGGAATCAGGGCATCGCAGCGGCGGAGCCAGGGACGCGGTTATCGAGTTGCTAGCCGGCGAGAACTGTTGTCTGAGCGCTCAGCAGATCTCGCGTCAGCTCGATCGCCAGGATCGCGAGGTCGGACTCGCCAGCATCTACCGAGCCCTCGACCTGCTTCAGGGCCTCGGCCTGGTTCAGAGGCTCGATACGGGTGACGGCCCCTCCCGGTTCGAGCGAATCAGCCCCGGAGGGGACCACCATCACCATGCCGTCTGCGAATCCTGTGGCACCCTGACCCCGTTCGAGGACGACTCGCTGGAGCACGCGATCGAACGGCTCGGCGCCAGGCTCGAACACCGGATCAGCGGCCACGACGTGGTCATACGCGGGCTCTGTCCCGATTGCGCGCCCTCGAGGTGAGCCCGATGTCCGTGACCGCAGAGGGCCTGACCGTGGCCTTCGGCGCGCACACGGCGCTCGAGGACGTCAGCTTCGACGTCCCGGCCGGGTCCAGCGTCGCGGTGCTCGGTCCGAATGGAGCCGGCAAGAGCACCCTGTTCGCCGCAGCGGTCGGCTTGGCCGAGGTCACCGCCGGCGAGATCGATACCGGCGACGCAAAGATCGCGCTGGTTCCGCAGCGGCTCGAGCTGACTCCCGGCTTTCCGGTCACCGTGGCCGATGTCGTTCGGATGGGCCGCTACGGCGAGCTGGGCCTTTTCCGCCGGTTTGGCCGCCGTGATCGCGAACTCGTCGACGAGGCGCTCTCGGCGCTGTCGATCGAGCATCTGTCGCGACGGCGTTTCGGCGATCTCTCCGGCGGGGAGCGCCAGCGTGCACTGCTCGCACAGGCGGCAGCGCAAGACCCCGAGCTGCTCCTCCTCGACGAGCCGTTCACGGGGGTTGACGCTCCGACCGGTGAGGCGGTCAGAGAATTGCTTGGACGCTGGCGTGAACAAGGGCGGACGACGTTCGTCGCCACCCACGACCTTCGCAGCGCGAGCCGCGATCACGATCTGGTCCTCTGTCTCAACCGGAAGGTGATCGCCTTCGGGCCGCCGGCTGAGACGATCAACGAAGAGGTTCTCGCGGAGACTTTCGCCGGGCGAGTATTGCGGGTCGGTGAGTTGATGGTCGACATTGCTCATCACCATCACGGAGCAGGCTGAGGGTGGAGTTCCTCACAGATCCGTTCAGCGCGGAGTTCGTCCGCACCGGAGCGATTGCCGCGGCGATCGTCGGTGTGCTCTGTGGGGTCGTCGGCTGCTACGTCGTCCTCCGGGGCATGGCGCTCGTCGCCGACAGCCTTGCCCATGGGGTCCTGCCGGGAATCGCGGTCGCCTTCGCGCTCACCGCGGGGGCGGCGGGTACCGATCCCAACGACCTCGCGCTCACCCTTGGAGCGCTGGTGTCGGGTCTCGTCACGGCCGGTTTGACGAGTCTGGTCCTGCGTCGCAGCCGGCTGCGGGAAGAGAACGGTGCGGCGGTGGTCTTCGTTTTCATGCTTGCGCTTGGCGTCGTCGTGATCTCACGCAGTGATGGCTACTCGGTCGACCTCAACTCGTTCCTCTTCGGCGACGTCCTCGGGGTCGGCGGGGACGAGGTGATCCTCGCCGGAGTCGCGACGCTAGCCGTGCTTGCGGCGGTGCTGGTCCTCTACCGACCACTCCTGCTCGTGTCCTTCGATCGTCAGCGCGCCGCAGCGATCGGGCTGCCGGCCGATCGGCTCGAGCTCCTCTTGCTGGTCCTGGTGACGATTGCCGTCGTGATCGGCTTTCGCGTCGTCGGCGCGCTCCTCGTCCTCGGGATGTTGATGGCCCCGCCCGCCGCCGCCGCGCTCGTAACCCGGCGTCTGCCGACGATGATGGTCGTCTCCGCGGGGATCGCCGCTCTCAGCGCCCCGCTCGGGCTGCTTCTCTCATGGCATCTCGACATCGCTGCGGGCGCCTCGATCGTGCTGGTCGCCGTGAGCGCCTTCCTAGTCGTCCTGATCGTTCGGCCGCGGACCGTCTGACTTGAGGCCAGGCCTAGACTTGTGGCCGTGGTGCTCATCGCTCACGTCAGCCACTGGCTGATCTGGATTCTCTACGCGGTGCCGGTGCTGATCGTGCTCGGCTCGATCGTGATCAGCATCGTCCGCCAGCGCCGCGAGGACGACGCCGCTACTCAGCCCGAGGAGCCGTACGGCGCGTAGCGGTGGTGCAGCATCAGGTCGTTGCCGTCGGGGTCGGTGAACAGCGCCATGTGGCAGACGCCGGTGTCGAACGTCTCGCCGGCGAACTCGACGCCTTTCGCCTCTAGCTCTGTCCGCGCAGCCTCGACGTCATCGACGTGCAGAGCGGGATGAGCGTTCTTCTGCGGCGCGAACTCCATTCCGAACTTCGCCGGCTGCCAGATGCCGAAACAGGTCTCGCCGGCCCAGACGTCGAACTCGGCGTTTTCGTCGGGGCGCAGCCCGAGCGTCTCGACGTAGAAGCTCCGCGCGCGCTCCGGATCCTGGGTCGGAATGCCGACGAAGTCGAGGCCGTTGATCATCGTCGTCAACCTAGCAATTCGGCGAGCCGGCGCTCGAGCGCTTCGCGAATCCGCTCGCGGACCGGGCCCTCGGCGATCCGCTCGACCAGCGAGGCGAGGAAGCCCTCGACGACGAGGCTGGTCGCGTCCTCGACCGAAAGCCCGCGCGAGGTCAGATAGAAGAGTTGCTCGCGGTCGACCTGAGCGATCGCGGCGGCGTGGGTGCAGCGGACGTCGTCGGCCTCGATCTCGAGTCCGGGGATCGCGTCGGCGTGCGACTTCGCCGAGAGCAGCAGGTTGCGGCTCTCCTGGAAGGCGTCGGTCTGCTGGGCGTCGCGGTCGACCTTGATCATCCCGCTCCAGACCGAGGTGGCGCGATCGGTGAGCACGCCGCGGAAGGCGAGGTCGGAGTTCGTGTGCGGGGCCGCGTGCTCCTGCGTCGTCCCGTAATCGAGGTGCTGCCGGCCGCTGCCCGCGTAGGCGCCGGTGACCTTCGCCGAGGAGCCCTGGCCGGCGAGCTTCGTCTCCATCCGCGTCTTGCCGCGCGCCGAGCCGAAGCCGAGCGCGATCCACTCGAGGTGGGCGTCGCGGCCGACCTCGGCGCGCTGGGTCGCGAACGACCAGGCTTCGTCGGAGAGCTCCTGCTCGCAGATGTAGCGCAGGTTTGCGCCCTCGCCGACAATCAGCTCGACGACGCCGTCGACGAGCCCCTCGCCCTCGGAGACGTAGCGTTCGAAGACCTCGGCCTCGGCGCCGGCCTCGAGCACGATCAGCGTGCGCCAGTGGACCTCCTCGCCGGCGGCGGCGCCGATCTCGAGCTCGAGCGGCTCGCTCAGGCGGGCGCCGGCTGGCACGTGGACGAGGACACCCTCGCGCCAGCGCTCCTCGTTTCGGGCGACGAAGACGTCGCTCGGCTCGACCAGCGATCCAAGTCTTTCGCGAACGAGTTCGGGAAGGCGATCGGCGGCCTCGGCGAGGCTGATCACGACGACCCCGTCCCGATCGCTGCCGTCGATGCCCTCGACCTGGGCCTGGCCCGGCTCGTAGGCATCGAGCTCGAGCGCCGAGAGGTCGGTGAACTCCCAGCCCTTCGTCTTCTGTGTCGGCAGCTCGAGCTCGCTCGCCAAAGAGGCGCCCTTTCGGCGCCTCTTCTCGAGCCAGTCCGGTTCCGCCTGAGCGGGGGCGCGACTAGCCAATCGAGCCTTCCATCTGCAGCTCGATCAGCCGGTTCATCTCGACCGAGTACTCCATCGGCAGCTCCTTGGTGATCGGCTCGATGAAGCCGTTGACGATCATCTTCGAGGCCTCTTCCTCGTCGAGGCCGCGCGACTGCAGGTAGAAGAGCTGCTCCTCGCCGACCTTCGAG
>JBPCRS010000115.1:0-12137 GCA_050996575.1 Solirubrobacterales bacterium
GCCCGCTGCCGACGGCGCTCAGGCCGCTGCCAACTGGTTGACCGGGCTTGTGAAAGAGGATGACCAAGCGCATCAGGAGGGACCGGACGCGGGTGTCTCACTCCGGCGTTTTGCGGCTCGGCGAAGCCGAGACGAGCCGGAGGGAGATGCCGGCGGCCGGTCCCCAACCGCAAGCGAACGGCCCTCCACCGCTCGTTCGGCCATATCCGTTTCCCTCGAGCTCGTAAAACGAGTCGGCCCAAGGCTCCCCCTGATCGTCGCCCGCCGCGCCAGGACGCGCATCACCGACCCGCCGCCACCACCGGCAAAGCTCGCCGTCGTCGCCCTCGGCATCCCCGCCGGCGAGCTGATCCCCCGACTCATCGAGCTCGCCCAGGCCGAGGGGATCGGCCACGACCGCCTGCTCGCGATCACCGACTCACTCGAGTTCACCGCGCTGCGCCGCGCCGGATTCGCCTTCGAGTACGTGCCCTCACCCGAGCGCGCCGCAGCGATCACCAACGAGCCCTACGCGGCCTTCGCCGAGCGCCGGGCGAAGGCCGCTCTCAACGGTCGCAAACGGGTTCGCCGGACTACCCTCTAGCAGCGCAAATGGAAGCCTCCCTGGAAGCCCCACAGCGCCAGCCTGCCGGTAGCGGGGCCGGCGCTCTGCCGAACACGATCGTGATCGGGGCCCAGAAGTGCGGCACAAGCACCCTGCACTACTACATGGGCTTCCACCCCGAGGTCTCCGCATCGCAGCCGAAGGAGCTCAACTACTTCATCGAGTCGAACAACTGGGATCAGGGGGTCGAGTGGTACCGCGGCCATTTCGATCCCTCGAAGGCGGTCCGGCTCGAATCCTCGCCGAACTACACGACATGGCCCCACCACGAGGGGATCGCCGAACGGATGGCCGAGACCGTCCCCGAGGCGAAGCTGATCTTCATGGTCCGCGACCCGGTCGCGCGGATCGAGGCGCACTGGGTCCACAACTACGCGAAGCGGCGTGAGCGCGGAACCGTGGTCGAGACGATCATCCACCCGACCACGACCTACGTCCTGCGCAGCCGCTACTTCATGCAGATCGAGCGCTTCCTCAAGCACTACGACCGCTCGCAGATCCTCGTCTTCCAGCAGTCCGACCTGCGCGACCGCCGAGCCGACCAGCTTCGCGAGGTCTTCGAGTTCGTCGGCATCGACCCGGATTTCAGGCACAAGGCCTTCGACACCGTCCGCCACCGCACGTCGAAGAAGCGGCGGGCTTCGAAGGCCGGGATCAAGGTCCAGGAGTGGAGCCGCACCGACTGGGGCAAGCGGATCCCGAAGGTGCTCTGGAACTACGCCGAGGGCGGCCTGCGGCTCTCGCGCCCGATCGAGCGACCAAACCTGCGCGACCAGCTGCCCGACGACGTGCTCGAGGTGCTGCGCGAGGACGCGCTCAAGCTGCGCGAGTTCACCGGGCGCGACTTCGCCAACTGGTCGATCTGGACTTGAGCGACCAAGGGGGCTCGGAGAAGCCCGGTAGCGGAGCGGTCCTCGGCGCCAAGGTCTTGCGCTATTCCGGCATCCAGGGCGCGCTGCTGGTCACGAGCAATCTGCTGACCTTCGCCAGCGTCGTCGTCGTCGCCTTCTTCCTCGGCCCGGCCGAGTTCGGCCGCTTCGGCCTGCTGCTCTTCCTCTCCGGCCTGCTCTCGACGCTGTTCAACCTGGCGACCAAGCAGGGCACCTTCAAGCGCGTCTTCGGCATGGACGACGAGGACGACGACGATGACGACGAGGAGTCCGCCGCCGACGCCGGCGGCGACCGCCGCAGCCTCGGCACCGGGCTCTGGCTGACGGTGATCGTCTCGATCGTCGGCACGCTGATCGTGATCGCCGCCGCCGAGCCGATCGCGAACCTCCTGCTCGGCGGCGATTCCGACCGCGAGCTGATCGCCTTCGCCGCGATCGGCGGCGGGCTCTCGGCGATCTTCAGGCTGACCTCGCTCGTCCTCTGGCTCGAGCGCCGCCCCGGCGCCCACGTCGCGGTCGAGGTTGCCCGACCGCTGTTGATCCTCGTTGCGGTCGTCGCCTTCGTCGCTGCCGGGGCCGGGATCGAGGGCGCGATCGCCGGGACCGCCCTCGGCAGCGCGATTGCCGTCGCCGTCGCTGTCTTCATGCTGCGCGGCAGCCTCGACCCGCGACCGAGCCTCGCCGAAGCCGGGTTGATCTGGCGCCGGGGCGCACCGCGGATCCCCGTCGTCCTCTCGATGTGGACGATCTCGAACGCCGACATCTTCTTGCTCTCGCGCTTCGTCACGGATGCCGACGTCGGCGTCTACCAGCTCGCCTCGCGAACCGGCATCGTCGTCGCGCTCCTTCCGGGCGCCTTCCGGGTGGCGATGCGGCCGCTGCGCAAGTCGCTCAGCTTCAAGGCGGTCCAGGACGAGTACGGACGAGCGACCGCTCGCGGCCAACAGCTCACCTACTTCTTCCTGCTCTGCATCGTCGCCCTGTTCGGGGCGACTCTGGCGGCCGAGGTGCTTGCCCATCTGGCCCCGAGCGGCTACGCCGACGCGGCGCCGCTCGTGCCGCTGGTCGCGCTTGCGCTGATGGGGCCGAGCATCATGCGCTCTGTTTCGCAGGCGGTCTCGATCCCGAACAAGCGGACGACGTTCATCGTCGGCGCGGTTGTCGCGGCGCTCGTCTTCATCGGCACCGCGCTTTTCCTGATCGGTGAGCTCGGCCTCGCCGGCGCGCCGATCGCGATGCTGATCGGGTTCAGCGTGCCCAGCCTGTTCATGCTCACCCGCTCTCAATTCGGCGACCACCCGGTCGAGATCGAGTACCTGAAGCTCGCCGGGGCGACGCTCCTCGCCGGCGCGATCGGCGCCGCCTACGCCCTGCTCGTCCCCGACAACGTCGTCGTCCAGATCATCCCCGCGCTGGCGGCCTTCGCCGGCTACATCGCCCTGCTGCCGGCGATCGGGATCGTCCCCCGGCGCCATTGGGCCGCGTTCAAGCAGATCGCAAAGGCGCAGTTCGGGAAGGGCGGAGGGAAGTTCGACCCGGCGCGGGCGATCGGCGGGCTCGGCGATGCGGACCGCGTCGCGCTGCGGATCGCGATCGTCAAAGGCAAGCCCGTTGATCAGATCCTCGAGCGACTGGCCGGCCGCGGCCTCAGCCCGAACGGTGGGGCGAGTGCCGGCTCGCCGGGCGGCGACGGAGGCGCCTTCGTCGTCGGCGCGCTGCGGCGTGCTGCCGAGAGTGGCGGGACGCCGATTCGAGAGGGCAAGAAGGCGGCACGCCGCTGGGGCTCACCGGAGGAGCGCGACGCCGAGATCGCCGGCTATCTCTTTCCCGAGGGAACGGTTGCCCAGCGCGACTCGACGATGCGAAAGCTGCTCGCCGAGGGCGTTCGCAGCGACGAGCTGATGGAGCTCGAGGCGATTCTCAACGCGCTCGAGAATGCACCGCGCAAGGTCTGGAAGGAGCGCGGCTGAATCGGTGAGCTAATCAGCGCTGCGGCGAATCGTGATCTGGTCGGGCTCGATCTGAACCTCGACCGCGCGATGGCCCGCCCAGTGCTCGCTGTAGACGGGGTCATCGGCAACGGCGGCGTCGAGCCAGAGCCCGTATCCGTCGTCGCCACCGTGGTCGAAGCTGGCCTCGAGCTTCTTCGCTCCGCGCCCACGCCGGCCGCGCCGCCGCCTTCGCTTCGGCGCCGCGGGGGCGGAGTCGGCGTCGGCGTCGGAATCCCCATCGCCTGAAGGCTCGCGTTCCTCGGCGTCCTCGGCGCCGTCCTCCTCCGCGTCAACTTCCTCGTCCTCGTCCTCGTCCTCGTCCTCCTCGAGCGTCGCGGCCTCGATCTCGGCCTCGATCTCGTCGCGGAGGTCGACCTCGGCGTCCTCATCACCGTCGGCGGTCAGCTCGTGACGGCGCCGGAACTCGCGAAGCTCGGAGGCCGGGACCTCGAGTTGGTGGGCGATCCAGGCGTCGGTGCGACCCTGGCGGACCCAGGCGCGGATCTGATTCAGCTGTGCTCTTAAAGATTTTTTGGCCATAGCGAGCCGGGAAGACTACAAGTGTCGCTCGCGAAGGCTCTATTCGGTACGCTGGTCGGCGTTGGGGTGTGCCCTAGGGGTTCGCCGAACTCGTAAGGAAGCGAGGGGCGATGCTGGTCCTCACACGCAAGACCAATCAGAGCATCATGATCGGCGACGATGTCGAGGTGTCCGTGCTCGCTGTCGCCGGCGACAAGGTCCGAATCGGGATAGCGGCGCCACGCGACATTCCCGTGTTTCGCAAGGAGGTCTACCTGTCGATCCAGGCGGAGAACTCCGGAGCGCAGGAAGGGGCGGGCGAACGCGTCGACAAGGCGCTCGACGACCTGGCGAAGAAGTAGCGCGCGAGCCGAGGTGAACGAGCGGCTCAGCCGCTCGTAATCACCCAGGCGAGAATCTCGAACATCACCACGCTGACCGTGACCACGGTCGCCGTCAGCGCGGTGAACAAGACGACGAAGCGAAACTTGCCGCGCTGCTCGTTGCGCGAGATGTGGCGCGCCCGCGAGCGGTTCGCGGCGCGCTGGCGGAGTTGCTTGCGGCGGCGCCGCTCGATCGCCGCCTCCTGCTCGAAAGCGGTCTCGAACTGGTCGAGGCTCTGCTCCATGCGGTTGGCTGTGGCGCTTGATTCCATAGTTCTGAAGGCTCGCGAAGCTATCAGAGGGTACACCGGTTATAGCGAGCGTTTACAGGGCCGTAACGATACGCACATAGAGCGTGTCAGGCCTCACACGCGCCCCAGAGACCAAGCCCCTCGCTTCCCGCCTCGGCCTCGAGCCTGTTCAGGCGTTCCGCTTGCGTCGTGTTCGGCGCGATCTCGAGCGTACGGGCGAACCCGGTCTCGACCAGCTTCGCGTTGACGAAGAGCTCGTCGACGTAGACGTAGGCCAGCAGCCGGCCGTAATCGTCGCGCCGCTCCGCGTCGAAGACGAGCCGGACCGTCTCGCCGCCGACAAGGCGCTCGTTCTCGCGGCTCGCCGCTTTGCCGAAGCACTCGACCGGTTCGCCCGGGGCGACCGATTCCGGTGTGTCGATGCCGATGTAGCGAACGTCCTCCTCCTCCCCGCCGAGCGAGACCTCGATCGTGTCGCCGTCGATCACGCGCTCGACTCCGGCTTCGGCGCTTCGGCCGAGCTCGGGCTCGTCCCCATCATCGCCGCTGAGGTCGATCAGACCGACACTCTCAGCTACGAGCAGGAGAAGGACGATCGCCAGCACGGCGATCCCCGGTGAGCGGAAGTCGATCAGGCGGCCCATCCATCAACCATGAAGCCCGCGGCGGTCGTCGCCGCCCCGCTGCAGCCGAACGTGCAGACTGCCGCTCAGATGGACTCGCCGCGCTCGATCTTCTTTCGCTTCCTGCGCTTCGGCGCGCTGGCGTGGGGCGGGCCGGCGGCGCAGATCGCGATGATCAAGCACGAATGCGTCGATGAGCAGGGCTGGGTCGACGAGGAGACGTTCAAGAGGACGCTCGCCGTCTACCAGGTGATGCCCGGCCCGGAGGCGCACGAGCTCTGCGTCTACTTCGGCCGCCTGCGCGGCGGCCGTCTCGGCGCCTTTCTCGCCGGGCTCGGTTTCATGCTGCCCGGCTTCGTTCTCATGCTCGGGCTCTCGATCCTCTACGTCGAGGCCGAGATCGCCGACGACCTCGACGAGCTCTTCTACGGGCTGAAGGCGGCGGTCGGGGCGATCGTCGCCCGCGCGCTCGTCCGCCTCTCGCGCAACTTCATCACCGACGTGCCGCTCGCACTGCTCGCGGTAGCCGCCTTCGTGCTCACACTGTTCGCCTCGGCGACCTTCGTCTTGGTCCTGCTCGGCGCAGGGCTGCTCTACGAGGTCTGGAAGCGGGCCGGCCCGGCGATTCGCAGCGTTCGCGCGGTTGAGCTCTCGCCGCTCGCGATCGGACTCGTTCTCGCCAGCACGGTCGGCGTCTCGCTGACCGCCGAGATCTTCCTCGAGGGGCTGAAGGCGGGCCTACTCACCTTCGGCGGCGCCTTCACCGCGATTCCGTTCCTGCAGCAGGCGGCGGTCGTCGACCATGGCTGGCTCACCGACGCTCAGTTCGTCGACGGGCTCGCGCTCGGCGGCGTGCTGCCCGCTCCGCTCGTCATCTTCGCCACCTTCGTCGGCTACCTCGCCGGCGGGCTAGGCGGCAGCCTGGCGATGACGCTCGGCGTCTTCCTGCCGGCCTTCGTACTGCCGATCTTCTTTCACCGCGGCCTCGTCGCGATCGCCGAGGACCCGCGGATCCGCCCGTTCCTGCTCGGCGTCGCCGCCGCGGTGATCGGCCTGATCGCCGCGGTCACGGTCGAGATCGTCGACGCCGGCGTCGTCGACGGTTGGACCGCCGCGCTCGCCGTGGCGGCCTTCCTCGCGCTCAACCACTGGCACGGCAAGCTGACCGTGCTCTACGTCGTCCTCGGCTGCGGTGTCGCCGGCTACCTGTTGCAGCTGACGGTGGTCTGAGCACGAACCGCTACGGAATCCGCGACACGTGGCTGAGCAGCGTCTCCTTGATCTGGGCGACGATCTCGAGCGCCTCCGACCATTCGCGCTGCCAGACGTTGCGGCCGAAAATCACGCCCGAGCCGCCGGCCTCCATGATCGCCCGGGTGTGGCCGAGGACGACTTCGTCGTCGACCCTCGAGCCGCCCGAGAGGACAACGAGCGAGCGTCCGGCGGAGTCAACGCAGTGCTGGATCGCCTCCTCCTGGGTGACCTCCATCTCGTTGTACGGGGCGGGTGAGTCCTTGTCCTTCGCCGGGTCGGGCTTCGGCATGTTGAGCTTGACCACGTCCGCGCCCATCTCCATCGCCAGGCGAGCCGCATAGTCGACCGCATAGAGCGAGAGCTGGCCGCCCTTCTCGTCGATCCCCGATCCGCGCGGGTAGGCCCAGATCACCAGCGGCATGCCGTAGCGGTCGCACTGCTCGCGAACGCCCTTCAGCTGGTGCAGGTCCTCGTCCTGGCGCGGCGAGCCGACGTAGAGCGTGTAGCCGACGGCGTCGGCGCCGAGCCGGACCGCGTCCTCGACCGAGGCGTTCGTGGTCGAGAGCGGGTTCTCGGAGGTTGGAACGTCGGTCTTCGCGTTCACCTTGAGGATCAACGGCACCTGGCCTGCGTAGTCGGGGTAGTACTTCTCGGCGAGTCCGATCTGACAGGCGATCGCCGAGTAGCCGGCCTCGGCGGCGAGCCGGAACTGGTATTCGGGGTCCTTCGATGCCGGGTTGGGGAAGAAGTCACGCGGGCCGTGCTCGATCCCCTGGTCGATCGGCAGCAGCATCAGCGTTCCCTCGCCGGGTCCGAACTCGAAGAGCAGGCGGCGCAAGCGGGTGCGCTTTCCGGGTGAGAGCACGCTGAGAAGCGACTTCTGCTCGATTACGGCCTTGACTTCCACGGTTCGAATTCCTCCTTGGCTCGGTGTCCCGGCAGTCTAAGTGACTATCGGGTGGGCGAGTGGTCCCCGCCCGGGCTTCCGTTTAGGCTCAGGCGCGATGCTCGAGCACCGCTTCGAGGGCCCTCCGTTCACGATCGGCATCGAGGAGGAGCTGATGCTGATCGACGCTGAGACGTTCGATCTCGCGCAGGAGATCGAGTCGATCCTCGACGGCGTCCCCGAGGAGATCACCGGGCACGTCAAGCCCGAGCTGTTCCAGTCGGTGCTCGAGGTCGCGACGACGCCGTGCCAAGCCGTTGGCGAGGCAGTCGACCAGCTCACCGGCCTGCGCCGCGCCGTGACCGAGGTCGCCGAGCGAAATGGCTACCTCGTCGGCGCCGCCGGCACCCATCCGTTCGCGCTGCCCGAGGACCAGCGGATCGTCGACCGCGAGCGCTACCACCTGATCATCGAGCAGCTCGCCTGGATAGCCCGCCAGGAGTTGATCTTCGGCACCCACGTCCATGTCGCGATCGACGGCGCCGACCGGGCGATCTACGTCGCCGACGGGATTCGCCGCTACCTGCCGCTGTTGCTTGCGCTCTCCTCGAACTCGCCGTTCTGGCGCGGCCAGCGCAGCGGCATGATGTCGACGCGAGCAGCGATCTTCCGCAGCTTTCCGCGCGAGGGGGTGCCGCCCCACTACGGCACCTGGGAGATCTTCTCGCGCCGAGTCGAGCTGATGATGGAGGCGGGCGCGATCGAGGACTACACCTACCTCTGGTGGGACGTCCGCGCCCATCCGAACCTGGGCACGGTCGAGACCCGTGTTTTCGACCAGCAGACGAGGCTCGAGGACACCGCCGCGCTGGCGGCGATGACGCTCTCGCTCGCCCACCGGCTCTCGAGCCTGTTCGACGACGGCGAGGTCCTTGTCGAGGTGCCGACCGAGCTCGTCGACGACAACAAGGTCCGCGCGGCGCTGCGCGGTCTCGAAGGAGAGTTGATCGACTTTCCCCGACGACGTTCGGCGCCGGCCCCCGAGATGGTCCGCCACCTCGTCGACCTGCTCACGGAGGACGCGCAGGAGCTCGGCTGCGAGGACGAGCTCGCCGGTGTGGAGACGTTGATCACCCGCGGCACCGGCGCTCGCCGCCAGCTCGAGCTGGTCGATGGCGGCGCCGACATGCGCGCCCTCGCATCTGAAATAGCCGAGAAAACCCGCGTCTGAGGGGCGCGGGACGGGCGGGTCGGTCACCGATGTGACTGCCCGGCTCGTCTCGGCTTTGCCGAGCCGGAAGACGCCGGACAGCCACATCGGCGCCCGCCCCGCCCGCGAAGCGCTGGGTGGGGAAAGCTATTCTCGTCTAGTGAGCTCGCCTGAACTGAGCGTGGTGTGTAAGAGCTGTGGTTCAGAGGTGAGCCCGTATGTGACCGAGTGTCCGTATTGCGGTACGCGGTTGCGCAAGCGGGCGCCGAAGCTCGAGCGGGTGGGCGACGAGCTGACCGCGAAGGAGTCGAAGCGCGACAAGCGCGTCCGCAAGCGCAAGCAGGCCGCGGGCGAGCGGGCGTCTCGGTCGCTTGCCGGCGATCGGCCGTACGTCACGATCGTCGCGATCCTGCTGCCCGCGGTGCTGCTGATCGTGCAGAGCGCGGCCGGGTTGATCCCATTCGACGTCGGCGCGATCGTCGGTGACGTCGGCTCGCAGTGGTGGCGCTACCTGACCGCGCCCTGGGTCTACATCGACGCCGGCTACCTGTTCGTCGTCGCCGTCGGACTGGCGTTCTTCGTCCCCGGCCTCGAGCGCCGGCTTGGCCAACTCGCCACAGCGCTCCTGCTGATCGCCTCGGGCTCGCTCGGCATGCTCGCCGCGGCAGGCATCTTCAATCTGATCGGCGATGGCGTCCTGGTCGCCGCCGGTGGCAACGGCGTCGCGCTCGGCGCTCTCTGCGCCTGGTTCGTGATCCGCCGCGACGAGTCCGATGCGCTCGCCGACGACGCGCTCGATTGGATCGGAGTTGCGGTCGCCGCGGGCGTGCTCGTCGTGCTGCCGATCGTCGATTCGCTCGCCGACTTCTCCGCCGGGATCACCGGTGGCATCGTCGGCGCTCTCGCCGGCCTCGTCGCGACCAGGTTCCGTCGCGGCGAAGAGGCATAGCAGTGTCGAAGTTCACCGCCCTCAACGACGAGATCCACGCCTACCTGGTCGAGCGCGGCGCGCGCCAGGACGAGTTGCTCGCCCGCCTCCAGGCCGAGACCGAGCGCGACGAAGGCGCGATGGCGGTGATGCAGATCGCCCCCGACCAGGGAGCCTTCATGACCCTGATCACGCGAGCGATCGGTGCTCGGCGCGCGATCGAGGTCGGCACCTTCACCGGCTACTCGGCGATCTGCATCGCCCGCGCGCTGCCCGAGGACGGCGAGCTCCTCTGCTTCGAGATCGATCCCGAGCGTGCTGCCGTCGCCGAGCGCTGGGTCGCCGAGGCCGGACTCGCCGAGACGATCGAGGTCCGGGTCGGCCCGGCCGCCGAGGGGCTTCGCGAACTGCCTCGAGAGGAGACCTTCGACCTCGCTTTCATCGACGCCGATAAGCCCGGCTACCGCGACTACTTCGAGGAATGCCTGGCGCGGCTGCGCCCGGGCGGCCTGATCCTGCTCGACAACGTGCTGCTATCCGGCCGGGTTCTCGAACCGCCAGATGACGACGAGTCGGCGCAGGCGCTCGCCGAGCTCAACGAGCGCCTGGCCGCCGACGAGCGCGTCGACCTGGCTATGGTCGGGATCGCCGACGGGATCACGATCGCGTGCAAGCGGTGAGCGTCGGCGTCGGTCGCGAGATCTGGCTCGAGCGCGTGCGCGCCAGCATGGAGGGCTTCTGTGCGACGCTCGCCGAGTCGACCGAGGGCGGAAGCGTGATCAGGCGTGAGGGGCTGTTCGCGTCGTTGATCCCGGCTGCCCCGAAACGTTCCGTCTTCAACTCGGTGATCTACGCCGACGGCGACGCGATCGTCGACGCGCTCGACGAGCTCGCCGAGCGCTACGCCGCCGCCGGCATCCTCGCCTGGACGGTCTGGGTGCCCGAGGCCGATCGGTCGACCGCCGAGCGCCTCGCCGAGGCCGGCCACCTGCTCGACGCCGCCCCACGGGCGATGGGACTCGAGCTCGAGCGTGCCGAGCGTGCCGACCTCGGTGAGCTCGACTGGTTTCGCGACTGCGACCTGATCACGGTCGGCCGGGTCAACGACCTCGCCTACGGCTACAGCGACCGCACCTTCGAGAACGCGCTCGCTCACCTTCCCGCCGAGCGGGCACACAGCTACGGGGTCCGCGTCGACGGCGAGATCGCGGCCGTTCTCGTCGCCGACGACTTCAACGAGGACACCGAGATCGCCTGGGTGGCGACGACCGAGGCAGCGCGGGGGAGGGGATTGGCGACGGCGCTGATGCGGCAGTCGCTGTGGGACGCCCGCGAGCGTGGCCAGCGGACTGCGACGCTACAGGCGACGAAGCTCGGTACGCCGGTCTACGCCCGGCTCGGCTTCGACGACTTCGGCGCGCTCGAGATGTGGGAGCGCCGCTGCGAGGAGGCACGATGATTGACGCGAGTGAGACCCCGGTTCCGGACTCCGCCTTCGTCACCGGAGGCTCGGGCTTCATCGGCGGCCGCCTCGTTCGCCGGCTCGCCGGCGGCGGCACCCGGGTTCGTGCGCTCGCCCGCTCCGATCGCTCGGCCGCCGCGGTCGAGTCGCTTGGCGCCGAGGCGGTGCGCGGCGATCTCGACGACCCGGCCTCGATGGTCGCCGGCGCCGAGGGCTGCGCGATTACCTTCCACCTCGCAGCCCACCTCGGCCAGTGGGGAACGCGGGCGGAGTTCGTCCGCGGCAACGTCACCGGGACCGAGAACGCGCTCGAGGCCTCGCGCCGGGCCGGCGTCGGGCGCTTCGTCCACTGCGGGACCGAGGCCGCGTTGCTCGCCGGCGAGCCGTTGGTCGAGGTCGATGAGTCGGCCCCGCTTCGCCCCGACTCGCGCGCGCTCTATTCTTCGACGAAGGCGCAGGCCGAGCGCTTGGTCCGCTCGGCGAACGGCAGCGGGTTCGAGACGGTGATGCTGCGGCCGCGCTTGGTCTGGGGGGTCGGTGACACGACGCTGCTGCACGAATTCGTCGCCGCAGCGCAGTCGGGCAAGCTCGCTTGGATCGGCGGCGGCGGCCACCTGACCGCGACGACACATGTCGACAACGTCGTCGAGGGACTGCTCCTCGCGGCGGCCAAGGGTGGCGCCGGCGAAGCCTATTTCGTCACCGACGGTGAGCCGGTCGTCTTCCGTGAGTTCGTCTCCGCCCTGCTCGAGACCCAGGGTGTGGAGCCGCCGACCCGGTCGATCCCATCCTGGGTCGGCGCCGGCGCGGCCGCGGCATGCGAGGCCGCTTGGCGGTTGTTGCCGCTCGGCGGCGAGCCACCGCTGACCCGGCTCGCTTATTGGCTCTCGGCCCAGGAATGCACGATCGACATCTCGAAGGCGCGCACCGAGCTCGGCTACGAACCGGTCATCGGCCGCGAAGCGGGTCTGGCGGAGCTGCGCGGGGCCTGAGCCTGGATCCACCGATCCGACCGGCGTTTCTGCTCCGCATCCCTTCGCCAGGCGCCGATTCCCTCCACCCAAGTCGCACCACTCCCTGGGTGATCGGAAATCACCCCACGGCTCGGCCTGCAAAGCAGAAACGCTCGCCCGGAT